>DASSBS010000034.1:0-3269 GCA_035698445.1 Woeseiaceae bacterium
TCCAGCGACTCCCTGTTCCCCGTCGCCCCGTTGTACTGCTCCAGCGCGCCCTTCGCCCGGTTCAGCGCCGCCACGTACGCATCGCGCTCCAGGTAAAACTCCGCCACGCTGTTCTCATAAGAAGCGAGCCGGTTCTTCAGAAACACCATCCGCTGCTGCGCATCTTCCGCATACTCACTCGCGGGATAACGCTCCACGAGCTGCCTGAACAAGGAAAACGCCAGCGCGGCATCGCGCGGCGGCCGGTTCTCCATGCCTTTATTGAACCAGCCTTCGAGTAACCCGGGATCGTCGTTGAAGTGGTTCAGCGCCTTGATGTAGAGCGCATAATCGACCTGCGGATCGATCGGGTTCTCGCGCATGAACTGGTCCGCGAGATCGATCGATTGCTCCGGCCGGTTGGCCTTGTAATAGGCGAACATGAGCTCGAGCTGGATGCGCTTGCTGAGATCGCTGAAGGGGAACCGTGCCTGCAAGGCTTCGTAGATCGGGATCGCGCGCCGGAAGTTCTGGTTTTCCATCGCCCGCTGCGCCGTTTCGTACGCCTCCGTGACGTTCTTGATGAGCTGGTTCTCTTCCTCCTCCGTACCGGCACAGCCGGCTAGCAGCGCGAGGCAAACGAGACCCAGGACGGCGGCTGCCGGGCGGAGGTGTGTAAATCTGAGCATCATCTTGTCCGGATGAATGAGCGGCCGGTGGCGATCGAGTCGGCGAGTATACCGTAAACTCCACCTCTGGCCGGGCCGCTGCACACCCTCGTGACCGAAGAGCGATACCAACAGACCGTTCCACCGGAGCTCGCCGGTGAGCGCTTCGACAAGGCGCTCGCCCGGATGTTTCCGGAGTACTCGCGGAGCCGCCTGCAGGACTGGATCACGCGCGGGCTCGCCACCGCCGACGGCCGCCCGCTGCGCCCCAGGGATCCGGTGCGCGGCGGCGAAGCGGTGGTATTGCAACCCGAGGCGACCATCGCGGTCGAGAGCCTCCCGCAAGCCATGGAGCTCGACGTCGTGCTCGAGAACGACGCCCTGCTGGTCGTCAACAAGCCGGCCGGCCTGGTCGTCCATCCCGGCGCCGGCAACCTGCACGGCACGCTCATGAACGGCCTCCTGCACCGGGTGCCATCGCTCGCCGAGCTGCCGCGGGCCGGCATCGTGCACCGCCTGGACAAGGACACGAGCGGCCTGCTCCTCGTCGCGAAAACCCTGCAGTCGCACACCGCGCTGGTGCGCCAGATGAGCGAGCGCACCATCTCCCGCCATTACCAGGCGGTCTGCTGCGGCGTGCTGACGGGCGGCGGCACCGTCAATGCGCCGATCGGCCGCCATCCCGTCGACCGGCTGAAAATGAGCGTTCGCGATGACGGCAAACCGGCCGTCACGCACTACCGGGTCATCGAGCGATTCGCGGCCCACACCTTTATAATCGTGCAGCTCGAGAGCGGGCGCACGCACCAGATTCGCGTGCACCTGGCGTGGCGGCGCCACCCGCTGCTCGGCGATCCGCTCTACGGCGGGCGGCTGGCGCTTCCGGCGGCCGCCGGCGAGCACCTGAAAAAAGTACTGCAGGGGTTCCGCCGGCAGGCGCTGCATGCCGCCCGGCTGGAATTTACCTGGGAGGGAACGCCGATCGAAGTCGACGCGCCGTTGCCGGCCGATTTCTCCGCTTTGCTGGACGCGCTTCGCGATGGCGCGGCATGACCGCGGTGCCGTGGCTCAGGGCTGACTGGCCGGCACCGGCAAACGTCGTTGCCGGCACGACGTTACGGGCCGGAGGCGCGAGCCAGGGGCGGTACGCCACGTTGAATCTCGGCGCGCACGTCGGCGACGATCCGGAAGCGGTGCGCACGAACCGCTGCCGCTTCGTCGAGGCTTGCGGCCTGCCGGGAGAGCCGCCGTGGCTGCGGCAGGTGCACGGCACGCGCGTCATGGCAGCGTACAGCGCCTCCCCGGACCAGCCGGCGGACGCGATCGTCGCCGACCGCCCCGGCGCGGTCTGCGCGGTGCTGACCGCCGATTGCCTGCCCGTGGTGTTCGCGTCCGCGAGCGGCCGGGAAATCGCCGTGGCTCACGCCGGCTGGCGGGGCTTGAGCGCCGGGGTGCTGGAAGCGACGGTCGCGGCGCTCGGCGCGCCGGCGGGGGAGGTGCTCGCCTGGCTGGGGCCGGCGATTTCGCAGCCGGCTTTCGAGGTCGGCCAGGAAGTGCGGGAGGTTTTCGTCCAGGGCGACCCGGGTGCGGCGGGGCATTTCCGGCGGAACGACCGGGGGCGCTGGCAGGCCGACCTGTACGGGCTTGCGCGGCTCAGGCTGGGGCGCTGCGGGGTGACTCGGGTGTTCGGCGGCGGGCGGTGCACGTATGGTGAGCCCGAGGCCTTCTTTTCGTATCGGCGTGATGGGCAGTGCGGACGGATGGCGACGTTCGTCTTCCGGGCGCGGTAAGGGACTCGGCACGCGACGGCAGGCAGGGTAGAGGGTCGAACCGAGGTTTTCGCGACGCGAAAACCTCGGTTCGACCCTTTGCCGTGCGTCAGCACCGTACCGGTCGCCCGCAATGGCGGGCTCCAACTTATTGCGGTTGAAATCAGCGGTTTCGGCTCAATAATTGCCGGAACGCAGGACCAAGGTGGGACCCCTCATGCGGATGGACAAACTGACAAGCAAGCTGCAGATGGCGCTGGCGGACGCGCAGTCGCTCGCCGTCGGCCAGGACCACCAGTTCATCGAGCCGGCGCACCTCATGGTGGCGCTGCTCGACCAGCAGGGCTCGAGCGTCCGCGGCCTGCTCACCAAGGCCGGCGTCAACGTCAACCTCCTGCGCTCCCAGCTCGGCGAGGTGCTCGACCGCCTGCCGAAAGTCGAAGGCGCGGGCGGCGACGTGCACATCAGCAACGACACGACCAGGCTCCTCAACCTGACCGACAGCCTCGCCCAGAAGCGTAACGATCAGTACATCTCGAGCGAGCTCGTCGTGCTGGCGGCGCTCGACGACAAGTCGCCGCTGAAGAAAACGAGGGAGCAGGCCGGCGCGGTGCGCGGCGCGGTCGAGCGCGCGATCGACGAGCTGCGCGGCGGCCAGCAGGTCAACGACCCGAACGCGGAAGAGACCCGCCAGGCCCTCGAGAAAGACACGATCGACCTCACCGAGCGCGCCGAGCAGGGCAAGCTCGACCCGATCATCGGCCGCGACGACGAGATCCGCCGCACCATCCAGATCCTGCAGCGGCGCACCAAGAACAACCCGGTGCTGATCGGCGAGCCCGGCGTCGGCAAA
>DASSBS010000035.1:0-25627 GCA_035698445.1 Woeseiaceae bacterium
ACCGGGGGAGGCCTTTGGCGAAATGGCTCCCTCCGGGCCCTGCGGGCCCTCCGGTCCGCGGAAGTTCCGCCAAAGGCCTCCCCCGGCCACGCCTCCGCCGGCAGGCATCGTGGCAGCCCAGGGTTCCGCGACTCGCGCGGAATTCGGCGGGCGATTTACGCGCAACCAACGAGCTTGTGACCTGTAAAGGGCGGCGAACGAAGCGGGTAGGAGCCCGTCTCACGGGCGACCGGTACCTAGCTTGTCGGAGGCACGGGTGGCACCGGTGTTCGGAACGCCGTGGCCGGGCGGAGCCGCGACCGGGGGAGGCCTTTGGCGAAATGGCTCCCTCCGGGCCCTGCGGGCCCTCCGGTCCGCGGAAGTTCCGCCAAAGGCCTCCCCCGGCCACGCCTCCGCCGGCAGGCATCGTGGCAGCTCAGGGTTCCGCGACTCACGCGGAATTCGGCGGGCGATTTATGCGCAACCAACGAGCTCGTGACCTGTAAAGACGGCGGCGAACAAAGCGCGTAGGAGCCCGTCTCACGGGCGACCGGCGGCGGGCGGCGTGCCCCCGTGAGACGGGGTCCTGCGACGGCGCAAAAAAAACCCCGCCGTTGAGGCGGGGTTCAATGTTTCTTGTTGTAACGCTTCTTATTGACCGAAGGAGAAGCGACCGTTCAGCGCATAGGTGCTGAAATCCTCGTTCCAGTCGCCGGAGAGGCCGGCCGCGAACGACTCCGAGAAGTGGTACAGGAAGCCTGCGCCGAACCCGGTGTCGCTGCCGTCGCCGAGATCGAGATAGCTGATCTCACCGCTCAGCTCGAACTGCGGGCTCGCCATGGCGCGGAGGCCCACGCCCATCTCGTAGCCGTTGTCGTCGACCGAACCGAGACCGGCCGCTTCGACTTCCATATTGACGTACGCCAGCGACGCAACCACGTCGACCGCGTCCGAAACCGGCATGTTGTAGCCGACGCCGGCCTGCATCGTGTTGAGATCGACGCCGAAATCGAAATCGCCGGTCTCATAGCCGCCGAAGACGTGGAAGTTGTCGCTGACGGCATACGAGCCGCCGATGCTCAAGCCATCGCCATCGACATCCAGGTCGTCGAATTGGACCTGGCCGTAAGAACCTTCGATGAAGCTGTAATCAAAACCCTCGGCATATGCCGCTCCCGAAATCGAGAACGCCGCGAGGAACATCAGTGAACGCCACATAGCTGTCTCCTTAGTTGCCCCATGGCAACTGCCCAAGGGACAACAGCTTAACGTCACCTCCTGTGTCGCCTTCGCGACCGCGATCACAAATCCGCCGGAAAATCGTGTGGCTTTTGAACCACATTGTGACGGGCTTCACTTATTTGCCGATGCAGAACTCGGCGAAGATGCGCCCGAGGAGGTCGTCGCTGGTGAACTCGCCGGTGATCTCCGCGAGCGCCCGGTGGGCGTATTTGAGTTCCTCGGCGAGCAGTTCCCCGGCGCGCGTCCGCTCCAGCGCCTCCCGGCCGGCGAGGAAATGCCCCTGCGCGCGCTCCAGGGCGTCGACGTGCCGCCGGCGCGCGGTGAACGCGCCCTCCCCGGTGTCCCGGTAGCCCGCAAGCTGCTTGATCAGGGCTTTGAGCGCGTCGATGCCGGCGCCGGTGCGAGCGGAGATCGCGACCGCGAGGTCATCCGTGGGCAAGCGTCCCGGCGGCTCTTCCGTCAGGTCGATCTTGTTCAGCACCCGGATGACCGGCACGTCGTGCGGCAGCTCCTCGCACGCGTCGTCGCGCGCGGCCGTTGGCGCGCTCGCGTCCCGGATCCAGAGGACCGCATCGGCCGATTTGAGCGCATCAAAGGCGCGCCGGATGCCTTCCGCTTCGATGCGGTCGGGATCGCTGCGCAAGCCCGCCGTGTCGACCAGCTCCACGAGCAGCCCGTCGAGGTTGATGCGCTCGCGCAGGATGTCGCGCGTGGTGCCCGCGATTTCGGTGACGATGGCGGCCTCCTGCCCGGAGAGCAGGTTCAGCAGGCTGGATTTGCCGGCGTTCGGGCGACCGACGATGACCAGCCGGTAGCCGTCGGTGAGCACGCGCCCGACGGCCGCTCGCTCGAGGAGGGACTCGAAGCCTCGCTCGCACTCGCGCAAGCGCGCCATGAGCGCCTCGTCGGAGAGAAAATCGATCTCTTCCTCCGGAAAGTCGATCGCCGCCTCCACGTGCATGCGCAGCCGCACCAGGCATTCGGCCAGCGTGTCCACGGCTTCGGAGAATACGCCGGACAGCGAGCGCAGCGCGGCCCGCGCCGCCTGCGACGAGCCGCTCGCGACGAGGTCCGCGATGGCTTCCGCCTGCGTCAGGTCCAGCCGTTCGTTCAGGAAGGCGCGCCGGGAAAATTCCCCGGGCTCGGCACGCCGGGCGCCGAGCCGCACCACGGCTTCCACGAGATCGGCCACGACCACGGGCCCGCCGTGACCCTGCAGCTCGAGCACCGCCTCTCCGGTGAAGGAATCGGGCGCCGGAAAATACAGCGCGATGCCCCGGTCGAGCAGGCTCCCTTCGCCGTCGCGAAAACCGGACAAGGTTGCGTGCCGCGGGACGGGCAGCTCGCCGAGCATGATCATCGCCATGTCGGGCACCCGTTCACCGGAGACGCGCACGACGGCGATGCCGCCGATGCCGGGTGGCGTCGCCGCGGCCACGATCGTATCGTGCGGGTAAGCGGGTGTGCGGTTCATGGCCGATTTCCGGCGACGCGACCATCCATCGCGCACGGCGGAAGACGGCGCATCAGCCTCCATTCAAATCGCCCGGAATGCGGGCTCCTACAGGACGACCGGTCATGTTGCATCATCAGGTGACGTTTGAGAATGAGGAAGGGCACGAGCTCGCGGGCGTGCTCGACATGCCGGACAGGAGCCCGCGTGCGTGGGCGCTGTTCGCGCACTGTTTTACCGGCTCCAAGAACCTGAAAGCAACCCGGCACATCTGCCGGGCGCTCAACGATTCCGGGATCGGCGTGCTGCGCTTCGATTTCACCGGGCTTGGCGACAGCGAGGGCGAGTTCGCCGACACGACGTTCTCGAGCAACGTGGCGGATCTCGTCGCCGCGGCGGAATTCCTCGAGGCGGGGCATCGCGCACCGGCCCTGCTCGTCGGGCACTCGCTCGGCGGCACTGCCGTGTTGCGCGCGGCGGCGGAGATTCCTTCCGCGCTGGCGGTCGCGACGATCGGCGCGCCCTCGCACCCGTCGCACGTCATCGAACGCTTCGAGGACGCGGTCGCGGAGATCAGGACGCTCGGCGAGGCGACCGTGGAACTGGCGGGGCGCACGTTCACGATCCGGCGCCGTTTTCTGGAAGACCTCGAGCGGCACCCTCTGCCCGACAGCCTCGGCGATCTCCGGATGGCGTTGCTCTTCATGCATTCGCCGATCGACGGAATCGTCGAAATCGACAACGCGAGCGAGCTGTTCCTGGAAGCGAAGCATCCGAAGAGCTTCGTGAGCCTCGATTCCGCCGACCACCTGCTGACGCGCGAGGACGACGCGCGCTACGCCGGGCGCGTGCTGGCGGCCTGGGCGGAGAAGTACCTGTTCGGCGTGGAGGAGCCCGCCGCGGGGCTGACAGCGGCGACCGGGGAGGCCGCCGCACGCACCCGCGCCGGCTCGCTCACCACCGAGCTCAACGCGGCCGGTCACCGGCTTATCGCCGACGAGCCGGCGCAATATGGCGGCGACAATCTCGGGCCGACGCCCTACGACCTGCTATCGGCGGGACTGGCCGCCTGCACGACCATGACCTTGCAGGTTTACGCCCGGCACAAGCAGCTCGCGCTGGAAGAAGCGACGGCGCGCGTGCGCCACGGCAAGATCTACGCGAAGGATTGCGCGGACTGCGAAAGCAAAGAGAGCCGGATCGACGAGTTCCAGCGCTCGATTACGCTCAAGGGTGAGCTGACGGAAGCGCAACGGCAGCGCCTGCTCGAAATCGCCGAGCGCTGTCCCGTGCACAAGACCCTGCACGGACCAATCCGCATCAAGACAGAGCTCCTGTCGTGAATGGTGCCGGGTCGTACTTTCGTACTTGTTGCCGATGCGCAGCTCAACGATTCACGCCGCGTCGGACTTGTCCTTCTCGTGCTTCTTCTTCGCCGGCGACTTGCCTGCGCGGCGCTTGCGGCTTTCTTCCTCGACCACCTTGTTGATCCGCCATTGCTGCAGGATGGACAGGCTGGTGTTGGTGACCCAGTAGAGCACGAGGCCGGCCGGGAAGAACGCGAAGAAGACGGTGAACACGATCGGCATGAGCTGCATCACCTTCGCCTGCATCGGGTCGGCCGGTTTCGGGTTCAGCTTCTGCTGCAGGAACATGGCCGCGCCCATGATCGCCGGCAGTATGAAATAGGGATCGCGCGATGACAGGTCGGTGATCCAGAGCGCGAACGGCGCCTGGCGCATTTCCACGCTTTCGAGCAGGACCCAGTAGAACGCAAGGAAGAACGGCATCTGGATGAGGATCGGCAGGCAGCCCGCGGCCGGGTTGACCTTCTCGCGTTTGTACAGCTCCATCATCGCCTGGCTCAGTTGCTGGCGGTCGTCCTTGTAGCGCTCCTGCAGCGCTTTCATGCGCGGCTGGATCTCGCGCATCTTCGCCATGGAGCGGCCGCTGGCCTGCGTCAGCTTGTAAAAGGCGAGCTTGATCATGACGGTCACGAGGATGATCGCGACGCCCCAGTTGTGGACGAAGCTGTTGATCTTGGAGAGCAGCCAGAACAGCGGCTCGGAAAGGATCGTCAGCCACCCGTAGTCGACGGTGAGCTTGAGCGTCGGGGTTACCTGCTCGAGCTGGTCCTGCAGCTTCGGCCCGACGAAGAGCGCGGTGGTGAAGGTCTCACCGTCGCCCGCGGGCACCGCCTGGGTCGACCCGATCACACTGGCGGTGGCGACGTCGTCAACCACGTCGGCGCGGTAGTGCTGCTCCGTTTCGGCGGTCGGCACCACGCCGATCAGGAAGTGATGCTGGATCATGGCGATCCAGCCATCCTCCGCGCTCGCGGTGAAGGGACCCTCGGAGAGCAGGTCGTCGCGTTGCAGCTTGGAGGCCTTTTCGCCGTCGTAGAACAGGGGCCCGTGGAACGAATAGGTGTCGACGTCGAACATCGAGCGTTCCTGGGGATAGGAGTGCCGCTTGATCTGCACGTAGGGCGCGCCCTGCCACACCTGGCCGCTTTCGTTCGTGACCGTCTGCTGCAGGCCGATAATGTAGCTGCCGCGCTCGAAGGTGTATTGCTTGACGACACTGACCCCCTGCCCGTTTTCCCAGGTCAGGGAGACGGTCAGCTCGTCCTTGTCGCCCAGGGTGTATTCGGTCTGCGGACTCTGGAACAGCGCGAGGTGATTCGCCTCCGGACCCTCGCCTTGCGACCGGAGGCCCGTCTCCAGCAGCCCGAGCTCGGCCGGCTGACGGCTCAGAAGCGTGACCAGGTTTTCGGGGTGGTCCTTGTGGACGGGATAGTCGAGCAGCTCGGCATGCCAGAGCGTGCCGCCGAGGGTGTCGATGCGGACGTCGAGCACGTCCGTCCGGACGTGAATGCTTCGGCCGGCCTCCGCAGCGGCCTCATTCGCGGCCGGAACTTGCGGGCTCGCGGCTTGCGCGGGAGCATCGGCCGCCGGACCCGGCAGTTCCGGCAGGGTTTCCGCGCCGGCAGGCTCGTCGGCGCCGGGTGAGCCGGCAGGCTCGTCGTCTCCTGGCGCATTGGCGGTTTCTTCGGTGGCCGGGGCCACGGGCGAGACCGGCTCCGGCGAGTTGTCGCGCACCCAGGTCTGCCAGGTGAACCAGAGCAGGAGCCCGAAAGCCGCCCAGATCAGCAAACGTTGATTATCCATTCAGTTTCCTGCGCGGCGAATCTTGTGCCAGTGTCCTTCCAGGCTGTCAAAAAGCGTGGCACTGCCGGTGCTGTCCGTGCCCTGCTGCGCCATGACCACGATGTCGACGCTCCCGAGCTCCGGCCGGTGCCGCCGGAAAGACTCGCGCACGATCCGCTTCAGCCGGTTGCGGCCGCTCGCGAGACGGCACTGTTTTTTAGAGATCGCAAGGCCGAGCCTTGCCGAGCTCTGGTCGTTCGGTCTCGACAGGACGGTGAAGTATCGGTCGCGGCTCTTCTGCGCGCCGCTGAAGACACGGCTGAAGTCGGCGGTGTCCGACAGGCGATGTGCGGCACGGAGCCGGTAGTCCCGACGGCTGTTCTTGTTGGCCGGTCCTCGTCTGGTTTCCGTCGTCGCCGCCCCGTTTGCTCCCAGCCTGGCCGTCCTACGGCGTGAGCTGTGCGCGGCCTTTCGCGCGCCGGCGCTTCAGGACCAGCCGCCCGGCCTTGGTAGCCATGCGAGCGCGGAAGCCATGATTACGGGCCCGCTTGATCTTGCTGGGCTGGAAAGTGCGTTTCATTGGCCTCGAGCCTGTGCTGCGGCCGCGGCGGTGCGCCCCGGCCAAAAGAAAGCCGGCAAGGGTACGCGCGCCCAAAATCACTGTCAACACAGCCTGCCGCTACGGTTTCCAACATCGGTGGAACGAACGAACGGGCGGCGCAAGTCGGAGCCCGTTTGCTCTGTTGGCGAACCCTTGCGGAAGTTATAGACTGGCGTGCTCCACCCGAGCACCGACCGTCATCTTTGGGGACCCTCTTGCAGGCCGAGACCAATCTGTGGAACCGCTGCGTGCGCGACTTGCAGGCGGAACTGCCGGAGCAGCAATTCAATACGTGGATACGCCCGCTGCAAGCCGTCGAGGACGGCAGCGTGTTGCGCTTGCTCGCGCCGAATCGCTTCGTGGTCGACTGGCTGCAGCAGCATTACATCGAACGCATTCTGCAACTGGTGGACGGCCCCGGCGGCGCGAGCGAAGTGGTGATCGAAGTCGGTTCGCGCCAGCCGGATGCCGCGACGATCGTGAGCACGCCGCGGCCGGCACGCACCCCGTCGGCCGCGCCGATCGTCAGCCGGTTGAATCCGGCTTTCACGTTCGCGCGGTTCGTCGAAGGCAAGAGCAACCAGCTCGCGCGGGCGGCGGCCCTGCAGGTCGGCGAGAACCCGGGGAAGTCCTACAACCCGTTGTTCATCTATGGCGGCGTGGGTCTCGGCAAGACGCACCTGATGCAGGCGATCGGCAACGCGATGCTGGCGCGCGACGCGGCGGCGCGGGTGAGCTACGTGCATTCCGAGCGCTTCGTTGGCGACATGGTGAAGGGCCTGCAGCACAACACGATCTCCGATTTCAAGCGCTCCTACCGCTCGCTCGACGCGCTGCTCATCGATGACATCCAGTTTTTCGCCGGCAAGGAACGTTCCCAGGAGGAGTTCTTTCACACGTTCAACGCGCTGCTCGAAGGCCAGCGGCAGATCGTGCTGACCTGCGATCGCTATCCGAAGGAAGTGAACGGGCTCGAGGAGCGTTTGAAATCGCGCTTCGGCTGGGGGCTCACGGTATCGATCGAACCGCCGGAGCTCGAGACCTCGGTTGCCATTCTCATGAGCAAGGCGGCCGCGGAGAACGTGGAGCTGCCGGAGGAGGTGGCCTTTTTCATCGCGAAGCGAATCCGGTCGAACGTGCGCGAGCTCGAAGGCGCGCTGCGGCGGGTGATGGCAAACTCGCAGTTCACGGGTCGGCCGATCAGCCTGGATTTCGCCAAGGAGGCGCTGCGTGACCTGCTGGCCCTGCAGGACCGGCTGGTCTCCATTGAGAACATCCAGAAGACGGTGGCGGACTACTTCAAGATTCGCGTCGCCGACCTGTTGTCGAAACGGCGCAGCCGCTCGATCGCGCGCCCCCGGCAGTTCGGGATGGCGCTGGCGAAGGAGCTCACGAATCACAGCCTGCCGGAGATCGGGGACGCGTTCGGCGGCCGCGACCACACCACGGTGCTGCACGGCTGCCGGCGGATTGCCGCGCTGCGCGAAACCGAAAAAAGGGTCGACGAAGACTACTTGAATTTGTTGAGAACTCTGACAGGATGATGTGGATAACCGGTGGGGAATCGGGCGCGAGGGTTTCATCCACAGGAGATGCACAGGAAAGGGGCGCGGCATACAGCAGTTTCCATTGATTAGACCCGCGGCTAACGTGCTGTTCTGGAAGATATTAAATTAGTTATGCACAGGACTGCCCGTGCTTAATAATAACAAGTAAAGCAATGTTTCCAGTATTTATTAACAGGTGGTATCGATGAAGTTAACCGCAAGTCGCGAGGCCTTGTTGAAACCGTTGCAGGCCGTGATCGGCGTGGTCGAACGGCGGCAGACGATGCCCATTCTGGCGAACGTGCTGCTCGTGGCGAAGAACAACCGTCTGTCGATCACCGCGACGGATCTCGAGGTCGAGCTGGTGGCGAGCGCCGAGGCGACGATCAGCACCGGCGGTGAGGTGACGGTGCCGGGACGCAAGCTCCTCGACATCTGCCGGGCGTTGCCGGAGAGCGCGGAGGTGGCGATCAGCCTCTCGGGCGAGAAGCTGGGGGTGCGCTCGGGCCGGAGCAAGTTCAGCCTGACGACGCTGCCGGCCGCGGAGTTCCCGTCCGTCGAGGACATCAAGGCCGGCGCGCCACTGGAGCTGCCGCAGGATGCGCTGGCCGGACTGCTGGACAAGACGCATTTCTCGATGGCGCAACAGGACGTGCGCTATTACCTGAACGGGCTGTTGCTGGAGACCGGCAAGAAGCACCTGCGGGCAGTGGCGACGGACGGGCACCGGCTGGCGCTGTGCCAGGTCGAGCTGAAAGGCGTGAAGGCACTCGCCGACCAGGCGGAAACGCAGGTCATCGTGCCGCGCAAGGGGGTGCTGGAGCTCCAGCGGTTGCTGACCGGCGAGGGCAAGCTGAGCCTGGAGCTCGGCCAGAACCACATGCGCATCCAGCTCGAGGGCATCCGCTTCACATCGAAGCTGATTGACGGCCGATTCCCGGAATATGACCGCGTGATCCCGAAAGATACCGGCAATGCCCTGACCGCGGACCGGCAGCTCTTCCGGGCGGCCCTGCAGCGCACGGCGATCCTGTCGAACGAAAAGTACCGGGGGATCCGGCTGATCATCCGGACCAACGCCGTCACGCTGCAGGCGCACAACCCCGAGCAGGAAGAGGCCGAAGAGGAGCTGGAGATCCAATACGACGGCGAGGACATCGAAATCGGCTTCAACGTAAATTACCTCTTGGACGCGCTGGGTGCGATCGAGTCGGAGGCGGTTACGCTGGCAGTCGTCGACGGCAACTCGAGCTGCCTCATCCGGGAGCCGGGGAACGACGACTGCAAGTACGTCGTCATGCCGATGCGCCTGTAGCGCCCGGTGAGCCCGGGCATGGCGGCGTGGCAGCACGCCGCGCGTCGTCCCCAGCGGTCCCGGTCCCGGCCCCTGCATGACCCTGCTGAGTTTTAGCTGCCGCGACTTCCGCTGCCTCGCCGAGGCGGCGATGGACCCGGATCCCCGCTACAACCTGATTTACGGCCCCAACGCGTCCGGGAAAACCAGCGTATTGGAGGCCATGGCTTACCTCGGGCGCGGCAAATCCTTTCGCAGCGCTCCCGCGGACCGGCTGGTGCGCCACGGCGCGGAGGAATTCGTGCTGGTCGGCCGGGTGGCGCAGGGGGGGCGGGCGCTTAGCCTGGGGGTGCAAAATGGCCGTACCGGGCTCGAGGTCAGCGTGGGCGGGGATCGTCGCGGCGGCGTGGCGGAACTCGCGGAGGTCTTGCCGCTGCAAATCGTCGATCCGGAGGTGCACGACCTGGTGGCCGGCGGCCCGGAGGAGCGCCGGCGCTACCTGGACTGGATCGCGTTCCACGTGGAACCCACCTTCCTGGAGCAGTGGCGCCGCTTCCGCCGCGCCCTCAAGCAACGCAACGCGGCGCTCCGCGACGCGGCGCCCGCGCCAGAGCTGGCCGGTTGGGACCGGGAATTCACGGAGGCGGCGCTGCGGGTTCACGAGGCCCGGCGGCGCTGCCTGGCGCTGGCGGAGCCGGTCCTGCGGGCCACTGCGGGGGAGCTGCTGGGGAGCGGAATCGCCTTCGAGTACCAGCAGGGCTGGGCGGCAGACGAGACGCTGCCCCAGGCCCTGGCCCGCGGGCTCGAGCGCGACCGGCAGCTCGGCAGTAGCCGCAGCGGCCCGCAACGCGCGGACCTCCGCCTGAGCTACGACGACCGGCAGGCCCGCAAGCTCGTGTCCCGCGGCCAGCAGAAACTCCTCGCCTGCACGCTGATTCTGGGCGCCACCGAGGTCGTCCAGCGGCATCTCGGACGTGCGTTGCTCCTGCTCCTGGACGATCCGGCTGCCGAGCTCGACGAGGCTTCGCTGGGGCGGCTGATGACGGCCGTGACCGCGCTCGGCTGCCAGGTCGTCGCGACGGCACTCCAACCCGACCGACCGCTGTTTCCGAGTCCCCCACGAACGTTCCACGTGGAACAAGGGAGACTGCGCCAGGTCGAGTAGGCGGATGGTTCGCCGCGACCGGGTGGGGTGTTTCACGTGGAACCCGGGTCCGCGGGAACGGAGCGCTGCAATGGGGAATCCGCAGCGCCGGACCAGGATCGGGCATTACGGCTGCACCGGGCCGGTAGGCTGTGGCTGCGTTGTCGCGATCGGCCGCACCGGCGGGGGGTGCTTGGGGGAATGGCTCCCTCCGGTCCCTTCGGGACCTCCGGTCCGCGGAAGTTCCGCCAAAGGCCTCCCCCGGTCACGGCTCCGCCCGCACCGCCGGTGGCGATTTCGAAATGGCCGACCGCGAAAACGCAGCCGGGTCAGGGCAAGCCCGCAATGTCCTCCGGCCGATCGATATCCACCGCGGCGGGCTCGAAGCGAACGATCCGCACGTCCGGCCCCGCCCCGGTGAGGACCGACCGGGCGCCCCGGTCGCCGGAGAGCGCCGAGAGAGCGGGGAAGTAGCGGGCGGGAAAGAGAGCGGGGGGGCCGGTGACGCCGGCGAATCCGGTGGCGGCGATCAGGCGGGGGGACCCGTTCCAGGCAGCGACCAGCGCCTGCAGGTGTTCCCGGGTGATCAGCGGCTGGTCGGCGAGGAGCAGGAGGACGGCGTCGGCGCTCCCGGAGACCGCGCGGGTTGCGGCGGCGATGGAGCTGCCGATGCCGGATCGCCAGTCCTCGTTCCGCAGCAGGAACCCCGTCAGCGGCGCGCAGGCCTCGAATACCGGTCGCCAGTCGCTGCCTGCAACCAGCAGGGTACGGGGCCCGCAGACGGACTCCGCCAGCCGCATGGCCCGCGCTACCAGCGGCGTGCCGCGGTATAACCGGAGCTGCTTGCTGCCGCCGAAGCGGCTGCCGGCACCGGCGGCAAGGACGGCAGCGACCAGATTTTTCCCCGACATGCCTGGCGGCCTCCACCCGCGTCCAACCGTGGCAGCGGTGTCGAACCGGGGTTTTGCTGCGCAAAACCGCGGTTCGACCCGGTTCGACCCCGATCACGCGGCGACCCGAATTAACTGAATCCGGAGTGTCGGTGCTTCGGGAACGCCGTGCAACGGTCGGGACGGGTTTCGCGAAAAAGCCCGCCGGCACTTGCCCTGCCGTCGCGTTCTGTGTATCTGTGTACCGGTGTCCTGTCCGGTGACAGGCACCGACCGGGAGCTGCACAGGGACGCGGGATTGCACGTCATAAAATCGATCGCCGATGCAAAGGCACTGGAAGGCATTGAGGTCGGGCTGTCCGACTGGGTCGAGATCGACCAGAACCGCATCGACAAATTCGCGGAAGCGACCGGGGATTACCAGTGGATACACGTCGATACGGAGCGCGCCGCGCGCGAGCTGCCGGACGGGAAGACCATTGCGCACGGCTACCTGACGCTGGCACTGATCCCCGCGCTGACCGGCCAGTTCGTGCGCGTCGAGAACCTCGCGCGCGCCTTGAACTTCGGCTGCAACAAGGTCCGTTTCTATACCATGGTGCCCGTCGGGAGCCGGGTGCGCGGCCGCGCCGTCGTCAAGCAGGCCCGGCAGCGGGCAGGCGCGCTGCACTTGCTGTCGGAAGTCACGGTCGAGGTGGAGGGCGAAAGAAAACCCGCCTGCGTCGCGGAAACGCTCGGCATGTACTTTTTCGAGAAGGCGCCGGCAATCGCCGGTGCGGATCAATGACGCGATCTTCTGCTAAATTGGCCGGCCTGGATATCGTGCCGGAGCACAGGGGGACAGCATGCGCGGCCTGATGATGGATACGCCGTTACTCATATCGGCGATTGCACGGCACGCGGAGATCAATTTCGGCGACCGTGAAATCGTGTCGGTGACGCAGGACGTGCCGCTGCACCGCTATACCTATGCCGATTGCATGCGGCGCGCGCGCCAGCTCGCCAATGCGCTCGGCAAGCTGGGCCTCGGCCGTGGCGACCGCGTGGCCACGCTCGCCTGGAACGACTACCGCCACCTCGAGGCCTATTACGGCATCGGCGGCGCCGGTTACGTGTGCCACACGCTCAATCCGCGGCTGTTCCCGGAGCAGATCGTCTACATGATCAATCACGCGGAGGACCGGTGGGTCTTCACCGACCCGATGTTCCTGCCGCTCATCGAGAAGATCGCGGCGAAGACGCCTCGTGTCGAAGGCGTGGTCGTCATGACCGACGACGCGCACATGCCGGAAACCACGCTGGCCAACGCCGTCTCCTACGAATCGCTGATCGGAAGTGAGAGCGACGTTTACGAATGGCCGCTGCTCGACGAGAACGACGCGGTTGCGCTCTGCTACACCTCCGGCACGACCGGCGATCCCAAAGGCGTGCTCTACAGCCACCGCTCGACGGTGCTGCACGCCTATGCCGGCGTTGCGCCGGACGTCCTGAACCTCTCGAACCGCGATTGCGTGCTGCCGGTCGTGCCGCTGTTCCACGTGAACGCGTGGGGTATCCCGTATTCCGCCATCATGGTAGGCGCCAAGCTCGTGTTCCCCGGCCCGAAAATGGGCGACGGCGAGACCCTCTACAACCTGATGGAATCGGAGGGCGTGACCACCGCGCTCGGCGTGCCCACCGTCTGGTCGGCGCTGCTCCAGTACGCGGCGAAAGCGGGCAAGCGTCTGAACCACCTGCAGCGCACCTGCATCGGCGGCGCCGCGGTGCCCGAATCGATGATCCGGGAGTTCCTCGACAAGCACGGCGTCGTCGTGACGCAGGGCTGGGGCATGACGGAGATGAGCCCGCTCGGCACCTGCGGCACGTTGAAGGCCGGCATGGAGTCCCTGGCACCGGACGAGATCGTACGGATACGCGCCAAGGCGGGCCGCGGCATCTTCGGCGTGGAGCTGCGCATCGTCGGCGACGACGGCAAGGAACTGCCGTGGGACGGCGAGGCGTTTGGCGCGCTCCAGGTGCGCGGGCCGTGGATCTGCAGTGACTATTTCGGGCTCGAAGGAAAGAGCGAGTCGCACAAGGCGGACGGCTGGTTCGACACCGGCGACGTCGCCACGATCGACCCGCAGGGCTACGTCCAGATCACCGACCGCACCAAGGACGTGATCAAGTCCGGCGGCGAATGGATCAGCTCCATCCAGCTCGAAAACACGGCGGTGGCGCATCCTGCCGTGAAAGAGGCGGCGGTCATCGGCATCGCGCACGAGAAATGGACGGAACGCCCGCTCCTGGTCGTCGTGAAGAAGCCGGGTGAGGAGATCGATCGCGACGAGATGCTCGCCTGGTTCGATGGCAAGGTGGCGAGCTGGTGGGTGCCGGACGACGTGGTCTTCGTCGACGAGATTCCGCACACGGCCACCGGCAAGATCAGGAAGACCGAGCTCCGGAGCCGGTTCGCCGGTCACCGCGCCCCGGCCGGCGATGCGAAGCGCGGAGCGTCCCATGGCTGAAGCGGCCCGCCTGTACGGCATGAAAGCGATCGTCACCGGCGCCGCCAGCGGCATCGGCGAAGCGATCGCGCGCACCTTCGTCAAGCACGGCTCCTCGGTGCTGGCGGTCGACGGGCCCGGCTCCGGCATCGACGTCACCTTTCGGCGCCTGCAAGGCATCACCGCGCTCGCGATCGATCCCGATGCGCCGACCATGGCGGCCAAGCTGACGCAGACCGGCCTCGACGAGCTGGGCGGCATCGATATCCTCGTGAACAACTACGCCGCCGAAAGCGTCGCGCCGGCGGATCACGATGCCGCGCTCGAGCGCCTGCTGCAGCAGGTTGCGGAGACCTCGGACGCCGTGCTGCCGCTCCTGAAACAGAGCCCCGGGGGCCGGGTCATCAACATCGGCTGGCTGAAAAGCGCTTTCGGTCCCGGCGGCGAGGCCGCGCTCGCCGCGTCCGGGGAAGGCCTCGCGCGCCTCACGGCGCAGCAGGCCGCGGAGTTCGGCGGTCATGGCATCACTGCCAATTACATCCAGCCGGGCGCGATCATGACGCCGCAGAGCCGCGCCGTGTTCGACGCCGACAAGGCATTCCGCGACCGCTGCATCCGCGGCTCGGCCGCGCGGCGGCTCGGCGAGCCGCTCGACGTCGCGAAGGTCGCCCTGTTCCTCGCGTCAGGCGATTCGGTGTTCGTCAGCGGCACCCGCATCGCCGTGGACGGCGGCGCGGTGCCGGCCACCGGCGGTGGCTGAACGAGCGCTGTAGGGGCCCGCATCGCGGGCGATTCCCGGCACGCATCGGTCCCATGATGAACCCAGTCCTCGCCGATCTCCTCACGCTGCTGCGGCTGGAACGCATCGAGGACAACATCTTTCGCGGGGAAAGCCGCGACCTTGGCGGCGACCAGGTGTTCGGCGGGCAGGTGGTCGGGCAGGCGTTGTCCGCCGCGCATCACACGGTCGAGATCGGCGAACGGATTGCCCATTCGCTGCACGCCTATTTCCTGAGGCGCGGGGACGTGCGCGCGCCGATCATCTATGAAGTGGATCGGGCCCGCGACGGCGGCAGCTTTTCGGTACGCCGCGTGGTGGCGATCCAGCACGGGCGGCCGATCCTGAATCTCGCGGCGTCCTTCCACAAGCACGAGGAAGGCCTGGAGCACCAGGCGGAAATGCCGGACGTCGAGGGGCCGGATGGCCTGGCGGACGTGACGCAGGTGCCGCCCGAAGTCGTCGAGCGCCTGCCCGAAAAGATGCGCCGCTACCTGCTGGAGAAGCGTCCCTTCGAGTTCCGGCCGGTGCGCCTGGTCGATTACACGGAGCCGTCGATCCAGCCCCCCGTCAAGCACCTCTGGATTCGCGCCGTCGACCGGCTGCCCGACGACCTCAGCCTGCACCAGAACCTGCTCGCCTACGTTTCGGATTACGAGCTGCTCGGCACCTGCATCCTCCCGCACGGCATCGCGTTCGGGCAGGGCAACCTGCAGATGGCGAGCCTCGATCACGCGCTCTGGTTCCATCGCCCGTTCCGGGTCGACGAGTGGCTGCTGTACGCCTGCGACAGCCCCAATGCCTCGGATGCCCGCGGCCTTGCGAGAGGGCAGCTCTTCACCCGTGACGGCACGCTGATCGCTTCGACCGCCCAGGAAGGATTGATCCGCGTTGTCGATGAAGTGAGCAAGAAGCCGCGGCGGTCGGATCCGCGGCTGCAGGCGTGAATGCAGTTACCGCTTCCCCGCCTTCAGCATCAATGCCGAGTTGCTCACCTGCGACGCTACGGGCAGCTACTCGGCGCTATGGAACGACGTATGAATCTGAGCCTTGCAACGCTCGACGACATCGACGCATTGGTCCCGCTCGTACGGGTCTACCACGAATTTGACGGCGTGGAGTCAACGGACTCGGCACGTCGCGAGACAATCGAGCCGTTGCTGAGGGAAGACAGCGCCCTCGGGCGAATCTGGCTCATCGAGACCTCGAGCGGAACGGTCGGCTACATCGCCTTGTGTTTTGGCTACAGTATCGAGTTCGGGGGACGTGATGCGTTCATCGACGAATTCTTCATCGTGGAACCCGCTCGCGGCCAGGACCTTGGCCGCAGGGTGCTTGAAGCCATAAAGACAGAAGCCGAGAACGCCGGAGTCCGGGCTCTGCACCTGGAAGTCGCGCTGACCAATACCGCGGCGAAGAAGCTCTATTCCGGGACGGGGTTCGTTTCTGAACGGTGTTGATGCCGTACATGTTCTCGAAGTCGATGACCGGGTTCAGCGGGTGCTGGCTCCTGGAGGGGACCCTTGCCGGCGATGCTATACTCGGCCGCGCCATGGACAAAACCATTCGTAGATTTTCCAGCTTCGATGAAATGAAAGCGGACGAATACCGTTACTGGCAAAGCGTCTCCGGGCGGGAGCGTATGCAAGCCGTTTCAGAAATCACTCTGGAGGCTTATGCGCTGAAGGGGAGGGCGGCCGATGTTCAAAGACTTCAAAGAACTCTTATCCGCATTCAACGCCCATAAGGTCCGGTACCTCATCGTCGGTGGCTATGCCGTGTCATTTCACGCACAGCCTCGAGCGACCAAGGATCTGGATCTTCTGATCGACCCGTCTGACAGCAATAGCAAAGCGGTGTATGCCGCGCTTGTCCAGTTCGGAGCGCCAGTCGCCCAGCTCGTCGCAAAAGATTTTACCGAGCCGGAAAACTTCTTCCGCATGGGCACTCCGCCCGTCATGGTGGACATCATGCCCAGGATCAGCGGAGTCGATTTCGCCGCAGCTTGGGACAGGCGCGTGAGCAGTGAGGTTGATGATGGGTTAGTCGTGGAGATCATCTCTCGGGAAGATTTGCTCGCTGCGAAACTCTCCGCCGGCAGGCCTGTGGATCTGGCCGATGTCGCTGCCTTGCAGGCGGCGCAAAAAGAATAGCGCGATTAGCGCAAGCGGATGAAAACATCGCGGCGGCAGTCGATGTGAGAGCTGCTGAACTGGCTGGACAAATACCAGGAATCCGCAGGGCGGCGGGGAGAACCGTCATTAAGACGCGGGCTTCCTCTCGCGGATCACGATTTGCCCGGAGCTGTCGTCGATGGCCAGCGCCGGTTGCTTGTCCAGAAACTTCAGGATCGGCATCGCTGACCGAGTAAGGACAGAGCGCGAAAAAACTCCGCTCGACGGTTCGACGAGCCAGATTCGCCCGAGGGCGCTGCCTTCCTTCAGCAACGGCCGTTGATTATGCATATTTCGTAGAATACAAGTTTTGCGTATGATTTACCGATCCAAATCCCGCAAGCCACCAAGCAACGTCTCGGGTTGGACGCGGAGCAGTCCTGGATTGTCACCACTGAGCTCAACCGATTCATCTGGCCTGGTCCCGATCTCAGACCCACCGCTGCGGGCGAATATGTCTATGGCTGTTTACCCGACAAGCTGATGCGGCGCGTACTGGACCAGGTCAGAAAACACGCTCGCGATGATCAAATACGAGCCGTAACGCGAACTGAATGAGGTGTCCGCCGGTAGCGGGGGATGCCGGGCGAGCATGAGGTCAGGCGTAAAATAGGGCGGATTCATGGACTACGATTTCCTGACAAGCCTGCGACGCAATCACCCGGCCTGGCGCCTGCTGGCAGCCGGCGGCGCGGCGTTCGTGATCAGCTTCCTGCATCGCACGTTCATCGCTCCCAATGTCCGGGTCCTGAGTGACGACGAGCTCGAGTCGAAGCTCGAGGATTATCTCTACCACCTGCGCGAGCAGGTGGGCGACGAGGCTCCGCAGCAATCCGCCCGCGAGTACCTGACGGACTGGGCCGATAACGCCCGCGGCTGGCTGCGCCGCTACTATCCGCCCGATTCCGACGAGCCGCACTTCGACCTCACCCCGGCGGCGGAGCGCGCTATCCAGTGGCTCGCGAGTCTCGACCAGCACCGCTTTGTCGGCGCCGAGTCGCGCCTCAAGCTCGTGTTCGACCTGCTGCGCCAGATCGGCGAAGGCAGCGAGACGGACCCCGCTGTGCGCATTCGTGAGCTTCAGCGCCGCCGATCCGAAATCGACGCCGAGATCGAGCGTATCCGTGGCGGAACGATGCCCCTGATGGACGCTACCCAGCTTCGCGAGCGTTTCGTGCAGGCCGCCGACACCGCCCGGGCCCTGCTCGCCGATTTCCGCCAGGTCGAGCAGAACTTTCGCGAGCTGGATCGCCAGGTCCGCGAGCGCATCGCCACGGCCCAGGGCGGCAAGGGCGAGGTCCTCGAGGAAGTGTTCGGAGAGCGGGACACGATCGCCGACTCCGATCAGGGCAAGAGCTTCCGCGCATTCTGGGATTTCCTCATGTCGCCCGCGCGCCAGGAGGAGCTCACACGCCTGCTCGAACGGGTCCTGGAGCTCGAGCAGGTGGCCGAAACGCATCCCGACCCACGCCTGAAGCGCATTCATTACGATTGGCTGAACGCAGGCGAGATGACACAACGAACCGTCGCGCGGCTGTCGGAGCAGCTCAGGCGATATCTGGACGATCAGGCCTGGTTCGAGAATCGCCGGATCATGGAAATCATTCGAGAGCTGGAGCAGCGCGCGCTCACCCTCCGCGACAGTCCGCCGCCCGGCCACTTCACCGCGCTTGATGCTGCGTCGCCGACAGTCAGCTTGCCCATGGAGCGGCCTCTGTTCACCCCGCCGGTCAAGCCGATGATCAAGGATCAGGAACTGGTTGAGGGGAAGCCGGACATCGATGCCGGTCTGTTGTTCGAGCAGTTCTACGTCGACAAGGAACGGCTGCGCGCCCGACTCCGCCGGGCTCTGCAGGCGCGGCGGCAGATCAGCCTGGGCGAGTTGCTCGAAAACTATCCACTCGAGCAGGGCCTCGCGGAGCTGGTGGCCTGGCTCAGCCTCGCGACCGGCGAAAGTGGCGGCGTCATCGACGAGACGCGCCCGCAGAACGTGAGCTGGCGGGATACCGGCGGCCGCACGCGGCAGGCGACCCTGCCGACGGTGATTTTCGTCAACGGCAATGCAGGGGCATCGCATGCCTGAAGGAGAGCAAACCGACCGGAAGGCGTCGCTGCCGCCGGTGCTCATCGCGCTGTTCAAGGGCGTGCTCTACCAGGACGCTTCGCCCGAGCTCTGGCGGGCCCTGCTCGAGCTTCAGGCGCACGTGCGCGATCACACGAGGCTGTTCGGGCTCGAGCTGATGCTCGACGAGGCGGAAGGCTATGCTTACCTGCGCCAACGGCCGACCTCCAGCGACGAGCCCGAGCTGCCGAGGCTCGTCCAGCGGCGGCAGCTCGGCTACGCCGTCAGCCTGCTCCTCGCGCTGCTGCGAAAAAAACTTGCCGAGCATGACGCCGGCGGCGGCGACGCGCGGTTGATCCTGGCGCGCGACCAGATCGTGGACCTCGTGCAGGTGTTTCTCCCGAGCGGAACCAACGAAGCCCGCCTGGTCGACCGCATCGACGAGAACATCAACAAGGTCGTGGACCTCGGATTCCTGCGCCGGCTGCGCGGGCAGCAGGAGCAGTTCGAGGTGCGGCGAATCCTGAAAGCCTTCGTCGATGCGCAGTGGCTCTCGGATTTCGACCAGCGGCTCGCGGACTACCAGTCGCAGATCGAACCGGAACAGACATGAACGAGGCGTTCAGCGACACCCAGCTCGATTTCGCCGCAAGCGACGCACGCGCGGGTTTCCGGTTGCAGCGGTTCGAGCTCTACAACTGGGGAACGTTCGACCAGCGCGTCTGGGTGCTCGAGCCGCAGGGCGCGAACTGCCTCCTGACCGGCGATATCGGCTCCGGCAAATCGACCCTGGTCGATGCCCTGACGACACTGCTCGTCCCCGCAAATCGCATCACTTACAACAAAGCCGCCGGGGCGGATGCGCGCGAGCGCACGCTGCGATCCTACGTGCTCGGGCACTACAAGTCGGAGCGCGGCGATGCCGGATTCGCCGCCAGGGCCGTCCCTCTGCGCGACCAGAACAGCTACTCCGTCGTCCTCGGGCATTTTCACAATGAAGGCTACGACCGGCACGTCACGCTGGCGCAGGTGTTCTGGTTCCGCGACACGCAAGGACAGCCGGCGCGCTTTCACGTCGTCGCCGACCGGCCGCTGTCGATCGCCGCCGATTTCGCCGGGTTCGGTACGGATATCGCGGATCTGCGCAAGCGGCTGCGCGCTGCGCGCGACGTCGAGATGCACGATTCCTTCCCGCCGTACGGCGCCGCGTTAAGGCGGCGCTTCGGCATCGACAACGAGCAGGCGCTGGAGCTCTTCAATCAGACGGTCTCGCTCAAATCCGTCGGCAACCTGACCGAGTTCGTGCGCGGCCACATGCTCGAGCCCTTTCCGGTCCAGGAGCGTATCGCCGCGCTCATTGCACATTTCGACGACCTCGATCGCGCGCACCGCGCCGTGCAAAAAGCAAAGGCGCAGATCGAGTCCCTCGATCCGCTGATCGCCGACGCGGATCGATACGCCGAACTTTCCGGGAGTGTCGAAGAGCTCAGAACCTGTCGCGAAGCCCTGCGGCCCTGGTTCGCGCAATTGAAGAAAGAGCTCCTGCTCGAGCGGATCGGCAGGCTCGAGGAGCGGCTCGCGAGCCTCGCGGCGCGCATCGCGAATGCGAAATCGACGCAGAGCGCGCTCCGCGTGGAGCGCGACGAGATCCGCCAGGCGATCGCCGACAACGGCGGCGACCGGCTGGAGCGGCTGAAGAACGAGATCGACAGGCTCGCGCAGAGCCGGACGGAACGGCGGCGGCGTGCCGACGACTACGGCGACCTCACGCAGCGAATCGGCATGCCCGCCGCCGGCGATGAAGCGCAGTTCCGCTCGAATGCCCGGTCGATCGAGCGCTTGCGCGCCGAGCTCGAAAGCTCGGAAGCGGATCTCCAGAACCGCATGACCGAGGCGCATGTGAGCCTTAACGATCTCGAGGCGCGCCGTGCGGAGCACGAAGGCGAGCTCGCTTCGCTTCGCCGGCGGCGCTCCAACATTCCGGCCGCCATGCTCGCGCTGCGGGAAAGGCTCTGTGCGGCCCTCGGCGTCGATGCCGCAGAGGTCCCGTTCGCCGGCGAGCTCCTCCAGGTGCGCGACGACGAGCGGGACTGGGAAGGCGCGATCGAGCGCCTGCTGCACCCGTTCGGGCTGTCGCTGCTGGTCCCGGACGCCCGGTACCGGGCCGTGGCCGAATGGGTGGACCGTACCCAATTGCGCGGCCGGCTCGTGTATTACCGTGTGATCGAGCGCGCGGAACGCAGACTGCCGGAGCTGCATCCCGATTCACTCGTGCGCAAGCTCGCGATTCATCCTGAATCCGCGTTCTACGGGTGGCTCGAGCGCGAGCTGGGGCGGCGCTTCGATTACGCCTGCTGCACCGACCTCGAGCAGTTCCGCCGCGAGCGACGGGCCGTCACGCGCGCGGGCCAGACGAAATCCGGCGGCGAGCGGCACGAGAAGGACGACCGCCACGCCATTGGCGATGTTTCCCGTTACGTGCTCGGCTGGAGCAACGAAGCGAAAATCGCCGCGCTGGAGCAGCTTGCCGCCGATCTCGCGCGCCGGCTCGAGGCGGCGCGGGCGCGCCACGCGGCGATCCGGGACGAGCAGCGGCAAAATCGGGATCGCGATGGGCTATGCCGCCAGCTCGCGGTTTTCCGCGACTTCCGCGAGCTCGACTGGCAGACGCTGGTACGTGAGATCGAGCGTCTGGAGGACGAGCGGAAAGCTCTGGAAGCATCCTCCGATGTGCTGCGAGCGCTGCAGATCCAACTTGACGACACAGACAAACGGCTCGCCGCGGTCGACGACGAGCTGAGCCAGGCGGACAAGGAGCACGGCATCGCGGAGGAAAAACGCGACGGCGCGCGCAATGCCGTGGCCGACGCGGACGTGCTGCTCGAGGCGACGCCGGAGGAGGCCAAGGCGCGCTGGTTCCCGGTGCTCGATGGCCTGCGCGAGGAAGCACTGGGCGAGCACCGTCTTACCGTCGAGTCCTGCGACAACCGGCAGACCGACATGCGCGAGTGGCTGCAGGCGCGGATCGACGCCGAGGACAAGCGGCGGGAGCGCCTGCGCGACCGCGTCATCGACGCGATGCGGCGCTACAAGAACGCCTGGCCGGTCGAAACGGTCGAGGCCGACGTCAGCGTCGACGCCGCCGGCGAGTATCGCGGCATGCTGGAACGGCTGCGGGCCGACGACCTGCCGCGCTTCGAGTCGCGCTTCAAGGAGCTTCTGAACGAGAACACCATCCGCGAGATCGCGGGCTTCCAGGCGCAGCTCAATCGCGAGCGGGAGGAGATCCGCGAACGTATCGACACCATCAATCGCTCGCTGCACCAGATCGACTATAACCCCAATCGCTACATCTGCCTGCTGGCGGAGCCGGCGCAGGACCAGGACGTGCGCGAGCTCAGGGAAAACCTGCGCGCCTGCACCGAAGGCGTGCTGACGGGCTCGGAGGACGAGCAGTACTCGGAAGGGAAGTTCCTGCAGGTGCAGGCGATCATAGAGCGCTTCCGCGGGCGCGAAGGGCAGAGCGATGCCGACCTGCGGTGGACGCGGAAAGTGACGGACGTGCGCAACTGGTTCCTGTTCTCGGCCTCCGAGCGCTGGCGCGAAGACGATTCCGAGTACGAGCACTACACCGACTCGGGCGGCAAATCCGGTGGCCAGAAGGAGAAGCTCGCCTACACCGTGCTCGCCGCGAGCCTGGCCTACCAGTTCGGGCTGGAATGGGGCGAGCAGCGCTCTCGCTCTTTCCGCTTCGTCGTGATCGACGAGGCTTTCGGGCGCGGCTCGGACGAGTCCGCCCGCTACGGACTGGAGCTCTTCCGCAAGCTGAACCTGCAGCTTCTCATCGTCACGCCGTTGCAAAAGATCCATGTCATCGAGCCGCACGTGGCGAGCGTCGGTTTCGTGCACAACGAGGACGGGCGGCATTCGCTGCTGCGCAACCTGACAATCGAGGAGTACCGTGCGGAGCAGGCGGCGCGCCGCATGATCACGGCGCCATGACTCGCTGGACTTCGGCACGGGGGATCGTCGAGCGCGTCGAGAAACGCTGGAGGAGCGGCGAGATCCTGGCGGCCCGCGTCACCGGCGACAGCCTGTTTCCCATGGAGGTGCGCCTCACCCGCCCCGGGCCGCGCGACATCGCCGAGCGCTTCGGCGAGGTGATGGATTGGTCGCGAGAGCTGGTGAGCGCCAGCCGGGAGGCGCGCGGTCGCGGTTTCACCCTCAGGCACGAGACGATCCAGAATCGCGTGCAGGGCGCGAACGCCCTGCCGGTCAGCGCGGTGGTTCCCACTGAAAGCGACGCCTTGGACCTCATTCGGAAGCGCGACGCCGCGGCGATGTTCCAGACGCTCGCCGCCGAAACGCTCGCCCGCCATCCCGTTCTGAAGGGTTGGCTCGCACGGTATCCGCATCGTGCGCTCGAGCATGCCGCGGAGTGGCAGCAGGTGCTGGCCGTGCTCGACTGGTTCGTCGCGCATCCGCGGCCGGGCCTGTACCTGCGCCAGCTCGATGTTCCCGGTGTCGATACCAAGTTCATCGAGGCGCGCCGGAAGCTCCTGTCCGAGCTGCTGGACGTCGTGCTGCCGGACGATGCCGTGGACCGTTTGGCCACGGGCACCAGGAATTTCAACCGGAGATACGGCCTGCGGACGGAGTCTCCGCTCGTAAGATTCCGGCTCCTCGATCCGGCGCTATTCCGGCAGGGAATATCGGATCTGTCGCTGCTGGCCGAGGAATTCGCGGCCCTCGACAGTCCGGCGGCACGCGTCTTCATCACGGAAAACCGTGTGAACGGGCTTGCCTTTCCGGACTGTCCCGGAAGCATGGTGATCTTCGGCCTCGGTTACGGTCTGGAGCGGTTGTCGCAGGTTCCCTGGCTTCGCGATACCGACGTGCTGTACTGGGGCGACATCGACACGCACGGCTTCGGCATGCTGAACCGCGTGCGCGCAACGCTGCCGCATGCGCGCTCGTTCCTGATGGACCGCCGTACGCTGATCTGCCATCGTGCGCTCTGGACAAGTGAACCTGGCTCCGGACGTTACGTGGGCGACACCGCCCGCCTCACGAGCGCCGAAAAGGCATTGTATGAGGAATTGTTGGCCGATCAGCTCGGATCCTGCGTGCGTCTGGAGCAGGAACGGATCGGCTTTCGATGGCTGCAGGATGCGCTGAATGCGTCGTCTGTGCCTACGATCACGCGTGCGGCATCCGGCGACGGCGGTTTATAGCTGTTCTGTGGGTGCTCGCCGCTGATGTAACTGCGATAATGCCGCTCTGCCAGATCTCTCAGAGCTGTTGCGTCTCTGGCGCGCGCGTAAGCGCACGTAGTCATCCGCGAAAGGCGGCGGCCACTATCGATGCACTCGGTGGGTCGCCGAACCCGGGAAGCTCTCTGGCCGAGCCCATCGGGCTGTGAAGGCCGGAGACGCGGCGATGGTCTGACCGGCCCGGCAGCTCCGGCGACGACGCACAGGCGCCGCGGAGGGAAGGTTCTCAAGCCAGGCTCGACAGAAAGTCTTCGACCGCGGCCCGGACGGCTTCCGACGATAGTCTGGGGTACTTCGAGTACACGGACTCCGGGATACCTTGAACCAGGGTCCTGAATCGATCCGCATCCACCATTCCGCTCGTGACGAATGCCGTGGCGTCGGCGAGGTCACGGGCAAAACCCCGTACGACCTTGGACAGCAACTGCGAGTAAGGATCATAGTGATAGAAGCTCACGCGCCCTACGGCTTCTATGAACACGTGCCGACTCTCGCTACCCTCCAGGGGAGGAACGAAATGCTCGGGCCTGACAAACTCGATATTGAGGTTCAGGCGTTCCTTGATGTTTTGCACAT
Source organism: Woeseiaceae bacterium (assembly GCA_035698445.1). Taxonomy (GTDB): domain Bacteria; phylum Pseudomonadota; class Gammaproteobacteria; order Steroidobacterales; family Woeseiaceae; genus IDS-8. The sequence continues at coordinate 24,649 of DASSBS010000035.1, forward strand.
CACGGAAGATGTCGTCTTGTTTGGCGTACAGATCCGCGTCGATCGACGATTCCCGCCATCCCTCGAGCACCGCCGTGCCGCCGCCGACCAGATAGACCCGATAGTGCCGCTTCGGCCTGGCCGAACGCGCGAGCTCCCGCATGAGGGCTTGCAAGGATGCACGCGTCAGCCTGTCACGCACCGGATGCTCGCCGCCGTCGCACGAACCGGCATGCATCAGCGAAAGACGCGATCTGCTGCAGATAAGCGTCGTAGCGCGCGTGCGCGAGGTCCCCTGCCGTGCGCGAGAGCAGCTCGTAGAGCCGGTCCTCGGGATCGGCTTCCACGGAGCCGACCGGCACGCCTTCACGCCGAAGGCGCGGTGCGGCCAGCGATACCACCAGGCTTTCCGGGCTGACCGTTCCGTCCGCAAGGTGAGCGAGACCCCTGTCGACGATGTCGCCGCCGGGTAGCCCGAGCGCCGCGAAACTGGAATCGCCGAAGCGCTCCCGAATCCAGCGCGATGACGCTGCGTGGCGGGCTGCGGCTTGCCGCGCGTCAGAGCTCATTCGCGCTGCGCGGGTTTTGCCGCCTTCGCGGCCATACCGGACGAATCGCTCGCGGATCTCACTGGGCAGTTTCATGCTGCCAGATTATACGTAGGGGGTAGGCACTTCAATCCAGCCGACGAGCGCCAAAAGGCATTGTATGAAGAACCAATGGCCAATCGGCTCAAATCCTGCGTGCGACTCGAACGGCCGCGGCCGCTGGCTGATCGACACCGCTGCTATTTCGACTTCGCCTGGTTCGCGATCGCGGCGGTGGCAGCGGCGACCGCCTCGGGATCGCCGAGGAATTCGCGGCTGACGGGCTTCAGCCGGTCGTCCAGCTCGTAGGCCAGGGGAATGCCGGTGGGGATGTTGAAGCCGGTGATCGCCTCGTCCGAGACCTCGTCCAGCATCTTGACCAGCGCGCGCAGGCTGTTGCCGTGGGCGGCGAT
>DASSBS010000036.1:0-9295 GCA_035698445.1 Woeseiaceae bacterium
GCTCACCGGGGACATGGCGCGCATGGACGAGCGCGGCTATCTCACCATCGTGGACCGCAAGAAGGACATGATCGACGTCAGCGGCTTCAATGTGTATCCGAACGAAGTGGAGGACTGCCTGGCCGCGCACCCGGACATCGAGGAGGCGGGGGTCATCGGCGTGCCCCGGGACGATGGCGGGGAGCGCGTGCGCGCTTACATCGTGACGCGTAACGAGCAACTAACGGAACAGGAGGTGATCGCCTGGGCGCGCAAGTACCTGGCCGGCTACAAAGTGCCGAAGGAAATCGTCTTCCGCAGCGAGCTGCCGAAATCGCCCGTGGGCAAGATATTGCGCCGGGCGCTGCAAGAGGAAGAACAGGAAAGCTGATCGCTGCTCCTGGAGATGCCACCAAACCTATCCGGGCCGCGCAGCATCAAAAGCGCCAGGTTGCGGACAAGGCCAGGATGTCCACCGACGACTCGAAGCCGCCGATCAAGGTGTTCCCCTGTTCGAGCCGGTTGACTGCCGTGTCTTCCACCCACAGGTGGGCATAGGCCGCGTCCACCGAGTAGTTGTCCGAGAAAGCGTAGCTCAACCCGACGGCCACCCATTGGCGATCCGCGTCCGGAATACGCGGCGTGACAAAGTCGGGATCCGTTTGCGGCGCTTCGTCGAAGGCGATGCCCGCGCGCCAGGTCCACGGCGTGCCGGGCTCATAAGTCACGCCCAGCGCGTAACGCATGGTGTCGTCGTAGTTGAGCTCCAGGGTGGAAACCGTTGCGCCGTTGCCGGTATTCACGATGGCAACCTCCTGGATCGAGCTCCACCGGGTCCAGGCGATATCGCCATGCAGAGCCCATTGGTCGTCGAGCCGATGGGACAGGCTGACCGTCACCGTGTCCGGCAACTGCACCTCCGCTTCGATGCCGCCTTCCAGAGCCGCCAGGGCGCCGCTGCAACCGGCGTTGGCGGCGCAGGCGCTGGAGAGATCGAAGTCGGCGCTGCCCTCGAGAGTAAAGTCGATCCCCTGGCGCCACAGCACCCCGAGGTTGCTGCGGTCGCTGAGTTGCCAGAACAGGCTCAAGTCGATCCCGAAACCGGAGTCGTCGCCTTCGATGGTTGCATGGCTGTCCTGGGATAACCCGGCCGGCGCCAGCGGTGCACCAAAAGCGCCGCCGATGCAGCCGGCAGCGTTGCCGGTGGCTCCGGTGCAGGCGGCGAAGGAGTCCACGGCGTTTTCCAGCGTGGCGTCGATGCGCTGGTAGTTGATGCCGAAGCCCACCGCAAACCGGTCGGTGACCTCGTAGGCAAACGTCGGATTGATGTTGATCACGGCAAGGTCGCTCTCCGTAGCGTGGTAGCGTCCTATCCAGTCGTTATCCCAATCCGAAGCCAGACCGAAGGGCGCATTGAACCCGAGCCCGAAAGTCCATTCATCCGTGAGCGGCTGGACGTAATAGACGTGGGGAACGAAATGGGAATCGTCGATTTCCCCGGCCGAGCCGGTCAACGGCGCGCCAAGCGCGTTGATCGATCCCTGGTTGTTGAAATCCGCTACCGGGCGTATCGCGGAAGCGCCGGCGATCAACCAGCCGCCTTCCAGTTGCGACATACCGGCGGGATTGTAGAACACCGTGGTGGCGTCGTCGGCAATAGACGCCGTGCCGGCAAACGCCGTACCGAGCCGCGACGCGCTTTGTTCCTGGATCTGGAACGACGCAGCAGTGGCCAGCGTGGGAGTCAGAAGCACGGTAAACGTAGCAGCAACTACGGGGAAGGTCAGCATCCTCGGCCGCATGATTGCACCTGTTGGGTTGAAGTCCTGTAAGGGCGCGGCGTCGCATGTCTGCACGGCGTGTCGCTCCGCGGCTCAACGACGCAACGCGACAGATGTGCGGCCTTTCTTCCCGACAACAAGCCGCGCAGGCCAAAATTCCCGGTATTGACGAGGGCGCCTTCATGAACGCCGCCAACGGCGCCGACTGGCTGGTGCCGCGGAACGCGGACGACTGCGGCGAGCATCGGTCAGGTACTGAGCTATAGTCGTATGAGTGACACACAGGTTTGTGAGCGAAGGAGGAGATGGGCATGACTGCATCGAAAGGCAACCAGCCCGCCGGTTCCACGATGAGCACCGGCGCGCCGGCGCCGAGCGACCGCAACTCGCTGACAATCGGCGCCGACGGGCCCATACTGCTGCACGACGTGCATTTTCTCGAGCAGATGGCGCATTTCAACCGCGAGAAGGTACCCGAGCGCCAACCGCACGCCAAGGGCGCGGGCGCGTTCGGCATCTTCGAAACCACCGAGGACGTCTCGGCCTACACCCGGGCGGCCCTGTTCCAGAAGGGCGCGGCCACCGAAATGCTGGCGCGCTTCTCTACGGTGGCCGGTGAATCGGGCAGCCCGGATACCTGGCGGGACGTGCGCGGCTTCTCGCTGAAGTTCTACACCGACGACGGCAACTACGACCTGGTCGGCAACAACACGCCGATTTTCTTCGTGCGCGATCCTATGAAGTTCCCGCACTTCATCCGCAGCCAGAAGCGGCTTCCCGACTCGGGCCTTCGCGACAATCACATGCAATGGGACTTCTGGACCGGCAGTCCGGAATCCGCCCACCAGGTTACCTACCTGATGGGCGAGCGCGGCCTGCCGCGCACCTGGCGCAACATGAACGGCTATGGCTCGCACACCTATATGTGGATCAACGCCGCCGGCGAGAAGTCCTGGGTGAAGTACCATTTCCACACGAATCAGGGCATGGCGTTCTTCACCAACGCCGAAGCCGCGGAGATGGCGGGCAAGGATGCCGACTTTCATCGACGCGATCTGTTCGAGGCGATCTCGCGCGGCGAGCACCCGAAGTGGACGCTGTCCGTTCAGGTCATGCCCTACGACGACGCCAGGACCTATCGGTTCAACCCGTTCGACCTGACCAAGACCTGGCCGCACAGGGACTATCCGCTGGTCAAGGTCGGCACGATGACGCTGAACCGCAACCCCGAGAACTTCTTCGCACAGATCGAGCAGGCGGCGTTTTCGCCGGGGAACACGGTGCCGGGTATCGGGCTGTCGCCGGACAAGATGCTGCTCAGCCGTGCGTTCGCCTACAACGACGCGCAGCGCAACCGCATCGGCGCCAACTTCCACCAGCTTCCGGTGAACCGTCCCAAGGTGCCGGTCAGCACCTACATGTTCGACGGCCAAATGGCTTACGAGCACAGCGGCAACGCACCCGTGTATGCGCCCAACAGCGGCGGCCGCCGCTGGGCGGACGAGAGCGGGCGCGTGCCGGACGGCTGGGAGGCGGACGGCGAGATGGTCCGCAGCGCCTATACGCTGCGTGCCGACGACGATGATTTCACGCAGCCGGGCATCCTGGTGCGTGAGGTGTTCAGCGACGAGCAACGCGTGAAGCTGGTCGATCAGGTTGCAGGCAGCTTGCTGGGGGGCGTGCGCGGCGAGGTGCTCGAGCGGGCCTTCGAGTACTGGAAAAATGTCGACGCCGATGTCGGTGGGCGGATCGAGCAAAAAGTCCGTGCGGGCAGCGCGCCGAAGCCCGCCGAGGGCATGGGGGAGCGCTGAACGGGCGGCGGAACTCCCTATTCGAGGGCGATGTCCGGGCGGCGGCTCCGGTTCGAGCGCAGCGGCAATTCCTTCAGGAACCAGCTCAGCCCGAACGCCACCATCGTGATGCCCGTGGCCAGGAAGAAGATCTCGGCGAAAGCCGTCGCGAATGCCGCCGTGACCGCCTGATTCAGCGCCGGCGAAAGACCTTCGAGCGCGGTCATTCCCTGCTCGATCAATGTCTCTATCTCAACGTCCTGGCCGGCTTTCGCCATGACTTCGGCGCTCCTGGCCGTGAGCACGGCGCCAAAGACGGCGACGCCGATCGCGCCGCCCAGGGAGCGGAAGAAGCTCAGTGCCGACGTCGCGGTTCCGAGATCGCCGGGGCCTGCCGCGTTCTGCACGGCGACGGTGATGACCGGCATGACATGGCCGAGCCCTACCCCCAGCAAGACAAGGATCAGGACGTCGCCGAGATAACCGAGCTGGCCGACAAGCAGGCCGAGCATCGCCAAAGCGACCGCTGCCGTCGCAAGGCCGAGTATGGGAAAGATCTTGTATCGCCCCGTGTGACTGACCAAACGCCCACCGATGACGGCTCCCACGGTCACGCCGCCGACGAGCGGCAGCAGGAGCAGACCCGATGACGACACCGACGCGTCGGCGACCACCTGCAGGTAAAGCGGCAGGAAGATGGTGACGCCGATCAGAACCATGGCGGTGACGCCGATCATGCAAAAGCCGATCGTTATGACGGACGATTTGAAGATCCGCGGCGGCAACAGGGCCTCCGGTGCGCGCCGCTCACGCTGAACGAAGAGCAGAAGCAGCACGACCGATCCCACGCCCAGGCTGAGTGCCGTTGCCGAGAGCCAGGGAAAAATGTTGCCACCGCCGGTGACGAGGAACAGGAGGCAGACTACGCCGGCAACCATCAGAACAGCGCCCCAATAATCGACACGTGCCTGACCATGCCTTACGGGGAGCCGGCCAAGCGTTCGATGGGCGAGCAATAGCGCGATGGCGCCGAGCGGGAGGTTGATCAGGAAGATCCAGTGCCAGGACAGGTACTCCGTCAGGTAGCCGCCCAGCACCGGGCCGGCGACGCTGGCCGTGGCGAAGATGGCAGCGATGTAGCCCTGGTAACGGCCGCGCTCGCGCGGCGCCACCATGTCGCCGATGATGGTCATGGAGAGCGCCATCAAGCCGCCGCCGCCGGCGCCTTGCACCGCCCGGGCCGCGACGAGCTGCCAGAACACGCCGGCCGCGGCACAGAGCCCGGACCCGATGATGAAGAGCACGAGACCGATCTCGAGCAGCCGCCGCCGCCCGTGCAAGTCACTCAACTTGCCGTAGAGCAGCGTCGTCGCCGTCGAGCTCAGGAGATAGGCGCTGACGATCCAGGAGATCTGCTCGAACCCGCCGAGATCGGCAGCGATGACCGGTAACGCCGTCGCCACGATCGTCTGGTCCAGGGCAGCCATCAGCATCGCCAGGGCGATGCCGGCAAAGACCACGAGAATTTCGCGGTGCGTGAACGATGAACCCTGTGGGTCGGCAGATGAGTGCACCGTCATGCCGGAGCAGTAGCCCGACTCGATGTCAATGCCGCCGGGTGCGTCACAGCGCTCCTTGCCGAGCTCATACACGCCCGGTCGACCTCTCGAAAAACCGCGATTCTCACGAGTGTAGTTCAGGACAATCGCAACTGCCCGACAGCACCTTGCCGCCGGAGAGACTGCCGTCTACAACTCGGCCCGGCGCAGAAGCTGTGCGTTGATCGCGACGATCACCGTGCTAGCGGACATCAGCACCGCTCCGACGGCGGGATTCAGCAGGATGCCCCAGGGTTGGAGCACCCCGGCCGCCAAGGGAAGCGCCACGATGTTGTAGCCGGCTGCCCACCAGAGGTTTTGCACCATTTTGCGCCAGGTAGCCCGGGAGAGCGCGACGATGCGTGCCACGTCGCGCGGGTCGCTGCGCACGAGCACGACGTCTCCTGCTTCCACGGCAACGCTGGTGCCCGCTCCGATCGCGATACCGACGTCGGCGGTCAGCAGCGCAGGCGCGTCGTTCACTCCGTCGCCGACCATTGCGACTTGCTTTCCGCGTGCCTGAAGCTGTCTGATCTTCTCTGCTTTCTGCTCGGGAAGCACGCCGGCGAAGACCGTGTCGATACCGATCTCGCCGGCCACGGCATTGGCGACGACGGGCGCATCTCCCGTGAGCATCACCACTTCGATGCCGTCATCGTGCAGGCGCCGCACCGCTTCGGCAGCCTCCGGGCGGACGGCGTCCGCTACCGCGAATGCCGCGAGGACTCGCTCGCCCTCCACCAGGTAAATCGTTCCCTGTCCCCGCTCGCCGGCTTCGCCGGCGAAGCGCTGCAGTTCCGGCGCAGGCTGCACAGCCAGCTTCGCGAGCAGGTTCGGTCCGCCGACCTGAAGGATGCGCCCTTCGACCGCCGCCTGCACGCCATGGCCGGGCACCGCTTCGAAGTCGTTCGCCCGCGGAAGGGAGATCCCCCGCTCCCGGGCGCTTGTCACCACGGCCTGCGCCACCGGGTGTTCAGAGTCCTGTTCGACGCCCGCCGCGAGCCGCAGCGCCTCGTCCGCGGATATCGCGTCCAGCACCACGAGATCCACCACCCGGTGCTCACCCAGCGTAAGCGTTCCGGTCTTGTCGAAGACGACCGCGTCAAGGTTCCTGGCCTCCTCCAGCCCGCGCCTGTCACGCACCAGCAGGCCGCTTCCTGCTCCGAGCGTCGTGGAGATCGCAATGACCAGCGGAACCGCGAGGCCGAGGGCGTGGGGGCAGGCAATCACGAGTACCGTCACCAACCGCTCGATCGCGAAGCCCCCGGTCGCATCCAGCGCGAGCCAGGCCACCAGGGTCAGTGCTCCCGCTCCGATCGCCACGAGTGTCAGGTAATAGGCTGCCCGATCCGCGAGCGCCTGGCTTCGCGAGCGCGACGTTTGTGCCTGCTCCACCAGGCGCATGATCCCGGCAAGGGAAGTGCGCTCACCCGTACGCGTTACTTCCACGCGCAACGACCCTTCTCCATTTATCGTGCCCGCTATCACCTCGTCGCCGATCTTCTTCTCTACGGCACGGGATTCCCCGGTGATCATCGACTCGTTCATCGAGCTCACGCCCTCGCGCACTACGCCGTCAGCGGGAACCCCCGTACCGGGACGGATCAGCAGCACGTCACCGTCTCGCAAAACATCGACCGGTACCGTCTCCGCCCTGCCCCCCACCAGCCGCTCAGCGGTATCGGGCAACAGCCTGGCCAGCTCCTTCAGCGCCCCTTGCGCCTGAACGATCGACCGCATCTCGATCCAGTGCCCGAGGAGCATGACGGTCACCAGCGTCGCGAGCTCCTCCCACAGTGGCATCCCGGAGAAGCCGAGCGTCACGGCCGCGCTGAAGACGAAGGCGACTGTGATCGCCAGGGAAATCAGCGTCATCATGCCCGGCAGGCGGTCCTCGAGTTCCCGCCACGCCCCCTGCAGGAAAACCCGGCCGCCGTAGAGGAAAACAGCGGTGCCGAAGACGGGGGCGATCCACTCTGACCCGGGGAATGCCGGAGGCCGATAGCCGGTGAGCCGCATCAGCATGTGACCCCAGACCACCGTCGGGATCGTCAGCGCGAGCGAGAGCCAGAACTTGTTCCGGAACATCTCCACGCTGTGGCCCGCGTGCTGGTCTTGCACGCCCTCGTGTGCGGCGTCGCCCCGGTGTGCTGAATCGCCGTGCGACGCTTGGTTACCGTGAAGTTGGCCGGATGAGTCAACCTCCGCACGTGGCTGCCTGGAAATCGTGGTTTCTCCTGGACGCGCTCGAGCCTCGCGTTAGCCTCTCGTTACCCTTTTGGCACCGAATCCCAGGCCAGCAAGACGATCCCGACCGCAATCAGGAAAATGGCAGCAAGCTGCAGCGGGTTGACTGGTTCGCGCAGCAGGACGAAGCCGACACCTGTAGTGACCAGAATCGAGCCACCGATGATCAGGGGGTTGCCCACGGCCGCCGACACCTTGATGAAGACGTTGTACAGGCCGAACATCACAGCGGCCACGGCAAGCAACCAATAACCCATAGTCAGAACCCGAGCGCTGCACCGTCCCCGCGTGGATCGGCGCCTCCCTCGAAAAACCCGCTGTCCGCATTGATCCGAATGGCCTGCGCGTGCCCGATCGTCTGGTCCCACGCACCGACGATCTGGACGTCATGCCCGCGCAGCGTGAGCTCACGAGCGACCTCCTCGGGGATTCGGGATTCGAGCGACAGGAGGCGGGTCTCGGTGCCCCAGGTGCGGCCCATGAGCCAGCGCGGCGCTTCGATCGCCTGCTGTACGTCGAAGCCGAAATCCACCATCCGGGTGACCAAAGCCGCCTGGGTTTGTGGCTGACCCTCACCGCCCATCGTGCCGTAGGCGAGGACCGGCTGGCCCTCTTTGAGCATCATCGCCGGAATGATGGTGTGGAAGCTGCGTTTGCGCGGCTCCAGCCTGTTCGGATGATTCTCGTCCAGTGAAAAGAAGGAACCGCGGTTCTGCAGATTGACTCCGGTATCGCCGCCGATCACCGCCGCGCCGAAATCATGGTAGATCGACTCGATGCTCGACACGACGAGCCCGTCGGCATCCGCCGTGCAGAAGTAAACGGTACCGCCTTCCGGTGAGCGATGGCCGAATTCGGAACCGTAACGCAAACCCGGCTCGATGGCATCGGCCCCCAGCGCCCGTCGTGGATCGATCAGCGCCAGGCGCTCCTCGACATATCCCGGCGAGAGCAGCCGTTCCAGCGGAATATCGACGAAATCCGGATCCGTCAACCACTCGTCCCTGTCCGCGAACGCCAGCTTCACCGCCTCGACGATGTGGTGGTAGTAATCGGCGCTGCCTTCCCGCCAGCCGGCGACGTCGAATCTTTCGAGCAGATTCAGGATCTGGAGTGCGGCGAATCCCTGCGTGCTTGGTGGTAGCTGGATAACGTCAAAGCCACGATACCGAGTGGACATCGGTTCGACCCACGCGGCACGGTAGGCCGCAAAATCTTCGGGCTTCAGCGGCGATCCGGTGGGTCCGAGACTCGCGCAGACACGCTCCGGCAGAGTTCCTTCATAGAAGCCCGCGCGCGCACCCGAAGCGGCGAGTTCCTCGAGGGTGTTGGCGAGATCGGTCTGCACGAGACGCGATCCCTCGCGCTCAGGCTTCCCCGTGGGCAAATAGACGCGAGCCATCCCCGGGGATTCCCGGAGGATCGGCGCGTCTTGTGCCAGAAAATCGGCGAGCGAACGGCTGATCGGCATGCCCTTGCGCGCGTAATCGATCGCATCCGCGAACAGGTCGGCCCAGGGCAGGCGCCCGAACCGCTCATGCGCGGCCCGCCAGCCATCCACGACACCCGGAACCGTCAGCGCCGCGAGTGCACCGCGCGCGGGAATCGCGTGCTCGCAGCCGTGCTGACGGTAATAGTCGATCGTCGCGTCCTGCGCCGACGGACCGCTGGCGTTCAAAGCCTGCACCCCACCGGTATCGGGGCCCGCAACGAGCCAGAAGCCGTCGCCGCCGAGACCGGTCATGTGCGGGTAGACCGCGCACAGCGTCGCACCGGCCGCAACGGCGGCATCGACCGCGCTGCCGCCGCGTCGAAGGGCCTCGAGACCCGAGCCGCTGGCGAGATAATGCGGCGTCGACACCATGCCGCGGGAAGCCAGGGAGGGGGGACGGCCAGTACG
>DASSBS010000037.1:0-29365 GCA_035698445.1 Woeseiaceae bacterium
TACAGCAAGGAGCTGCCGGTCGAGCGCTACTTCCGCGACGCGAAGATCACGGAGATCTACGAAGGCACCAGCGAAATCCAGCGCATGGTGATCGGGCGGCTGGAGACCGGACTGCGGTAGGTCTTCTCGTTGGAGCCCGCCATTGCGGGCGACTGGTACGAGGTCGATCAGAGGCGCATTGAGCCCGACCGGTCGGAAACGACAGTGCGAACGCAGGTTCCACAAGCGGCATACCGGTCGCCCGCAATGGCGGGCTCCAACGGAGGATCAGCCCTCGTTCTCGCCCACGTGCACGACAAGCCCGTCGAGCTCCTCGGTCATCTCGATCTGGCAGGTGAGGCGGCTGTTGTCCCGGCGCTCGTAGGCCGCGTCCAGCATGCTGTCCTCCATGTCGTCCATCGGCGGCAGCTTGTCGAGCCAGGCCTCGTCGATGTAGCTGTGGCAGGTGGCGCAGGCGCAGGCGCCGCCGCACTCCGCGACGATGCCGTCGATGTTGTTGTTGATCGCGCCCTCCATGACGGAGTAGCCGACCTCGACCTCGACTTCGTGACGTTCTCCTGCCGGAGTGATGTAGATGACCTTGGGCATGTGTGAAACAGAGGCTTCGCTGCCGTCAAAAGACCGGCGATTGTAAGGAGCCCGCGCGGCGAGGGCAACGTCCCCTTGTACGAGCGCGCACCGGGGGCGATGGCTTCACGCTGCCTGGTGCAGGAGCCCGGCTCACGGGCGACTCACGCCGGCTGCAGGAGCCCGTCTCACGGGCGACTCACCGGCCGGCGTCGAGTCGCCCGTGAGACGGGCTCCTACACGCGGGCGAGCTCCAGTTTCGCCACCGTTTCCAGGTGCACTGCGTCCGGCCCGTCGGCAATGCGCAGCGTGCGGGCGGCGGCCCAGGCGGCGGCGAGCCCGAAATCCGCCGATACGCCCGCGGCGCCGTGCACCTGGATCGCGCGGTCGATGACGGAGAGCGCCATCGACGGGGCGACCACCTTGATCATGGCGATGTCCGCGCGGGCCGCTTTGTTGCCCGCCTTGTCCATCCGGTCGGCGGCCTGCAACGTGAGCAGCCGCGCCTGGTCGATTTCGATCCGCGAGCGCGCGATCGCCTCGCGCACGGTGCCCTGCTCCGCCAGCGGCTTGCCGAACGCGACGCGCCCCGCCGCCCGGCGGCAGAGGCTGTCGAGCGAGCGTTCGGCCAGCCCGATCAGGCGCATGCAATGATGGATGCGCCCGGGACCGAGCCGCCCCTGCGCGATCTCGAAGCCGCGGCCTTCGCCGAGCAGCAGGTTGTCCTTCGGCACGCGCACGTCCTCGAACAGGATCTCGGCATGCCCGTGCGGCGCGTCGTCGTAGCCGAAGACCGTCAGCGGGCGCACGATCGTGACGCCCGGCGCGTCGATCGGCACGAGGATCATCGACTGCTGCCGGTGCCGTTCGGCTTCCGGGTCGGTCTTCCCCATGAAGATGAGCAGGCGGCAGCGCGGATCCATGGCGCCGGAAGCCCACCACTTGCGGCCGTTCAACACGTATTCGTCGCCGCTGCGCGTGATCGTCGAGCGGATATTCGTCGCATCCGCCGATGCGACGCCGGGCTCGGTCATCGCGAACGCGGAACGGATCTCGCCGCGCAACAGCGGCTGCAGCCACTCGTCTTGCTGCGCCGTGCTGCCGTAGCGCGCGAGCACTTCCATGTTGCCGGTATCCGGCGCGGAGCAGTTGCAGGCTTCGGAGGCGATCGGCGAGCGCCCCATGATCTCGGCGAGCGGCGCGTATTCGAGATTGCCCAGGCCGGCGCCGTAACCCTCGTCCGGGAGAAACAGGTTCCAGAGATCCTCCGACTGCGCCGCCGCTTTCAGTTCTTCGATCAGGGGCGGCACGACCCAGCGCGACGGCCCGGCGGCCAGCGCCGCGAAATAGCCGGCTTCGGACGGCTGCACCCGCTCGGTCACAAACCGCTGCAGGCGCTCCACCAGCGCCGATACCTTCGGCGTGAATTCGAAATCCATGGCTCCCCTTGGCAGCGCCTCCGAGGCAGTCGAGCATAGCCTCCCGCCGCCGCCGGGGCCAGCGTCCGGGGAGTCGTGCGTAGAAGCGTGAACCGACATTAACTTGGTCTCGTAAACGATTGAATAAACCGGGTTGACACTGCCGCAAGCATCGCACATGATCGGGGCTGCCCTGCATCCGGCCGGATCGCGGGGTTTTTTGCATCGATGCGCCGCAGACCAGGACGGGAGCCGGATTATGCGTATGTACTCGGAGTCGGACGTCGATCCCACCTGGCTGGAGGGCAAGCGCATCGCCGTCCTCGGTTACGGCAGCCAGGGCCGCGCGCAGGCCCTGAACCTCAAGGACAGCGGCCACGACGTCACCGTCGGGCTCCGCTCCGGCAGTCCGAGCCGGGAACGCGCGCGGGCCGACGGCGTGGGGGTCGCCGAGCCGCGGGAAGCCATCGCCGGCGCGGCGCTGGTCGCCTTCCTCACCCCCGACATGTCGCATCCCGCGCTGTACGCGGAGATCGAGCCGCAACTGGCCGACGGTGCCGCCCTCCTCTTCGCGCACGGTTTCAACATCCATTACCGGCGCATCGCGCCGCGCGCGGATCTCGACGTGGTGCTCATCGCGCCCAAAGGCGCCGGCGACCTCGTGCGGCGCCAGTTCGCCGACGGCCACGGCGTGCCCTGCCTCGTCGCGATCGACCAGGACAGCACCGGCAAGGCGCTGCAGGTCGCCCTCGCCTTCGCGGCAGGCATCGGCGGCGCACGCGCGGGGATCGGTGCAACCACGTTTGCGGAAGAAACGGAAACCGATCTCTTCGGCGAGCAGGCGGTGCTGTGCGGCGGCGCGACGGAGCTCATCGTCGCGGCGTTCGAGACGCTCGTCGAAGCGGGCTACCAGCCCGAAGTCGCCTACTACGAATGCATGCACGAGCTGAAGCTGATCGCGGACCTGCTGCACGAAGGCGGCCTGAAAAAGATGCACGACGTGATCAGCGGAACTGCCGCCTATGGTGACATGACACGCGGCCCGCGCATCGTCGACGCGCACGCGCGCGAGCAGATGAAGGAGGTCCTTGGGGAGATCCGGGACGGCGCTTTCGCCCGCGAATGGATCGCCGAGCACGACGCGGGAGCGCCGAAGTACCGCAAGCTGGTGCAGGCCGACCTCGATCACCCCATCGAGGAAGTCGGCCGGCGCCTGCGCCGCCGCATGCCCTGGCTCGCGGGTTGAGCGGCCGTTCGGGTGCGAAAGCCCGGTGCGCTTGTTAAGCTAGTGTCCTGTCCGTCCGAGCCAACCGGAGCAAAAAAATGGGATATGACGGTGCAACGCGACTCTGGATGAACGGCCGCATGATTCCGTGGGAGAAGGCGACTGTGCACGTGATGGCGCACGCGCTGCACTACGGCTCCTCGATCTTCGAAGGCATCCGCAGCTACGCGACCCCGGACGGTCCGAAGATATTCCGGCTGACCGATCACATGCGGCGCTTCATGAGCTCCGCGAAAATCTACCGCATGCAGCTCGGGTACGACCTCGACGAGCTCGTCGGGGTCTGCAAGCAGGTCGTCGCCGAAAACGATCTCGTGAACGGCGCGTACATACGCCCGCTCGCGCTGCGGGGCTACGGCGCCATCGGCCTGGCGCCGAAACCCGACCATCCGGTCGACGTGGTGGTCGGCGCCTGGGAATGGGGCGCCTACCTCGGCGAAGCGGCGCTGGAGCAAGGCGTCGACGTGTGCGTCTCGAGCTGGCAGCGCGTGGCGCCGAATACCGTCCCCGCCCTCGCCAAAGCCGGCGGCAATTATCTTTCCAGCCAGCTCATCAGCACCGAGGCGAGGCGGCTGGGCTTCGCCGAAGGGATCGCGCTGTCGACCGACGGCACCCTCAGCGAAGGCGCCGGGGAGAACGTGTTCCTCGTCCACGACGGTGCGCTCCTGACGCCGCCCGCAACCGCCTCGATCCTCACCGGCATCACCCGCGACACCGTCATGAAACTCGCCGGCCGGCTCGGCCTGGCGGTCCGGGAGCAAGCGATCCCGCGCGAGATGCTCTACCTCGCCGACGAAGTTTTCTTCACCGGCACCGCCGTCGAGATCACGCCCGTCCGTTCCGTCGATCGCATCCAGGTCGGCGACGGCCGCCGCGGTCCCGTGACGCAGCAACTGCAGGAGGCCTTCTTCGGCCTGTTCAAGGGCGAGACGCAGGATGCCGACGGCTGGCTCGAAGGGCTGGACGCAGCTCCGGTCGCGGCGGCCGCAGGTTCCTGAGCCCGCGCCGGAACGCCGCGATCCTGGCGCCGAGCTTCTCCGTTTCGATGAGGAAGCCGTCGTGACCCTCGGCGGACTCGAGCACCTCGTGCCGCGCATTCGGTAGCTGCCGCGCGAGCGCCTGTTGCTCGTGCGGTGGATAAAGAATGTCCGACGCGATCGACACGACGAGGGCCGGCTGCCGGATAGCGGCGACGGCTGCAGCGTAGTCCCCGCGGCCGCGCGCGAGGTCGTGGCCGTTCATCGCCTGCGTCAGCCGCACGTACGTCGCGGCATCAAAGCGCCGGTTGATCTTCTCGCCCTGGTAGCGCAGGTACGATTGCACTTCGAGCTCGCCGCCGTCGCGGCGCTGCCGGCCGAAACGGCGGTCGAACGCCTGCCAGCTCCGGTACCCGACGATCGCCATCATGCGGGCGGCCGCGAGACCCTGCTCCGGCGGCGCGGCCTCGTCGTAGGCGCCGCCGCGCCAGTTGGCATCGGCGTAGATGGCCGCGCGCTGCGCCTCGCTCATCGCGATGCACCAGGCGGAGTGCCGCCCACCGACGCCGATCGGCACGATGCTCCGCACCCGCTCCGGATACATCGCCGCCCATTCCAGCGCCTGCATGCCGCCGAGCGACGGCCCCGCGACCACCGACAGCCGCTCGATCCGCAGGTGCTCGAGCAGGAGCCGCTGCACGTTGACCATGTCGCGCACGCTGACTGGCGGAAACGCCGCGCGATACCGCTCGCCGCTGCCGGGGCGCATTGAGGCGGGACCGGTCGTGCCGTAGCAGCCGCCGAGAATATTGCTGCAAACGATGTAGTCGCGGCCCGGATCGAAGGCATTGCCCGGCCCGATGATGCCGGGCCACCAGAGGTCCACATCCGCCGAGCCCGTGAGGGCGTGGCAGATGAGCACGGCGCTTGCGTCCGCGTGGCGGGGACTGCCCCAGGTACGGTACGCGACGACGACTTCGTCGAGGCAGGCGCCCGATTCCAGCGGCACCCGGCCGGGTACTTCGAAATAACGTGTTTCCGGCGAGATGTACGGCAGGAGGCGCCCTGGAGCCTGCCGTTCCGCGGCAGCCGCGGGCCGTACGACCGGTGCGGCCGCCATGCTCGTCAACCGGCCGCGGCCAACGGCCGCTTGCCCGCGAATCCCGAGGCCGCCGCCAGCGCCGCCTGCACGTCGGCCAGCAGGTCTTCACCGTTTTCGATGCCCACTGAGAGCCGGATGAGATTCCGGCGAACGCCCGCGCGCTCGAGCGCGGCGGCGTCTACCGCCGCGTGCGTCATCGACGGTGGATGGCAGACGAGGCTCTCGACGCCGCCCAGCGACTCCGCCAGCGAGAACAGCGCCAGGCGCTCGACAAGCGTCCGCACCGCCCGTTCGCCGCCCCGCAGCTCGAAGCTCAGCATGCCGCCGAAGCCCTGCTGCTGGCGGCACGCGAGCGCGTGCCCTGGATGCGTCTCGAGTCCCGGATAATAGACCCGCTCGACCGCCGGATGGGCCGCCAGCGCGTGTGCGATCAACGAGGCGTTTTCCTCGTGTACGCGCATGCGCGCGTGCAGTGTGCGAACCCCGCGCAGCGTGAGCCAGCTATCGAACGGCGCACCGGTGAGGCCGAGACAGTTCGCCCACCAGGCAAGGCTTTCCGCCACCTCCGCGTCCGCCGCCACCAGCGCACCGCCGACCACGTCGCTGTGGCCGTTCAGGTACTTGGTGGTCGAATGCGTGACGATATCGGCGCCGAGCGCGATCGGCTGCTGCAGCACCGGCGAGAGAAAGGTGTTGTCGACCGCGAGCAGCGCGCCGCAGCCTTTCGCGAGGCTCGCGATGCGGCCGATGTCGGCGATGCGCAGCAGCGGATTCGAGGGCGTCTCGACGAGAATCAGCTTCGGTTTGCGCGCGCAGGCCTGACGCAGCGCTTCCTCGTCGGTCTGGTCGACGAACGCGACCTCGAAATGCCCCTTCAGCGCGAGATGGCGGAACAGCCGATACGTGCCGCCGTAGCAATCGTGCGGCGCGACGAGCAGGTCGCCCGGTTCGAGCAGGTGCGCAAGCAGGGCCAGGGCCGCCATGCCCGAGGAGGTCACGACGCTGCCGGCGCCGCCTTCGAGCTCCGTCAGGGCTTCCGCGAGCGAATCCCGGGTGGGGTTGCCGCTGCGGCCATAGTCGTACTGCCGCTTATTGCCGAAGCCGTCGAACGTGTAGTTGGACGAGAGATGCAAGGGGGGCACCACCGCGCCGAATTGCGCATCGGTTTCGAGCGCCGCGCGCACCGCGCGGGTGGCCGGGTGCCGGGTGGTGTGCGGGGAAGTGGTCATGCGTGTCTCCGTTCGGTTCCGATTACCAGTGTCCAGACCTGCTCATCGGAACCCCCGGAGATCGCCGGGAGGCGTGTCGAGCCCTTTCCGGTTCGCGCACGCGAACCCACGTTGCTTCGACACTCATCTCTCGGTGCGCTGCACGCACCGCAGGAGTTGGCACCTTTTCGGGGTGGTTAGTCCCGCAGGTTGCCCCGGCGTCCAAGGGCCTTTCCCTCAGCCGGTCTCGATGAGTCGGGTCGAGTGTAGTCGCAATTTTGCGCAGCGGTCAAGGAATGCACCGGTAGGAGCCCGTCTCACGGGCGACCCGGCGCGAAGCGCCGTGCCTGTCTCACCGGGTGCGTCGCCCGTGAGACGGGCTCCTACAGGATCACCTCCGGGGCGAGGTCGCGGAGGTTGTAGCGCGAGCCCATGACGTAGCCGTACGCGCCGGTGTTGGCAATGAGCATCACGTCGCCCTCCGTCGAGGGCGGCAGCAGCCGATCGCTGCCCAGCCGGTCGCCGCTTTCGCAGATGGGGCCCACTACCGTCACCTTCTCGGTCGCGGGCTCGGAGAGCCGCGTGAGGTTCGCGATCTCGTGATAGGCCCCGTAGAGCGCCGGCCGGATCAGGGAATTCATGCCGGTGCTCACGCCGACGTAGCGCATGTCGCCCTTGCCCTTCACCTGCGTCACGCAGGCGAGCAGCACGCCGGCCTGCGCCACGAGGAAGCGGCCGGGCTCGAGCCACAGCCGGTAACGCGGAAACGCCTCGCGCACCGCGGACAGGAGCTCGTCCAGCTTGCCGACGTCGAAGGCGCTGTCGCCGGGCTGCTCCGGCACGCCAAGCCCGCCGCCGAGGTCGAGCACCTCGACTTTCGGGAACGCGGCGGCGGCGGCGGCGAGCTCCCGCGCGACGGCGCGCCAGTTGTCCGGGTCCAGGATGCCGCTGCCGCTGTGCGCGTGAATGCCGGCCACCTCCGCCCCGGCCCGCTCGATCAGCCGCGCGAGGTCCTCGATCTCGAAACGCGGAATGCCGAATTTCGAATGCACGCCGGCCGTTTTCACGTGCTCGTGGTGGCCGCGGCCCTGCCCGGGATCGAGCCGGACGAACAGCCGACTTCCCTCGAAAATCTCCGGCCATTCCCGCAACGGGTGCAGGTTGTCGAGCGTGACCCGCAAGCCCTCCCCGAGCGCCCACTCGTATTCGTGGCGCGGCGCGAAATTCGGCGTGAACAGGATCCGGTCCGCGCCGACCTCAGGTACCGCGTCCCGCAGGTGACGCACTTCGCCGGGCGACACGCAATCGAAATCCACGCCGAGCGCCGCCAGAGTGCGCAGGATCTCCGGATTGAAATTCGCTTTCATGGCGTACAGTATCCGGTCGACGGAGCGCATGCCGAGCAGGGCGCGCGCCGCGGCCTGCACGGTCTCGAGATCGTAGACATAGGCGTAGCCGCGCTCGGCACCGATCTGCAGCAACCGATCGCGCTTCCCGTGCCACCACGGCTCCCGCCGCGGCGCCGCCGGGGCAGGCGCGCCGAACAGCTCCTCCCAGCTCGGGCCGAAAGCGGGACTGCCGCTCGCCTGCCGGATCATCGACGCGTGCAGCTTGGTCACGAGCCGCGGCGCCTCCCCCTGGTCGATGACGAAGCTGAAGTTGAGGTCGTTCGACGCCTGCGATACGAGGTGAATTCTTTCCTCCTCGAACACCTCGAGCGCCGGCGCCAGGCGCGGCAGGATCGTGCGTATGCGCCGGCCGACCAGGCTGACTACGGCGCAGTCGGGAATCAGGCTCACGCGGCACAGCTTTTCGAGATCGTGCAGCAGCGCGCGCCTGACGTCTTCCGAAAACATCTCGTCCGCCGTGTCGATCGACACCGTGACGGTGGTCTCCGAGGTCGATACCAGCCCGATCGACACCCCGTGCTTGCGGAAGCAGTCGAAAGCTTCCGCCAGGAAGCCGACCTCGTGCCACATCACCGACCCGGCCATCGAGATGAGGACGGTCCCCGCGCGCGTGGAGATACCCTTGACCTGCGGTTCGGTCTCGCGCGTGACGGCGGCAATCACCGTGCCGTTGATGTGCGGCGCGCGCGTGCAGCGGACGAAGAGCGGTATGCCGGTCGCGCGCAAAGGTGACAGGCAACGCGGGTGCAGCATCTTGCTGCCCATCGACGCGAGCTCCTGCGCTTCGTCGTAGCGCAGGTCGACCAGCAGGCGCGCGGACGGCACCAGCCGCGGATCCGCCGTGTACAGGCCGGGCACGTCGCTCCACATTTCCATGCGGCGCGCCTGGAGCTTCGCCGCGAAGCAGGCGGCGGAGGTATCGGAGCCCCCGCGGCCCAGCAGCACCGTCGCGCCGCGCGGGTCGGTAGCGATGAAGCCCTGCGTCAGGACGACCTTGCCGTGAGCCTCGAACTGCCGCGCCAGCGCCGGGTCGGGCGTGAAGCCGCAGATCGCCGAGAGCCGGTTCTGCGCCTCCGAGCGATTCGCACGGTCCTCGCTGGTGAGAATCTCGCGGGCATCCTGCCATTCGGTCGCGATGCCGGCGCGATTCAGGAACGCCGCTCCGAGGCGCGTCGCCAGCAGCTCCCCGAAGGCCATGATCTGCGCCCTGGCCTGTGCGCCGCTCTCCTGCGCCGCCCGCACATTCATAACGAGCCGCGCCAGCTCATCGAGGTCCGCGTCCAGCAGCGCCGGGCCGTCGAGGCCGAGGTCGGCGGCCAGCCCGTAATGCTGGTCGCGGATCGCCGCGAGGGCCGGTTCGGGATCGCGCCCTGCCGCCGTCTCGAACACCGCGTTCAGCGCGTTCGAGACGCCCTGCAGCGCCGAATGCACCACGACCGGGCGCAAACCGGCGGCGAGGCGATTCTGCACCAGCGCCGCAATCGTCTTCCAGTCGTCCGCGCTCGACACGCTGCTGCCGCCGAATTTCATGACGACCCAGGGCGAGCCGGCGATTATTGCGCCGGCCCCGAGCCGCGCGCTGTCGGCAAATTCGGCTTCGCTCACCGTTTCGATCAGAACGAGTCGTCGTCGCCGATGACGACGGTGATCCGGCGGTGCACGTTGGAAAGCGGCGCGGTGGGCAGCGTCGTCAATTCGAGGGTGAACGTTTCCTCGCCCTCGGCCTGCGCGTCCTGGACGATCGGTATCAGCAGGCGCGCGGAGCGCTGTCCCGGTCCGAACACGAGACCCATGGCGCCGGGCACGAAGAAATCCTCGCCTTCGGTCGCGGAGCCGCCGCTGATCGTGTAGCGGGCTTCGAGCTCCGCGTCGCCGGGATTGAACCGCAACACGTCCACCTGCACCGCCGGGCTGCGCTCGCTCACGTAGACCTGTGCCTCGGAAAAACCGAGCGTGTCCGACGCGAGACCCGATTCGAACGCACGCTGGTCGTCGTCCTGCAGCGTCAGGTTCAGGAACGCGAGGCGCGAAGTGGAATTCTCGGTGTTGCGCAGCAGCAAGGTCGCCTGGCGGTCCGCCTCGCGCACGTCGTCCGAGGACATCGAGATCGTGAACCGCGCCGTCGTCTGCCCCGCGTCGAAGTGCGCGACCGGTTCGGAAATGCGATAGCGCCCGGTGGTCAGGGGCGAGCGATTGCCGCTGAACCCGACCTCTTCGATCAGCACCGACAACGGCTCGCGCGTGCCGCTGTCGCGCACGAGCTCGACCACGGCGGGCTCGCCGTCTTCCGTCAGCACCAGGTCGAGCTCGGCCCGGGGGCCGCGGGTCGCCAGCGGCACGGTCAGGGTCGGCGGCGGCTCGGCGGCGGTCGCGGTGGCCGTGGCTTCCGTGCCCGGCGCCGGCATGGCGAATGTGGTGTCGTTGCCGCCCGCGACCTCCGAGCTGCGCGCGTCCGGAGAGGCCGTGTCCTCCCCGGCGGCGGACGGCAGGTCGGTCCCGGCCGGAGTGTCCGCCGCCGCACCGACCTCGTCGGCGGGCGTTCGCGGCGCCGGCGGCACGGCGTCCGGCTGTGCGGCGCCCGCCGGCTCTCCGGCGGCCGGTTCGGTGGGCGGCGGTCCGGTGTCCTGCGCCGCCGTTTCGCCTGCGCTCTCCGTCGCGGCCCCCGCGGGCACGTCCACGGCCGCGGCCTCCTCGTTCGGCCGCTCATCCGCATTGCCGGCGAGCTCCCGCCCGCGGTCGACGGTCGACTGCGCCAAGGCCCACAGCTCGTTCCGCAGCTCCGGCTGCGTGGCCAGCACGACGGCTCCCGCGGCGATCACGAGCAGCACGGCCAGGAGACCCCACGGGCGCCGCGTTTCCGGCGGGGGCGGCTTCGGCTCGACCCGGATCGGCTCGTCGCGGTGCAGCGGCGGCGGAGCGCTCTCGTCGTCTTCCAGCGCTTCGAGGAACGCCGCCGGCGTCGCGAAGCGGGAGACGCGCGAGTACGCGAGCGCTTTTTTGAGCGCGCGCCACTGGTTGTCGGTCAAGCCGTGCGGCCGCTGCGGCTCCATGCCCTGCTCCGCCGCTTCGGCGGCGTTGCGGGGCCCGAACACGCGGTGGCCGGCCACCAGCCGGTACATCAGGCAGCCGAGCGAGAACACGTCGTCCGCCGGCTGCGGGTCCTCGCCGGTGAGCACCTGCATGCTCGAGTACGCGGGCGTGACGGCGCCGAGCACGCCGGGGTCGAAATCCTTGCGGCCCGGCGGCTGCTGCTGCTTGATACGCGCGATGCCGAAGTCGAACAGCTTCACCTGGCCGGACGGCGAAATCATGATGTTCGCCGGCTTGACGTCGGCGTGGACCACGCCGCAGCGGTGGGCGTAGTCGAGCGCGAGTCCCACCTGCCGCACGACGTCGAGCGCCGTTGCGAGGTCCAGGTCGCGGTGCCGGTCGTCGTCCAGGATAGCAGCGAGGGAACGCCCCTCCAGCCACTCCATGACGAGGAAATAGATGTCGTCGTCGCGGTCGAGATCGATGAACCGGACGATGTTGGGATGCGACAGGCAGCGCCCCTTCGCCGCTTCCTGCTGCAGCGCCCGCAGCGCGTGCGCGTTGCGCGACAGCTTCGGCGACAGCACCTTGATCGCGACCCAGGGATCGACGCCTTCGGCTTCGGCGATGCGCCGGTCGAGCGCCTTGTACACGACGCCCATGCTGCCGCCCGCCACCCGCTGCTGCAGCAGGAAGCGGTCCCGGAGCACGGAGCCGACCTGCAGGCGGTCCTGTGACCCGTCGTCGTCCGGCTTCCCCGATTCGATGACGGTGGTGCGGCTGAAGACGTCGTCGTCGAGCGCGTCCGGCATGGTCGCCATGCTTTCGATCACCACCCGGTCGAGCACATTGCGCACGAGCTGGTAGGTTTCCAGGCGCAGCTTGCCGCCGTTGTACCGCTTCTGCAGGACCTCACGGATGTCGTCGCCGCGCTCGCCGCTTTCGGCCATCAGCGCCGTGATGGCCGCATGGATGTCCTTCAGGAGGGCGGCATTGTCCTCCTGCTCCTTCGCCCGGCTGTCGAATTCCGCGAGCTGCTCGGTGAAGGTTTTCTCGATTCTGTCGTTCAGGGTGGCGCTCATCTCGACGTCGGGCGACAACGCAGCCCGCTGATCTCCTCGATCTTCAATCGTTTCCAACGCGCAAGTTTAACGTGATTCACGGCCGAGTTTGTGCCGCTGGAAGCCCGGGTGTCAGAGAACCTTGCCGGGATTCATGATGTTGGCGGGGTCCAGCGCCGCCTTGATCGCCCGCATCAGCTCGAGCTCGACGCCGCCGCGGTAGTGCCGGAGGTCGTCCCGGCGCGCCAGCCCGATGCCGTGCTCCGCGCTGATGCTGCCGCCGAAGGATACCGCGAGATCGTAGACGAGTGCCGCAACGGCGGACCGTTCGGCGAGGAAACGCTCGGCCGCCCAGGCTTCCGGCTGGCTCACGTTGAAATGCACGTTGCCGTCGCCGACGTGTCCGAACGCGACAATGCGCGCATCCGGGATGCGCGCGAGCACGGCCGCGCTCGCCGCCTCGATCAGCTCGCCGACGCGGTCGATGGGCACGGATACGTCGTGCTTCAGGCTCGCGCCTGCGTATTTCTGGGCCTCGGAAATGGAATGCCGCAGGCGCCACAACTGTCCCGCTTCGCTTTCGTTCTTGGCGATGACGGCATCCACCGCCAGCGACGTTTCCAGCGCATCCGCCAGCACCGTCTCCAGCTCGCCCTCACTGGCCCGGGAAATCTCCAGCAGCACGTAGCAGGGATGGCGCCGCTCGAACGGATCGCGCGTGCCGGGGATGTGCTCCAGCACGAACGCCAACGCGCGCTCCTGGATGAGCTCGAATGCCTGCAGGCGGTCGGCCATCGCGTCGCGCAGCCGCGACAGCAGCGCCACGGCCTGGAGCGCGCCGGAGACCGCCACGAACGCGGTCTGCACGTCTCGCACGCGCGGGTACAGCCGGAGCGCCGCCGCGGTGATGACGCCGAGCGTGCCTTCCGCGCCGATGAACAGTTGCTTCAGGTCGTAGCCCGCGGTGTCCTTGCGCAGGGTGCGCAGGCCGTTCCACACGCGCCCGTCCGGCAGCACGACTTCCAGCCCGAGCACCTGCTCGCGCGCGTTGCCGTAGCGCAGCACGTTGATGCCGCCGGCATTCGTCGACAGGTTGCCGCCGATGCGGCAGCTCCCCTCGGCCGAGATGCTCAGCGGAAACAGGCGGCCGGCTTGTTCCGCCGCGGCCTGCACGTCGGCCAGGATGCAGCCGGCTTCGGCGATGACCGAGTAGCCGCTCGGCGAGATCGAGCGGATCGCGGCCATGCGGTTCAGCGACAGCAGGATTTCACCATTCGGGATCGCGCCGCCGCACAGGCCGGTATTGCCGCCCTGCGGGACGATGCCGGTGCCGGCCTCGGCACAGGCTTGCACGAGCGCGCTTACTTCCTCCGTGCTGGCGGGCGAGACCATGAGCGGCGTATGGCCGGCGTAACGGTCGCGCCATTCGGTGAGGTGCGGCCGCAGCGCGTCCGGGTCGTCCGTCCAGCCGCCGGGCCCGACAATCGATTTCAGCCGGTCAAGCAGCACGCGCCAGCTCCGGCCAGGCCTCGCGCTCCCAGGTCGGCCAGTCGGTGTTGCTGCCGCACAGCACCAGCACCACGTGCTTGCCGGCAAGATCCGCGGCCAAGGGGCCCGCGAGCGCCGCCGTGCTCGCCGCACAGGCGGGTTCGACGGCGATCTTCACGTCGGTGAAGAGCAGCCGCATGGCGGCCCGTAGCTCGTCGTCCGAGACGAGCACCAGCCGGTCCAGGTTCGAACGGCACAGCTCGAAGGACATCGGCAGGGCGAACGGCGCCCCCAGGCTGTCGGCGATCGTCCGCACCTCGGCCAGCGTCTCCGGATGGCCGCTCTGCATGCTGCGGTGGATGGAATCGGCGCCTTCGGGCTCCACGCCGATGATTTCGCAACCGGGCTTCATCTGCCTGACGAGGCTTGCGATCCCGGCACAGAGGCCGCCGCCGCCGACCGGGATAATCAATGCATCGAAGTCCCTCACCTGCTCGCAGATCTCGAGCCCCACGGTCGCCGTGCCGCGCAGCACTGCCTCGCCCTCGAACGGGTGCACGAAAAACCGGCCTTCCCGTTCGCGGATCTCGTCGACTTTCGCGAACGCCTCGTGGATGTCGTCGGCCAGCACCACCTCCGCGCCGTAATGGCGGCTGCCCTCGATCCGAGCGGGGTTCGCTTTGCGGGTCATCACCACTTTTGCCGTCGTTCCCATGGCACGCGCGGCGTAGGCGGTTGCCACGGCGTGATTGCCGGCGCTCACCGCCGTGACCCCGGCGCGGAGCTGCGCAGGCTCCAGGCCGAGCATGACGGAGAGCGCGCCGCGCGGCTTGAACGTGCCCGTCCGCTGCAGGAATTCGAGCTTGCCGGTGATCGCCGCCGCGCGGCCGAGGCGCTGTTCGAGATTCCGGCAGCGCATGACCGGCGTCCTGACCAGCCACTGCTGCAGGCGTTCGGCCAGGCGGCGCACATCGTCGATCTTCGGGGGTTCGAAGGCCATGGCACGGCTCCGGGGCTGCGAAAGTGACGCGGGGATTATTATGTAAATCACGGGTTTTCGTCCACTCGGGGGCACGCGCCGGCCGATAACACTTGCAACACCGCAAAGAGTTGATTACCTTGGAAAACTGACTGGCCCGAGCGAACAAGCAACACGCACAATCAACAGGCCAGTCGCGGGGAGGAGACAGGTTTGTCCGTCTCGAACGAGAATAAAATGGGGTATGACGAGCTATCGCAGTCCGGCATTCAGCGAATCGCCAACTATTCGCCGTACCTGGACCAGTTGGCCGGTTTTGCCAACGACATGGGCCTGCGCCAGCGCAGCAATCTGGTGCACCTGGAGCGCAGCCTGCACGCTGCCTGGTCACTGGGCCAGAACAGCATCCTGAGCTGGTCGCCGCTCGATGACGGCATCCTGGTGCTCGTGGTCCCGCATTATGCGATTGCGGAATACACGGCCGAGGCGGCCTCCGATGCGCAGGCCGCGCAGCGTTTGTCGGCCAACTTCATCACGGAGCTCATCTCCGGCAACCGCCAGCTCACGCTGACCCAGATGCAGAAGGTCGCGCGGCTCCTGAACGTGGAGCCGCGCTTCATCGCGCTGCGGCAGGCGCTCACCGGGCATCCCGTGGAGACGCAGATCATCGAGAAGATGATCCGGCGCTACGGCATCAATTACGTGGCGAGCCGGGCCGTCACGATGTTCGATATCGTCGGCTTCAGCCTGCTGACGCCGTTCGAGCAGATGACCCAGCTCAACAGCCTCTCCTACTCGCTGAATTCCGCGCATGCGAAGATGCTGGAGAAGGACATCAGCATCAATTTCGCGCGCTCATCGAGCGGCGACGGCTTTTACGTCTGGAACCGCGACCACGGGCTCGAAGCGAACGTCAATCTCTATCACTTCATGCACATCGTGCTGGCCGACAACGCACTCGCGCGCAGCAAAGCCATTTCATCACGCGCCGTGCCCCGGCTGCGAGCGTGCTTCAACGTCGGCAGTTGCTACGAATTCCACCAGGCGGAAGGACTCAACCCGACGATTCACGACTACATCGTCGGCGACGTGACCATCGAGCTCGCGCGGATGATCGAAGCGGCGCTGCCGGGACAGATACTCGTCGGTGATTTCCTCGCCAAGCTGGGACCGGGACCGGACGGTCACGACGATTCGCAGGTCAACCTCGACGCCGTCGCTTTCCTGCAGCGCGCGCAGGGCAACCTCGCGAAGCTCAGCGGGCTCGAGCTCTCGGGCGAGCGCATCTCGGCCATCAAGTGCTATCTCACCGGCGAACGGCTGGAGAGCGGCGAATTCAACATCCGCAAATTGCAGATCCTGGACAAGCACGGCCTCACGCGCAGTGCCTACAACGCCAAGGTCAACATCTACCGCGCCACGGCCGACCCCATCCTCCTCGGCATCGAAGACCGCAAGCTGAACGCTGCGCTGTAGGAGCGCGGAGCGCCACGACGGCGCGAATGCAGATCATGCAGTGTCGCGGAACAGGTGCCTGGATCGGCACCTGGATGGTCGAGCTGCCGGGACCGGCTGCTTCGCCTCAGCGAGCCGTTTCACCCAGCACCGATCGTGCCGCACGCCGCACGTCCGCCGATGGGTCCACTTTCGCTTGCGCGAGAGCCGCGCGCACATCAGGATCGTCCCGGTAAGCTTCGAGTGCGCGCACCGCTTCCGCGCGTACGCTCGGGCTCGGATGACTGGCGACATCGTCGAGCAACGCGCCCGTGAAGGCTGGATTCCGGATCCCGCCGCTCGCCAGCCTGCCCCACGCAATGCTACGGGTCGCCACATCCTCCGAGCTCGTCGCTATATCGAACACCGCACGCGCAGCTTCGGCGGTGAGCGGCACGATACGTATCCCGCGGCCGTCAAAGATACTGAGCGCATCGAGGCGCTCAAGGGCCGGCAGCGTTTCATCGAGGAGCGTCTGCAAGGCGAGCTCGTTTCGCTCCTGGTCGGACAGCAGCGTGAGCCTTGCGGCGTCCCGTACAGCCCCGGATACGTCACGGGCTTGCGCTCGCTTCAACGCCGCCAGCACGCGCGGCTCGTCGCGAAAGTCGCCAAGCGTGAGCGCAGCCATACGGCGGACGTAGTCGCTCGTATCGTAGGCCAACGACTGAAGCAGGGGCTCGACCAGATAGGGATGGCCGACGCCGCGCATCACCTCCCACACATACGCGCGCCGGTTGGCGATATCGGAGGTGGTCGCGATCTCGACGGCCGCCGCTACGATCGCGTCGTCGAACGCTCCGGGAGAATGCAGCGGCAGCATCCGGAGCGCATGGACGCGCTCGGCGTCGCTCAGCGCGTTGTTCAAAACGATCGCGCGTGCTTTGGCAATGCGGGTCGCCCGATCGATCGTCCGTCCCGTCCTCATCTCCTTGAGAAAGGCGACGACATGCTGCACGTGCTCCCGTACCTCGGCTCGAGTCACCGGCTCCCTCAGCACGCTGCTCGAGCTCCCGCGGGATGCGCCGGTCGCCCCATCCAGTAAGACCACTGAGAGGAACAAGTCCCCCTCGGCGTGAATACCGAGTCCCATGATCGTGCCGGCACCGAGTTGCCGTGCAATCTGCTCCTCGGGCAGCAGTGAGCCGATGAATGGCGATACGCGTTCGCGGCTCACGACGGTCAAGCCATCGACGGAGCTTAGCTGCACCAGGAATTCTTCGTGGAACTCCCGGAGCAGCGCGGCGAGATGCGGGTCGGCCTCGGCCCCGGGCTGCGGCAGCACGACGATGCTGTTCGGATCGAGGGCCGCGTGCAGTTGCAGCGTCGCACCCGGCTGCGGGACCTCTGCAGTGACTGCGACGTCGCCTGTTCGGGTGCTGCCCTCCGCTACCGATCCGGGCGTGACGGACGCGATGGGCGCCGGACGGATGCCCTGCTCGGCACGCGGCGATGCTTCCGGCGCCGGGTCATCGGATCGCCACGCAATCGCGCCCGCCACGGCGGCGCCGACCACGAACAAACCGGCGGCCACCGCCGGGCGGCGCGCCCGCGCCTGCCGCGCTCGCTCGAGCACTATTGCCTCGAGCGCCCCGGTCACCCGTTCGGACAGGGCGCGCGGCAGGGTGGGAACCGCCGTGGCTGCCACCTCGTCGTAAGCCGCCCACGCTTCCCGACACTCACGGCAAGCGGCAAGATGGTCCCTGATCGCTCGGCGCTGGGCCGGGCCGGGGACGCACTGCTCGACACTGTCGAGCATGAAACCTATTTGATTGCAGTTCATTTCGTGATCTCCAATCGAATCCCCGGCTCGAGCGCCCGCTCCTCCCTGAGATGCCGGGCCAGGCTCGCTCGGGCGCGATAAAGGCGCGCGTTGAGCGCGTCCTCCGCGAGCCCGGTGATCTCCGCGATTTCAGTGAGGTTGTAGCCTTCGGCCCGGAGCGCGAGCAGTGCACGATGACGCTTGTCGACCCGCAACCAGGCACGCTGTAGTTGTTCTTCGAGCTGCGTCCTGTACGTCGATTCTTCCGGAGTCGCCTCGGGAGACGGGAAGCGGGCCGTGGGATCCGCGCCGTTGTCGAGACGGATCGGCGACCGCCATTGACGGCGCACGCCGTCCACGAACAGGTTGTACTGCACGCGCATCAGCCAGCCCTTGACGGGCCGGGATGCGTGCAGTTCTTCGACATGCAGGAAGGCGCGGACGCAGGTCTCCTGGACGAGATCCTCTGCGTTCGACTTGTTGCCCGTGAGCCGGTACGCAGCCCGAAACAGCGCCCCGAGATGCGGCTCGACCAGGCTGCGGAAGGCTCGCGTGGTGACTCTCGCCATTACGCTTCTCCGTTCAGCAGCGTATACGAACGAGCAGCCGTAAACTAACGGAACGCTGACGGTCCCCTCTTCCTGTGTGATACGCCGGTTTCCGATGTAAAATTAACGATATGGATTTGCTCTATTTTGCGCGCAAATACATCTGGTGGGAGCCGCCGGAGATTGCCGTGCAAGACCGGCACCGCGTGATTGCCCAAGTGATGAACCTGGGCACGTTCGAAGACGCCCGATCGTTGCTCCGACAGGCGGGCGAAATGGAATTGAAGCAGGCGCTACGGGAGGCCCGGCCAGGGGAATTCTCAGCGCGTTCCTGGAATTACTGGCATTTGATTCTGGGCGTGTCGCCGCTGCAGGCCGTACCCCCCCTGCCCGTGCGTCGCTTCGCATGACATCGTTTCCTCGCCTGGACACCTTACCGCCTGCGCAACGTCAGCTTTGGCCGGAACTCAGGTTCGCGAAGGAACAAGTCTTTGTGCTTTACGGCGGAACCGCAGTGGCTCTCTATTTGGGGCACCGGGAATCGGTCGATTTCGATTTTTTCACCGATCGGAGCTTTCAGCCTGAAGACCTGGTCCGGAGATTCGGTTTTCTCGAAAGAGCGGAATTCCTGCAGTCGCAGCCCAATTGAAAAATGGTCGGGGCGGGGAGATTCGAACTCCCGACCCCCACAACCCCATTGTGGTGCGCTACCAGGCTGCGCTACGCCCCGACCGATATTGCGTTAGAAGGAGGAATGGCGCGCGATTATACGGCCAATCGCCCGCGATGCGGGCTCCTACAGCGCTCATGGAAAGTATATGCCGTGATTAGCGGCGCAGGATCTTCAGGACCTGTTCAAGTTCAAGTCGCAACTGCTTGATTATCTGCTGGCTTTGACTGACGTCTGTTTTGGCCTCATCGCCTGTCAAACGCTGCCTGGCGCCGCCGATGGTGAAGCCGTCGTCATACAGGAGGCTCCGGATCT
Source organism: Woeseiaceae bacterium (assembly GCA_035698445.1). Lineage (GTDB taxonomy): Bacteria > Pseudomonadota > Gammaproteobacteria > Steroidobacterales > Woeseiaceae > IDS-8. The sequence goes on from DASSBS010000037.1 coordinate 19,311, forward strand.
GGCGGATGATCAGCACGTCCTGGCGCTGGTAATAGCGCCGGTTGCCGCGCCGTTTGACCGGCTTCAGTTGCGGAAATTCCTGTTCCCAGTATCGCAGGACGTGCGGCTTGACCGCACAAAGGTCACTCACTTCACCGATGGTGAAATAGCGTTTTCCAGGTATTGGAGGCAGTTCGTCGTTATTCCCCGGTTCCAGCATAGGCCTCTACTCGGGCTTTTAGTTTTTGTCCTGGCCTGAAAGTCACCACGCGTCGTGCCGTGATGGGAATCTCTTCTCCCGTTTTCGGATTCCTGCCCGGACGTTCGTTCTTGTCCCGAAGATCAAAATTTCCAAAACCGGAGAGCTTGATTTGCTCCCCGACCGCGAGCGACGCTCGCAATTCTTCAAAATACAGATCCACCAGTTCGCGCGCTTCACGCTTGTTGAGTCCCAGTTCGTTGAACAGGGATTCAGCCATGTCTGCCTTAGTCAATGCCATTTGATTCTAGTCTCTCAAAACCGCGGCAAATTCCTGCTGCAACAATCGAACTGCGGCGTCGCGTGCCGAGTCTGCATCGGCGTCGGTAAGGGTGCGCGAAGTTTCCTGCAAAATCAAGCCTAAAGCTACGCTTTTTAGCCCAGCTTCTATACCGGGTCCACGGTACACGTCGAAAACGAGCGCGTGGCGGACGATCTTCGGTGCCGCGGCGATGGCCGTACTGACCAGGGCCGCGGACGTGACGTTCTCGTCGACCACGACCGCGATGTCGCGGCGGATCGTGGGGTATTTTGAAACGCTGGATGCCACCGGCACATCGGCCGCAAACGCCTGCTCCGCATCGAGTTCGAAAAGCAGCACATCCTCATGAATTTCCAGCGCTTCGGCGAGTGCCGGGTGGAGCTTGCCGGCCACGCCGACAGGCGTCCCGTCGCGCAGGATCTCCGCCGCCTGCCCCGGTTGCAGCGCGGCGTATTCCGCCTCGCGAAAAGCAAACTTCGCACGCGCTCCCGTGAGCTCGAGGAGCGCTTCGAGGTCCGACTTTATGTCAAAGAAGTCCACGCCGCGCGCGCGTTCCGACCACTGCTCGGGCGACGCAGAGCCGACCGCCACCGCCGCAACGCGCATCACCTCCACCGGCGCCTCGAGCGTGCCGTGATACGACTTGCCGATTTCGAACAATCGCACGCGCTCCTGTTGCCGCGCGAGATTCGCGGCCGCGACCTTGAGCATCCCCGGCCACAGTGATGCGCGCATGACGGAGAGCTCGGAGGAAATCGGGTTCTCGAGCTCGAGCGCAGGCGCATCGCCCGCAAAGCGCCGGTGCGCCGCGGGATCGATGAAGCTCCAGGTGATGACTTCCTGGTAATCGCGCGCGACCAGCGTATCGGCGACGCGGTCGAGATCGACGCAGCGTTCGGTCAACGGCCGGAGCGGCAGCGCCGCCACCGCGGTCGTCTCGGGAATGCGGTCATAGCCGTGCACGCGCGCCACTTCCTCGACCAGGTCGTCTTCGATGCCCAAGTCGAAACGAAAGCTCGGAGGCGTCACGGTCCAGCCGCCCTCCGTTTCCTCGACGGCGAGGCCGAGGCCCCGCAGGTAGCCGCTGACGGCCTGCGGCGCGATGTCGGTGCCTAGCACGGTCCGGAGACGAGCGCCGGTCAGCCGGATCGCGGACCGGACCGGCAACTCCGCGGGGAAAGCCGTGTCGTCCACCGGACCGGCCTCGCCGCCGGCGATCTCGAGCAGCAGTTGGGCGGCCCGCTCGACGGCGCGCGCCTGCCCGGCCGGGTCCACGCCACGCTCGAAGCGCAACGACGCGTCGGTGTGCAGGTTGTAGGAACGGGCGCGGCCCGCCATCAGCGCCGTCGGCCAGTACGCCGCTTCGAAGAACACGCTGGTCGTGGCGGCGGTCACCGCCGTGCTCAGGCCCCCCATGATGCCGGCGAGGCCGATCGCGCCCGAGTCGTCGCTGATGACGATCGTATCGGCGGTGATCCGCACCTCGCGCTCGTCGAGCAGCGTGACGGTTTCGCCGTCCTTCGCGAAGCGCGGTCGGATGGCGCCCTGGAGTCGATCGAGATCGTAGGCGTGCAGCGGCTGCCCCAGCTCGAGCATGACGTAATTGGTCACGTCCACGATCGGATGGATCGGGCGCAGGCCGGCGCGGCGCAGCCGCTCCGTCATCCAGGCAGGCGTCCGGGCGTCCGCATCGATGCCGAGCACCACACGGCCGGCGAAGCGCGGGCACACGCGCGGATCGTCGACCTTTACCGGATGCACGTCGTCGATCACCGGCGGCGCCGGCGGCACGTCCGCGCTTTTCAATGCCGCCCCGGTCAGCGCCGACACGTCGCGCGCCAGCCCCAGGATGCTGAAGCAATCGCCGCGGTTTGGCGTCAGGTCGATGTCGAGGACCGGATCGGGCAGCCCGAGATACCCGGCGAGGTCCGCGCCGGTCGGCGCGTCGTCCGGCAGGTGAATGATCCCGGCGGCATCGTCACCGAGGCCGAGTTCGCGCGCCGAGCACAGCATGCCGTTCGACTCCACGCCGCGGATCTTGCTGCGGCGCAGCTTTACGCCGTTCGGTAGCTTGACCCCGGGCAAGGCAAGGGGGCTCTTCATGCCGGTGACCAGGTTCGGTGCGCCGCACACGACCTGGAATTCCTCGCTGCCGTTCGTCACCCGGCACATGCTCAGGCGGTCGGCATTCGGGTGGCGCTGGAACTCGAGCACTTCGCCCACGACAACACCTTCCAGCGCCTCGCCTTCCCTTTCGATTGCCTTGACTTCGTGACCCGCCAGCGTGAGGCGCTCGGCCAGCTCCTCGACCGGCAGGTCCGGATCGGTCCACTCGCGCAGCCAGCTTGCGGGGAATTTCACGGCCGTGCCCCGCGTTTAGTGGAACTGCCGCAGGAAGCGGAGATCGTTTTCGAAGAACGTGCGCAGGTCGCGCACGCCGTAGCGCAGCATCGCCAGCCGTTCGATGCCCATGCCGAAGGCATAACCGGTGAATTCCCGGCTGTCGATGCCGACGTTCTCGAGCACGTTCGGGTGCACCATGCCGCAGCCGAGGATCTCGAGCCAGTTGCCCTCCTCCCACAGCACGTCCACTTCAGCCGAGGGCTCCGTGAACGGGAAATACGACGCGCGGAAACGCAACGTCGCATCGCGTTCGAAGAAGCTCTCCACGAACTGGTGCAGCACGGCCTTCAAATTCGCGAAGCTGATGCCGCGGTCGACCACGAGGCCTTCGACCTGGTGAAACATCGGCGTGTGCGTCTGGTCCGAATCGCAGCGGTACACCCGCCCGGGCGCGATGATGCGAATCGGCGCGCCTTCTTCCACCAGTGCGCGGATCTGCACGGGCGACGTGTGCGTGCGGAGCAGCAGCCCGCCCGGGAAGTAGAACGTGTCGTGCAGCGCCCGCGCCGGATGGTTCTCCGGGATATTGAGCGCGGTGAAGTTGTGGTAGTCGTCCTCGATCTCGGGACCGGTGCGCACGCCGAAACCCGCGTCGCGGAAGATGCGCTCGATGCGGGAGCGTGCCCGGGACACGGGATGGCGGCCGCCGATCGAGCGGCCGCGCCCCGGCAGGGTCACGTCGATCCGGTCGGCAAGCAGTTTCTGCGTGAGCTCCGCCTGCTCCAGGTCCTGCCGTTTCGCCTCGAGCCGCCCCTGGATCGCCTGCTTGGCACCGTTGATCGCCTGCCCGGCAGCGGGGCGCTCCCCTGCCGGCAGCGTGCTCAGTTCCTTGAGGCGCGCCGTCAGCACGCCCTTCTTGCCCAGCCACGACACCCGGACCGCGTCGAGCGCGGCCGGGCTGTCTGCGGATTCGATGTCGGCGGTCGCCTTTGCTACGAGGTCATCCAGTGCCTGCATCGTCATCCAATGCGGGTCACTGCTCGCCGAGGCCGGCCTTCGCCTGGGCGGCGATGGCGCCGAAGGCCTCCGGGTCATGGACGGCGATGTCCGCGAGCACCTTGCGGTCGATGTCGATCTCGGCGCGGCGCAGGCCGTTCACCAGCCGGCTGTACGACAGGCCGTGCAGGCGCGCGGCCGCGTTGATGCGCGTGATCCACAATGCCCGGAACTCGCGCTTGCGCTGCCGCCGATCGCGGTAGGCATACTGGCCGGCCTTGATAACCGCCTGCTTCGCCACCCGATAGACCTTGCTGCGGGCGCCGTAATAGCCCTTCGCTTTATCGAGGACCTTTTTGTGGCGTGCCTTTGCCGTCACGCCGCGTTTCACTCGTGCCATGTCTCAATCTCCTCAGCTATAGGGAAGCATGCGGCGCACGCTCTTCACGTCGGCCTGGTCGACCTGTTCGGTCGCGCCGAGCTGCCGTTTGCGCTTCGACCGCTTCTTCGTGAGGATATGATTGAGGTGGGACTGGGCACGCTTGAAGCCGCCCTTGCCCGTCTTCCGGAAGCGCTTGGCGGCGCCCCGGTTGGTCTTCATCTTCGTCATCTGTAACTCCACTTTGTAGCCTGGTCGCATGCCCTTGGCCGCTGCAGGCGGGATTCGACGGACCACCGGCTATGCCGGCAGACCTTACTCACTTTTTCTTTGGCGCCATCACCATGACCATCTGCCGCCCTTCCAGTTGCGGCATCTGCTCGACCACGCCAATTTCATTCAGGTCGTCCCTGACCCGGGCCAGAAGCCGCGAACCCAATTCCTGGTGCGCCATCTCCCGGCCCCTGAATCTCAAGGTGACTTTCGTCTTGTCACCGCTTTGCAGGAAGTCAATGAGCTTCCTCAGCTTGATCCGGTAATCGCCTTCGTCCGTGCCCGGCCTGAACTTGATCTCTTTTACGTGTACCTGCTTTTGCTTGCGCTTGGCGGACTGCGCCTTCTTGTTCAGCTCGAACAGGTATTTGCCAAAGTCCATTACCCTGCAAACCGGAGGGTCGGCCGTGGGAGAGACCTCGACCAGGTCGAGACCTTCTCCCTTTGCGGTCTCAAGCGCTTCTGCGAGAGGCATGATGCCGGCCTGGTTACCGGCTGAATCGATTACCCGTACCCGGGCTGCGTCTATCTCGTCATTGCGCCTGATGCGCTTGGTGGCTGCGATATTCGGATCCTCCTTCTAACCAAAAAAATACGACAACGAACAGTGCAACAAGGTGCCGGGTCGGACTTTCGTACTGATTGCGAGCGAACCGTCGACTGCAACCCGTCGGCCGACGCAATAAGTACGAAAGTCCGACCCGGCACCTTGTTGCTCGGCGTCGATCCGGCTGCACACGTCGCGGGACGCGAATTTTAAAGCGCCCATGCCCCGGACACAAGCCCGGAAATCCCTGATTAGCAAGCAGGTTCGGGGAGAATTCGGGCAATCTGCCCGGTTCCCGGCGGCGGGGCCGGTGGTGGGCGATGGTGGTTTCGAACCACCGACCTCCACGATGTCAACGTGGCGCTCTACCCCTGAGCTAATCGCCCGACCGGAAAAAAGCGGCCAACCATACTGCAAGGCCGCTGCCCGGCGCAAGCGGTCCGCGCCCGAACCGCGGCGTTCAGTCGTCGAGGAGCCGCTGCAGGGCCGGGAGATCGACCGGCTTCACCAGGTGGGCATCGAAGCCCGCCTGCTGAGACCGCTGCCGGTCCGAGCCCAGGCCGTAGCCGGTCACAGCGATCAGCCGCGTCTGCCGCCAGTCACTCCGCGCGCGCAAACGCTGCGCCAGCTCGTAGCCATCGAGCACCGGCAGTCCGATGTCGATCAGCGCCACGTCGGCCGGGAACTCCGTGGCTATTCTCAGCGCCTCCGGCCCGTCAAACGCGACCCGCGTAACATGCCCGACCGCCGCGAGGTATTCGGCAAGGCTCTCCGCCGCGTCCTGGTTGTCGTCCACGACCAGTATTCGATGCCGCCGGCCGGATTGCCGGGGCAAGGGCGGCTCCGCCGGACGCGGCTCGTCGGACTCGGCGGACCGCGGGGCTGCCGCCGGCAGCCGTATCGTGAACTCGCTGCCCTTGCCTTCCCCGCCGCTGTCGGCGCTGATGCTGCCGCCGTGCAATTGGACCAGGCTGCGGGCCACCGCCAGCCCCAGTCCCAGCCCGCCCTGCGCACGATCCAGCGACTGCCCGCCCTGCGTGAACCGGTCGAATACGGTGGGTAGCAGCTCCGGCGCAATGCCGATCCCGGAATCCCTGATCCGAAGGATGATCGTGTCGTCGGTACTCTCACCGATGATGCTGACGCGGCCGCCCTGCTCCGTGTATTTGGCGGCGTTTGTCAGCAGGTTACCGACGACCTGGGTGAGACGTGCAATATCGCCTTCGATCATGAGCCCCTGGCGCGGCAAGTTGACGGTCAGCTCATGTGCGCGCTGCTCGAGCAGCGGACCCGCCGTCTCGATCGCTTTCGCGGCGACTTCGGCAATTTCGACGCGCTCTTTCTTGAGCTTGACCTTGCCGCGCGTGATGCGGGAGACATCGAGCAGGTCATCGATGAGCCGAACGAGCTGCCCGGCTTGCCGTTCGATGATGGCTCGTTCCTTCGACACTTCCTCGCCGCCGCGAAGGCGCATGAGCTGGAGCGCTGTAAGAATCGGGGCCAATGGATTGCGCAGCTCGTGACCGAGCATCGCCAGAAACTCGTCCTTGGCGCGGTTCGCCACCTCGGCCTCGGCGCGGAGCTCGCCCATGCGATCGCGCGCGAGAATCTCGTCTGTCACGTCGAAAGCGATCACGAGCACGCCGTCGATCTCGTTTCGCACGTTGCGCAGCGGCGCGTATACGAAATTCAGGAATACGTCCTGCAGTTTGCCGTCGCCGTTCAGGTCTAACGCCGCCGGCGCTTCCTTACCGACGTAAGGCTCGCCGGTGCGGCGCACACGCTCCAATAGATCGGGGAACGGCTGGTCCCGGAGTTCCGGCAGTGCCTCCACGATCGGCTTATCGATTACGTCGTCGCGACGCCGGCTCCAGAGTTGCAAACAATGGGCATTGGCGAACTCGACGACGTGCTTCTCGCCGCGCAGGATCGCGATCGGCGTCGGCGTTTGCGCGAACAGCGACACCAGGTGCTGCTTCTGCAGCTCCGCTTCTTTACGTGCTTCCGTGAGCTTCGCCAGGGATTCATCCTTGCGCCGGTTGCTCTCTTGCAGTGCATCCTCGTGCCGCATGCGTTCGATCAGGTCCGCGGCCTGGCGCGCGAGCACGTCCAGCGAGCGAAGCTCGTTCTCTGACGGCGCGTGCGGCTCGCTCCAGTGCGTGGAAATCATGCCCAGGATGTCGCCGGAGCGGGATACGAGCGGGGTCGTCTGCACGGCCCGGATGCCGGTAGCTCGAAAAATCCTGAGATCTTCGCTGCCGGTCATGAATTCGCAGTGCTCGACGTCCGTAACGACAGCCCGCCGGCCGCTGCGGAGGGCAGTGCCGCAGGCGGACGCCGAGTCCGGGCGAACCCATTCCCAGAAGCGGGCCGCCTCCGGGTTGAAGCCGCGGTGACCCAGGAGCCGGAGCTCGCCACCCTCGCCGCGCTCCGGGTGCAGCATCTGGAAGCTCGCGAAATCGGCCCGCATGATCGCGACCGCCGTTTCGAGTATTCGGTCGTACAGCGCGTCGATATCGTCGGCCTGGATCAACTGCGTGCTGACGCCATGGAGATGCCGCGCAGCCTCGAGCTCCGCGGCGAGAGCCCGCCGGGCCTGCGCCAACGCTTCGTCGGACCGTTCACGCGCCAGTATGACGGCGGCGACCCCGGTGGCCATGTCGGCCAGGGCCCGATCCCATTCGGTCGGCTCCTTCGGATCTTCGAAGCACAGGAACACACTGCCGAGCGGCAGCGCCTCCGCTTCCACGATCGGCGACGAATAGCCGGCGCGAATGGAGTTAGAGAGGCATAGCGCCTTCCAGTCCTCGTGCCAGCGCGGGTCGCCGGCGACATCGGAACACGCGGCCGGCTGGCCGCTGACGACGACCTGCGCGCAGGGCGCCACCGAGCCGTCGCCGATCGGCACCTGGCAGATCGCCTCGGCAAGCTCCGGGAACCGCGGTGCAACGACGCGCGGGAAGTACGTGCGCTCGGCGTTGGCCAGCAGCATCCAGGCCCGCACACGAGGATCGACGTGCTCGACCGCCAGGCATAGTTGCTCCAGGCACTGCCCGGCGGGTTCGCCGCGCGCGACGAGCTCCAGCAGGCGACGATGCTCGCGCGACAGCCGGTTGTGCAGCGCGGGCTCGCTGGCCGCGGGCTGCGGGCTCGAAGTCGCTGTGGATACCACGTCGTCGTCGCTCCCGTGGTGTATTTCGGCGGCCATCTAAAAATAGGGGCTCGCGCCCGCGAAATGGCCATTAAGAGGGGCAGCGGCGCCCATTATAGAGGCTCGTGCCGCCGCCTGCCCCGATATCGTCCTTCTCCGGCGTGCCTTACCCGGCCAGGCGATCCGGGAGGCCGACGGCGGCTTTGCGGATGCGCTGGATTTCGTCCCGCAGGCGGGCCGCTTCTTCGAATTCGAGGTCGCGGGCGTGCTGGAGCATCTGCTTTTCGAGCTTCTGGGCTTTCTTCAGGAGCTGGTCCGGCGTCATCGAGTCGTAGGCGGCCGTTTCCTCGGCAGCGCGGCGGCGGCCGCGGCCCGGGACCGGGTAGGCGGCTTCCATGATATCGGTCACCTGCTTCACGATCGTGGCCGGGGTGATGCCGTGCCGCTTATTGTGCTCGACCTGCTTGTCGCGGCGCCGGTTCGTTTCGTCGATGGCGCGGCGCATCGAGCCGGTGACGGTATCGGCGTACAGGAGGGCCTTGCCGTTCAGGTTACGGGCGGCGCGCCCGATGGTCTGGATCAACGAGCGGTCGGAGCGCAGGAAGCCCTCTTTGTCCGCGTCCAGGATCGCGACCAGCGAGACCTCCGGCATGTCGAGGCCTTCGCGCAGCAGGTTGAGGCCGACCAGCACGTCGAAGGCGCCGAGGCGCAGGTCGCGGATGATCTCCATGCGCTCGACCGTGCCGATGTCGGAGTGCAGGTAACGCACCTTGACGCCGTGCTCCTGCAGGTAATCGGTGAGGTCCTCCGCCATGCGTTTGGTCAACGTCGTGATCAGCACACGCTCGTCGACCGCCACGCGTGCGCGGATCTCCGACAGGACGTCGTCCACCTGGGTGCGGGCGGGCCGCACTTCCACTTCGGGGTCGACGAGCCCGGTCGGCCGCACCACCTGCTCGACCACCTTGTCCGCATGCTCCTGCTCGTAAGGGCCCGGCGTGGCGGAAACGTAGACGGTCTGCGGCGACATCGATTCGAACTCGTCGAAGCGCAGCGGCCGGTTGTCCAGCGCCGAGGGCAGCCGGAAGCCGTACTCGACCAAGGTTTCCTTGCGCGAGCGATCGCCGCGGTACATGCCACCGATCTGCGGCACGGAGACGTGGCTTTCGTCCACGATCAGGATGGCGTCGTCGGGCAGGTAGTCGAACAGGCAGGGCGGCGGCTCGCCCGGCGCGCGGCCGGAGAGATAGCGCGAATAGTTCTCGATGCCGGAGCAATACCCGAGCTCCCGGATCATCTCCAGGTCGAAGAGCGTCCGCTGCTCGAGCCGTTGGGCTTCGAGGAGCTTGTTCGCTTTCCGCAAGTGCTCGAGGCGCTCGGCGAGCTCGACCCGGATCTGCTCCACCGCTTCCAGCAAGCGCTCGCGCGGCGTGACGTAATGCGTCTTCGGGAAGATCGTCAGGCGCGGCACGCGGCGCATGATCTCGCCAGTGAGCGGGTCGAAGTACGAAAGCGACTCGATCTCGTCATCGAACAGCTCGATCCGGACCGCGTCGCGCTCGGATTCTGCGGGGAACACGTCAATCACGTCGCCGCGCACGCGGTAAAAGCCCTGCGACAGCTCCATCGGGTTGCGCTTGTACTGCATCTCGGCGAGCCGGCGCAGGATCGTGCGCTGGTCGATGCGCTCGCCGCGCGACAAGTGCAGCACCATGCTGAAGTACGCTTCCGGGTCCCCGAGGCCGTAAATGGCGGAAACGGTGGCGACGATGATCGCGTCGTGGCGCTCGATCAGCGCCTTGGTCGCGGACAGCCGCATCTGCTCGATGTGCTCGTTGATCGACGCGTCTTTTTCGATATACGTGT
>DASSBS010000038.1:0-6179 GCA_035698445.1 Woeseiaceae bacterium
CGCGGAAGTTGCCCCAAACACCCCCCGCCGGCCCTGCCGCCCGCTCCGTGGTGGGCGATTTCGAAGCCGCCCACGGTGGTAGGGGGGCGGAGCCGTGGCCGGGGGGTGTCTTTATCGGAACTTCCGCGGACCGGAGGGCCCGCAGGGCCCGGAGGGAGCCATTTCGATAAAGACACCCCCCGGTCGCGGCTCCGCCAAGCCACGGCCCCCGATCCGGTCGCGGCTCCGCCTCGCCACGCCTGGCCACGGCTGCCGACGCGCGCGGGCCACAGGCCGGAAAAGGTATACTTTGCCGTTTGCCGACGGGGGTCCCCGCCGACGAATCCATCCTGGTTTTATGCAGCACATCCGTAACTTCTCGATCATCGCGCACATCGACCACGGCAAGTCGACGCTGGCGGACCGGATCATCCAGCTCTGCGGCGGCTTGCAGGACCGCGAAATGCTGGAGCAGGTGCTGGATACGATGCCGCTGGAGCGGGAGCGGGGCATCACGATCAAGGCGCACAGCGTGTCGCTCAACTATCCCGCGCGGGACGGCCACACGTACCAGTTGAACTTCATCGACACGCCGGGACACGTCGATTTTTCCTACGAGGTCTCGCGCTCCCTGGCCGCCTGCGAAGGCGCGCTGCTGGTGGTGGACGCGGCGCAGGGCGTCGAGGCGCAGAGCGTCGCCAACTGCATTACCGCGATCGACCAGGGCCTGGAGGTGCTGCCGGTGCTGAACAAGATCGACCTGCCGGCGGCGGAGCCGGAGGCCGTGATCAGCGAGATCGAGGACATCATCGGCATCGAGGCCCGGAATGCGTCCCGGGTGAGCGCCAAGACCGGGGAAGGCGTTGCGGACCTGCTGGAGGAGATCGTGACGAAGATCCCGCCGCCGGCCGGCGATCCGGACGGGCCGCTGCAGGCCCTGATCATCGATTCCTGGTTCGACAATTACGTCGGCGTGGTATCGCTGGTGAGAGTGGTGAACGGGCGGATACCGAGAGGAGCCAAGATCACGATCCTGTCGACCGGGCGCAGCTATACCGCGGACAGGGTCGGCTCGTTCACGCCCAAGATGCAGGACCGCGATGAACTGAAGACCGGCGAGGTCGGCTTCGTCAACGCGGCGATCAAGGACATCTACGGTGCGCCCGTCGGTGACACGATCACGCTCGCGGCCAACGCTTGCGCCAAGCCGCTGCCCGGCTTCAAGCAGATCCAGCCGCGCGTCTTCGCAGGGCTCTTCCCGGTCAGCTCCGACGATTACGAAGGGTTTCGCGAGGCCCTGCAGAAGCTCCGGCTGAACGATGCGGCGCTGCACTTCGAGCCCGAAACGTCCGCGGCGCTGGGCTTCGGCTTCCGCTGCGGCTTCCTCGGCATGCTGCACATGGAGATCGTGCAGGAGCGGCTCGAACGGGAATACGCCCTCGAGCTCATCACCACGGCACCGACCGTCATCTTCGAGGTGGCGCTGACGAACGGGAAGGTCATCCAGGTCGACAACCCCTCGCGGCTGCCCGCGAGCAACGAAATCGATGCGATTCGCGAACCGATCATCACCGCCAACATCCTCGTCCCGGACAAACACGTGGGTGCCGTGATGAAACTGTGCATCGAGAAGCGCGGCGTGCAGAAGCACATGCGGTATTCGGGCAACCACGTGGCGCTCGAGTACGAGATGCCGCTGGCCGAGGTCGTGCTCGACTTCTTCGACCGGCTGAAATCGGTGAGCCGCGGCTTCGCGTCTTTCGATTACCATTTCGAGCGTTTCGAGCCGGCGGCGCTCGTGCGCCTCGACATCCTGATCAACAAGGAAAAGGTGGACGCGCTGTCGATGATCGTGCATCGTGCCAGCGCGGACATGCGCGGGCGGGACCTCGTCGAGAAAATGCGCGAGCTGATCCCGCGCCAGATGTTCGACGTCGCGATCCAGGCCGCGATCGGCAGCCAGGTCATCGCGCGGAGCACGGTGAAGGCGCTCCGCAAGAACGTGACGGCCAAGTGCTACGGCGGCGACGTGACGCGCAAGCGGAAGCTGCTGGAGAAGCAGAAAGCCGGTAAGCGACGGATGAAGCAGATCGGTTCCGTGGAGATTCCACAGGAAGCGTTTCTCGCGGTTTTGCAGGTAAAAAATAAAGAGTAACGACATTGAGCTTTGACCTCGCCCTGATATTGACGCTCCTGACCCTGTTCACGGGGCTGATCGTCGCACTCGACCGCTTCTGGTGGCGCAAACAACGCGCGGAGGGGGAGGCGCATCCGAACCGGGCGATGCACCTGCTCATCGATTATTCGCGCTCGTTTTTTCCGGTGCTCCTGTTCGTGCTGGTGATTCGCTCGTTCGTGTTCGAGCCGTTCCGGATCCCGTCGGGATCCATGCGGCCCACGCTGCTGGAGGGCGACTACATCTTCGTCACGAAGTTCGCCTATGGCTTGCGGCTCCCGGTAACGCACACAAAAATCCTCGAGACGGGCGAGCCGGAGCGCGGCGACGTGGTGGTTTTCCGCAAACCGCAGGACCCGAGCATCAATTACATCAAGCGGGTCGTCGGCCTGCCTGGGGACACGATCGAGTACCGCAACCACCACCTGTTCGTGAACGGAGAGCTGGTGCCGAAGCACCAGGTGCCCGACACCGGGATAACCCCGTCCTCCGACCGGTACATCGAGGTGCTGGGCGGCCAGGAGCACGGCATCCTGATCTCGGAGCACGGATCGGCGCGGGGCGAGGGGCTGTACCGGGTGCCGGAGGGCGAATACTTCATGTTCGGCGACAACCGCGACAACAGCGAGGACAGCCGCTTCATCGGCCCGGTCCCGGAGAAATACCTGGTGGGCCACGCGGTGCGGATCTGGATGCACATGCACGGGCTCGAGTGGCCGGACTGGAGCCGGATCGGCAACAAAATCGAATAAAATGTGCCCCGAGTCACTGATTGGCCGCAGGCGCGCCCCTAGAATTGTCTCGATCGACCGGGGAGTAACGCAATGACCTGCCACAGCACTGTAGGAGCCCATTTCACGGGCGACAACGAGCGTCGATCGCCCGCACGGCGGCTTCCCGCGCGCACCGGCCGCCAGGCCGGCATGACCACCATCGGCTTTCTCATCCTGGCAGTTTTCATCGGCCTGTTCGCCTTCGCCTTCATCCGGCTGACGCCGGTCTACCTGAACTACCTGAAAGTCGCCGGCGTGCTCGAAGGCGTGCACAAGGAATTCGACGGCCAGGGCGCTTCGCTCCCCACCTTGCGGGAATCGATTTCCCGGCGTTTCTCGGTCGAGAGCGTCAGTCAGCTCAGCGCGCGGGACATCAAGGTCACGCCCAACGGCAGCGGCTACCTCGTCGAGGCCGTCTACGACCACAGCTCACCGTTCATCGGCAACATCTCCTTCACGGTGCATTTCGACAAGAAGGTGCAGGTCCGGCGTTGAACAATCCCGCTCCGTGACCGAAAATTGCAGGCCCGATCGATCGAGCATCTGCATTGGAAAAAGCCGCCGCCTGGCTCAGGAAAACGCTGGATTACGAGTTTCGCGACGTCGAGTTGCTGCGGCAGGCGCTCACGCACCGGAGCGCGGCCGGCCCCAATAACGAGCGGCTGGAGTTCCTCGGCGACGCGGTGCTGGACACCGTGGTCTCGGAGGTCATCTTTCGGCTGATGCCGATGGCGGGCGAGGGCGTGCTGAGCCGCATTCGTTCTTCTCTCGTCAAGGATACGACGCTGGCGATGCTGGCCTCCGAGCTCGGCATCGGGGAACAGCTCATCCTTGGCCCGGGCGAGAAGCGTTCCGGCGTGTACCGCCGTTCGTCGGTGCTGGCCGACGCGCTCGAGGCGATCTTCGGCGCCGTGTATCTCGACGCCGGCTTCGAGGAGGCGCGGCAGGTCATTCACAAGGTGTACGGCGAGCGCCTGCTGGATCTGCCGGAGTCGGCGGCGCATCGGGATCCCAAGAGCCGCCTGCAGGAGGTACTGCAGGCGAAGCAGGTCGAGCGGCCGTCCTACACCGTCGAGACGGTAACCGGGCAGGCGCACCGGCAGTCGTTCGAGGTCAGTTGCCGCATCGGCACGCTCGATACCGTCACGATCGGGCGCGGCCGCACGCGCCGGCAAGCCGAGCAGGAAGCGGCCTCGAAAATGCTCGTGCTGGTCGACGAGGCGCCGTAGGTGCCCGAGGAGCAGCCGCACGTTGCCGGCTTCGTCGCGGTCGTCGGCCGGCCGAACGTCGGCAAATCGACGCTGATCAATGCGCTCGTCCGAGCCAAGGTCAGCATCGTCACGCCGAAGCCGCAGACGACGCGCCATCGCATCCTCGGCATTCGCACGGAAGAGCGAAGCCAGATGGTCTTCGTCGATACGCCGGGCCTGCACACGAATGCCCGCAAGGCGATGAACCGGCTGATGAACCGCGCGGCCGATAACGCCATTCGCGATGCCGACCTGGTCCTGTTTGTCGTCGAAGCCAATCGCTGGACCGCGGAGGATGCACAGGCCCTGAAACGGATCGGGGCGGCGGGCAAGGCCCCCGTCATCGCGGTGATCAACAAGATCGACAAGGTACACCCCAAAGAAGAATTGCTGCGCGTCATCGATGAAATGACCGCACGTTTCACGTTCGCCGAAGTCGTGCCGGTATCCGCGCTGCGCGGCGAGAACCTGGACCGCCTGGTGTCGGTCATTCCCTCCTACCTCCGGGAATCGCCGCCGCTGTTCCCGGAGGACGCGGTAAGCGATCGCAGCGACAGCTTTCGGGTGGCCGAGCTGATCCGGGAAAAGCTCACCCTCGCGCTGCGCCAGGAAGTGCCTTACGGGCTGACGGTGCAGGTCGAGCGTTTCGAACGGGAGGCGGAAGGCTTCGCCATTGCGGCGCTCATCCTGGTCGAGCGCGACAGCCAGAAGGGCATCGTCGTCGGCAAGGGCGGGGCGCTGCTCAAGAAGGCGGGGCGGGCGGTGCGCCTGGAGCTGAAGGAGCAGTACGGCGTGCCCGTGCACCTCGAGCTGTGGGTCAAGGTGCGGGACAACTGGGCGGACAGCGAGGAACAACTGCTCCGGCTCGGTTACGATTAGGCAGTGCACCCCGTCGCACCCCTGCCCCATTTGTTCCCACGCCGCATTATTTACGACGGGGCACACTGATGCGCGTGCAGAACGAGCCGGCGTGGCTCCTGCATCACCGGCCGTTCCAGGACGCGAGCCGGATCCTGGAGGTGCTGAGCCGGAATCACGGGCGGCTCTCGCTGGTGGCGCGCGGCAGCCGCTCCGGCCGCTCGCGGCTCAAGGGCTTTTTGCGGCCGTTCGCGCCGCTGCAGCTCTCCTGGGTCGCCCGCTCGGAGCTCGGGACCCTCACGGGTGCCGACCGGCTGGGTACTCCGATCACGTTGTCCGGCGAGGCGCTCATGGCCGGCTACTACGTGAACGAGCTCATCCTGCACCTCGTGCACCGGCACGACCCGCAGCCGGAGCTCTTCGCCGCCTACGGCGCGGCGATCGAGGGGCTGCAGGGCAGCGAGCGCGTCCCGGCCCGTCTGCGGGAGTTCGAGCTGGAGCTGCTGCGGCTGCTTGGTTTCGCGCTCGACCTGGGGCGGGAAGCGGATACGGACACGGCACTCGAGCCGGCCGGAACCTACGAATACCGCATCGAGCACGGCCCCGTGCCCGTCCGCGACCGGGAGGGCCCGATGATCTTCACAGGCGCCGAGCTGCTCGCCATCTGCGACCGCGACCTCGAGGACCCGGCGGTCCTCCGCGCCGCCGGCCGCCTGCTGCGCGACGTCATCGCCTTCCACCTCGGCGGCAAGGAGCTGAAGAGCCGCAAGGTCCTCATGGACATGCGCAAGCGCGCGGAACGAAGGATGTAGGAGCCCGTCCCACGGGCGACACGATGCCGACCACCGCGCCGCCGAGCTTGTCGGAACCGCCTGATCAGACGAGAACTTTCAGCAGTTCGATTGCGGGTGCCACCCGGATGCCCTCCCGGGACACGTAATCTCTCTGCCCTCTCGCTGAGATCTGCCAGGCGGGCGTCTCGGGGAAACGGGACTTGAGATAGATCAACGGGCGGCTGTTGCGCTGCCGGTCACCAATATCTGCTGCCCCGCTGTAGATCCTGCCGGACCTGAGTCTCGAGGTAGCGCTTCACCGGGCAAGTATTCCGTATTTCTGGATACCCGTCCATAAATAACGCAGGAT
>DASSBS010000039.1:0-22290 GCA_035698445.1 Woeseiaceae bacterium
GCCGCCTCGCACCAGGCGCTGGTCATCGACGCGCCGACGCAGCGGATCGGGTTGCCATGAACGACGCCGGCGAGCGCCAGCCCGGGCTTTTCGCCGGCATGGCCGCGGTCCTGCGGCGCGAGCTCCTGCTCGCCTGGAAGCGCCCGGGCGACGTGCTGAATCCGCTCATCTTCTTCGTGATCGTCGCCACGCTGTTCCCGCTGGCGCTGGGACCCGATGCCCGGCAGCTCATGCTGATCGGGCCCGGGGTCGTGTGGGTCGCGGCGTTGCTGGCCATGCTCCTGTCGCTGAACGGTCTCTTCCTCGGCGATTACGAGGACGGCAGCCTCGAGCAGCTCCTCCTGTCGCCGCAGCCGCTGCCCTGGCTCGTGCTGGGGAAAGCCGCCGCGCACTGGCTGACGAGCGGTCTGCCGCTGATCCTCGTTTCGCCCCTGGCGGCACTGTCTTTCGGGATGCCGGGCGCGGCGGTCCGGGTTATGATGCTCACGTTGACGCTTGGGACCGTCAGCTTGAGCCTGCTCGGATCGATCGGCGCGGCGTTGACCGTCGGCCTGAACCGGGGCACGGCCTTGCTGGGGCTCCTGATCCTGCCGCTCGCGATGCCGATCCTGATTTTCGGCGCCCGCACCGTGTCACTGGCCGCGGCGGGCGACGCGACCGGCGGAGGCGTGTGGTTCCTGGGCGCGGGGAGCGTACTGGCCGCGATCCTGGCGCCGTTCGCCGCCGCCGCGGCTTTGAAGATCAGTAACGAGTGATGTGGACGTTCCTGCACAGGCTGGCCTCGCCGCCGCATTTCTACGCGCTTGCCGCGCGCCTGATCCCGTGGCTCGCGGGGGGCGCGATCCTCGCCATCGGCTACGGCGCCATCGCCGGGCTCTTCTTCGCGCCGCCGGATTACCAGCAGGGCGACGCCTTCCGCATCATCTACGTGCACGTGCCGTCGGCCTATCTCTCCATGCTCGCGTATTTCGTCATGGCGGTGGCCGCCGGCATCGGGCTGGTCTGGCGCATGAAGCTCGCGCACGCCGTCGCGGCGAGCGCGGCGCCGCTGGGTGCCTGGTTCACCTTCCTCGCGCTCCTGACCGGCTCGATCTGGGGCCGGCCGATGTGGGGCACGTGGTGGGAGTGGGGCGATCCGCGGCTCACGTCGGAGCTCCTCCTGCTGTTCCTGTACTTCGGTTATATCGCGCTGCGCTCCGCGATCGACGACACCGCGAAAGCCGATCGCGCGAGCGCGGTGCTGGCGATGGTCGGCGCCGTCAACCTGCCGATCATTCACTTTTCCGTCGAATGGTGGAGCTCGCTGCACCAGGGACCGACGCTCATTCGCGCGGGCGGGCCGGCGATTACTCCCGCCATGCTGTGGCCGCTGCTCGCGATGATCGCCGGGTTTTCGCTCCTGTTCGGCGCGCTCCTCCTGGATCGGGTGCGCAGCGAAGTGCTGGTTCGCGAGCGGCGCGCCCGCTGGGTGCGGAACCTGATGTATTCTGGGCAGGAACCCTCGTGATGGAAATCCTGTCCATGGGGGGGTACGGCGGCTACGTCTGGACGGCCTACGCGCTGACGTTCGGCGTCATTGTGCTCTGCGCATGGCAGGCACGGCGGCGGCACCGGCGCGTGCTCGCCGATATCAGGATCAGGCTCGAAGCCGCGGAGAGCGGAAAATGAAACCCCGACAGCAACGCCTGCTGGCGGTCGGCCTTGCCGCCGCCGGCCTTCTCATCGCCACCGCGCTGACGCTGAAGGCATTCCAGAAGAACATGATGTTCTACATCGAGATTGCCGACGTGGTCGCGGGCAACGTGCCCGACGACCGGAACTTCCGCGTCGGCGGACTGGTGCTCGAAGGCAGCGTCGAGAAGACGCCGGGCACGCTCGAGACGCGCTTCACGCTGACGGACCTCGCCAATGAGCTGCCGGTGAGTTACACGGGCGTGCTGCCGGACCTGTTCCGCGAGGGGCAGGGCATCATCGCGCACGGGCGGCTGGACGCCCAGGGGCGGTTCGTCGCCGACACGGTGCTCGCGAAGCACGACGAGAATTACATGCCGCCCGAAGTGGCGGAATCCCTGAAGCAGCATGCCGCGGCGAAATCGGCGGCCCGTGACGCGGCGGCGGTCCAGGAATGATTCCCGAGATCGGGCATTTCGCGCTGGTACTCGCGCTGTCGCTCGCGCTGTGCCAGGGCGTGCTGCCGCTCGTCGGGGCGCACCGCAACAATGCGGCGCTCATGGCGGTCGCGCGGCCTGCCGCCAACGGGCAGTTCGTATTTGTCCTGATCGCGTTCGCGAGTCTCGCGGCGTCGTTTCTGCAGAGCGACTTTTCGGTGCTCTATGTCGCCAACAACTCGCAGCTCGCGCTGCCGGCCATTTACAAGTTCTCGGCCGTATGGGGCGCGCACGAAGGATCGCTGCTCCTGTGGGCGCTGATCCTCTGCGGGTGGACCGCCGCCGTCGCGCGCTTCAGCCGCGACCTGCCGGAAGCGTTCTCGTCACGCGTGATCGCGGTGCTCGGGCTCCTGAGCTGCGGTTTCCTGCTGTTCATGCTGCTCACGTCCAATCCGTTCGAGCGTATTTTTCCGGCGCCGGCCGACGGCGTCGACCTGAACCCGCTGCTGCAGGACCCCGGGCTCGCGTATCACCCGCCGGTCCTCTACACCGGCTACGTCGGGTTCGCCGTCGCCTTCGCGTTCGCCGTGGCGGCGATGCTGTCGGGGAATCTCGACCGGGCCTGGGCACGGTGGACCCGGCCGTGGACGATCTGGGCGTGGTGCTTCCTCAGCGTCGGCATCGCGCTCGGAAGCTGGTGGTCGTATTACGAGCTGGGATGGGGCGGCTGGTGGTTCTGGGATCCCGTCGAGAACGCGTCGTTCATGCCCTGGCTCGTCGGCACCGCGCTCATTCATTCGCTCGCGGTGACGGAGAAGCGGGGGCTGTTCAAGAGCTGGACGCTGCTGCTGGCGATCGCGGCATTTTCGCTGAGCCTGCTCGGCACGTTCCTCGTGCGCTCCGGCGTCCTGGTGTCGGTGCACGCGTTCGCGACGGACCCGGCGCGCGGCCTGTTCATCCTGATGTTTTTGGGCGTCGTCATCGGCGGCGCGCTCACGCTGTACACCTTGCGTGCGCACACGCTCGATTCCGATGCCGGCTTCAAACCGCTGTCACGGGAACTGTTCCTGCTGCTGAACAACGTGCTGCTCGTGGTCGCGGCGGCGCTCATCCTCATGGGCACGCTGGCGCCGCTCGCCGTTGAGGCGACGGGTGGCGGTAAGATCTCGGTGGGTCCTTCGTGGTACGAGTTCGCGTTTGCCATCCCGATGCTGCCGCTGCTGTTCCTCATCGGCATCGGCATGCACACGGCGTGGCGCCACCAGCCGCAGCGCGGGCTGTGGCGGCAGGTCAAGTGGCCCGCGGCCATTGCGCTGGTCGCGGGCGTGGCGGTGCCGGTGCTGGTGTACGGCGGCTCCGGACTGCTGGTCATCGTCGGCTCGATCGCGGCGTTCTGGATCATCAGCGCGAGCCTCGTGTACCCGATCCGCTCGTGGCGGCGGGCGCCCGGCACGCCCGGCATAACCCGCGCCGCCGCCGGCATGGCGATCGCGCATTTCGGCGTCGGCCTGTTCGTGCTGGGGGTCACGGTCGTGTCCGCGTTCGGGGTCGAGGACGACTTGCGGTTGGCGCCCGGCGAGCCCGTCGAGGTCGCCGGCTACCGCTTTGAGATGCAGGGTCTCGCGAACGTCGAAGGCCCGAACTATCGCGCGGTGGAAGCGGAAGTGGAGATCCGGAAGGGAGGTGAGTACGTCGCGACCGTCCGGCCGCAGGAGCGCACCTATCTCGTGCAGCAGAACCCGATGACCGAAGCCGGCATCGACGCCGGCTGGAACCGCGACCTGTTCGTGGCCCTCGGGCAGCCGCTCGGCGACGGCACCTGGAGCGTCCGGCTGCAGTACAAGCCGCTGATCCGCTTCATCTGGTTCGGCGCGGTGATCATGGCGATCGGCGGTGCCGTCGCGGCGAGCGACCGGCGCTATCGCCTGTACGCTGAAGCGCGCCAGGGCCAGGCTGCCGCCGCGGAGGAGCCCGCATGAAGCTCCGCTTCCTCGTACCGATCGTGCTGTTCGCGGTGCTGCTGCCGATCCTCATCTACGGGCTGAGCCGCGATCCCTCCATCGTGCCGTCGCCTTACCTGGGCAAGCCCGCACCGGCCATGGACCTGCCGAATATCGAAAACCCGGACGAGCGCGTGACGAGCGCCGACTACGCGGGCGAGGTCGCACTGGTCAATATCTGGGCAACGTGGTGCGTCGGCTGCCGCCAGGAGCACGCGTTCCTGGTCACGCTCGCCGAACGCGGCGAGATTCCGATTTTCGGGCTGAACTGGCGCGACCAGCGCCAGCCCGCACTCACCTGGCTGCGCCAGCTCGGCAATCCCTATGTTGCCGTCGGCTTCGATCCTGACGGCAGCGCCGGCATCGACTGGGGCGCTTACGGCGCGCCCGAGACCTTCCTCATCGGCCGCAACGGCCGCGTGCTGCAGAAGCATGCCGGGCCGCTGAACGAGGCGATCTGGCAGCAGAAGTTCGTGCCGCTGATCGAGGGCGCCGGGGCCGACTGACATGGTGAAGCTCCTTTCCGGCCTGCTCCTCGTGCTGCTCGCGGGCACGGCGTTCGCGATCGATGCCAGCAAACCGCTGGACGATCCCGCGCTGCAGGCCCGCTACGAAGCGCTCATTGCCGAAGTGCGCTGCATGCAGTGCCAGAACCAGAGCATCAAGGATTCGAACGCGTTCCTCGCCGCGGACCTGCGGCGCGAAATCCGTGAGTTGCTCGTGGCCGGCAAGACCGATGCGGAAATCAAGGAATTCCTGGTGGCGCGCTACGGTGAGTTCGTGCTGTACCGGCCCCGCATGGCCGGGCGGACGCTCGTCCTCTGGATCGCGCCGCTGGCGCTGCTCGTCGTCGGTGCCGTGGTCGTGACGCGCATCGTGCGGGGGCGTGCCGGGTTGCCGATCGAAGACGCATGATCTGGCTCATCTTCGGCGTCATGCTGCTCGCGGCCGCGTTGTGCGTCGCGTGGCCGCTCTACCGACGCGAGCGGCGCCTGTCACCGGGGCTGCTCACCGGTGTCGGCACGGTGCTGGTGGTCTCGGCAGTGGTCTATTCGATGGTCGGCACGCCGGTGCCGCCGGCGATGCCCGACGTCGGCGAGATGATGGCATCGCTGGAAGCGCGGCTCGCGGAGCATCCCGACGACCTCGACGGCTGGAAGATGCTCGGTCGTTCCTACATGCAGCTCGAAAATTATCCGGAGGCGGTGCGCGCGTTCGAGCGCGCCGTCGACCTGGAAGGCCCGAACAATGCGCAGACGCTGGTGAGCCTCGGCGAAGCGGTGCTGGGCACCGATCGCGACGCGCTTACCGGGCGCGCGGGCCAGTTGTTCGAGAATGCCGTGACCGTCGGTCCGGACAACCCGAGAGCGCTGTTCTACGCCGGCATGGCGGCGGCCATGCGCGGTGATACGCCGCTAGCCGCCGATCGCTGGGAAGCCCTGCTGGCGCAATCGCCGCCGCCCGAGATCCAGGCGATTCTCCGGGAGCGCATCGCCGTCTGGCGCGGCGAAGCGAGCGCTGCGCCCGCCGCCGCTTCGGCCGGGCCCGTAATCCAGGTCGACGTTTCGCTGAGCGACGATGCACGCGCCGCCGTCGGCCCCGATGCCACCGTCTACATCATCGCGCGCGATCCCGCGCAACCCTCGCCGCCGATCGCGGCGGTGCGCCGCAAAGCGTCCGAGCTGCCGCTGACGGTTGCCCTGGGCGACGCGGACTCGATGATTCCCGGGCGCCTGCTGTCATCCTTCGACCAGCTCGAGATCGTGGCGCGCGCGTCCTTGTCGGGACAGCCGCTGGCGCAGGCCGGCGACTGGTACGGACAGCAGACGATCGCCGCCGGCGATACTGTGCAAATCCGCATTGAACAAAAGGTGCCGTAATCCTGTCGCACTTTGCATGAACGCGAGCCCACGCAAGGTGGTCGGCTACATCGGAGAGCTGATCGGCATCCCGTCGGTCAGCAGCACGGACGAGTCCTTCGACATGTCGAACAAGGCGATGATCGAACGCCTGTCGGACATGCTGCAGTCGGCCGGCTTCCGGGTGGAATGGACGGACGTCCACGACCAGGAGGACAAGTTCAACCTGGTCGCCACGCTCGGCGACGGGCCCGGCGGGCTCGTCCTCTCGGGCCACACCGACACCGTGCCGTGCAATGCCGATGCCTGGAGCAGCGATCCGTTTGCCCTCGCTGAGCGGGACGGCAGGCTGTACGGCCTCGGCACGGCCGACATGAAATCCTTCTTCGCCTTGGCGCTCGCGGCGGCGGCGCGGTTTTCGGCAAAGGACCTGGGCCGGAGCCTTATCGTCGTCGCGACCGCCGACGAGGAAACCGGCATGAGCGGCGCCCGCTCCCTCGCTTACGGCCGCGACAAGCTCGCCGACTTCGCGCTGATCGGCGAGCCCACGAACCTGAAGCCCGTGCGGGTGCACAAGGGCATCCTCAGCGAGCGCATCGTGCTCGAGGGTCGCTCCGGGCATTCCAGCAATCCCGCGCTCGGCGTGAGTGCGCTCGACGGGTTGCGCGCGGTGCTGAACGAGCTCACCGTGCTGCGGGTCGAGCTGCAGACCGAATTCACGGACGATGCTTTCCAGGTGCCGTACCCGACGATGAACTTCGGGCACGTGCGCGGCGGCGACAATCCCAACCGCATCTGCGCCGAGTGCATCCTCGACATCGACTGCCGCTTCCTGCCCGGCATGCAGCTCAACGACGTACGCCAGCGCATTCACCAGCGCGTGCGCGACTGCACGCAAGGCTCTGGCCTCGAAGTGTCGTTCAAGCCGCTGTTCCACGGCATCGAAGCAATGAACACGCCGGCCGATTCGGAGCTCGTGCGCGCCGTGGAGAGCCTCACCGGCAGCGAGGCGGGCGCCGTCAGCTTCGCCACCGAGGCGCCGATCTTCACCGGCATGGGCACCGAGGTCGTGGTCGTCGGCGCCGGCAGCATCGACCAGGCCCACCAACCCGACGAATACCTGGAGCTGTCGGCCATCGAACCCGCCGTCGCCATGCTCGAGCGCCTGATCGCCAGATACTGCACGGCGTAACCTGTAGGTCGCAGGCTCGGTGGCACGCGGGCTTGCGGGCCGTGGCCAGGCTGAGCCGTGACCGGGGGGTGTCTTTATCGAAATGGCTCCCTCCGGGCCCTGCGGGCCCTCCGGTCCGCGGAAGTTCCGATAAAGACACCCCCCGGCCACGGCTCCGCCTCCTACCACCGTGGGGGGTCTCGAAATCACCTGCCACGGAGCGGGCGGCAGTACCGGCGGGGGGTGTTTGGGGCAACTTCCGCGGACCGCAGGGCCCGCAGGGCCCGGAGGGAGCCATTTCGCCAAAGGCCTCCCCCGGTCGCGGCTCCGCTCAGCCACGGCGCTCCGAACGCCGGTGCCACCGTGCCTTCGATGAGCCTCGTACCGGTCGCCCGTGAGACGGGCTCCTACAGCGTGTCGGCGAGGCGGTGGAGGGCCAGCCAGAGGGCGGCGATCAGGGCGCAGGCGAGGAAGACGTCGGTGGGGCGGCCGGACGCGAGGAGGCGGCCGCCCATGAGGCCGCCGGCGAAGATACCCAGGAATTGCGAGCTGGAGAACACGCCGAGCGAGGCGCCGCGGGCGTCTTCGGCGGCGAGGATCGAGAGGCGGGCCGGGAGGCCGGCTTCGAGGAAGCCGAAGCCGGCGAAGAACAGCGCGAGCCCGGCGATCACCGTTACGAGGGTAAAACCGGCGAAGGCAAGCAGCAGTTGGCCCGACATGAGCAGCAGGACGGCGATGCCGAGGATCGACGATTTGCCGCGGCGCCCGTCCGCCAGGATCAGCGGCACCGTCCCGATGAGCGACAGCAGCAGCGCGCCGGTGTAGACCTTCCAGTGATCGGCCAGCGGCAACGCCAGCTCCGAGCGCAGCAGCAGCGGCAGGGCCACGAAACTCGCGGTGAGCAGGGCGTGCAGCAGGAAGATGTACAAATCGAGGCGCAACAACGCCGGCCGGAACGCCGCCTTGACCGCAGCCTTCGAAGCGCGCGCGGGCCGAGCGGGGGCGGGGCTCGCCGGCAGAGCCAGCAGCATGAGCGCGCCGCCGCCGGCCAGTGCCGCGGCGAGCCAGAACAGCGAGCGCACGCCCGTCGCCGCGGCGATCGCGGGGCCGGCCACGAGGGCCAGCAGGAACGAGGCGCCGATGCCGACGCCGAACAGCGCCATGGTGCGCGTCCGCACCTCCGGCCGCGTGCGGTCCGCGAGCATCGCCGTCAGCGTCGCGGATACCGCCCCCGCGCCCTGCAGCAGGCGCCCGGCGATCACGCCGTGAATGCTCTCGCTCAGCCCCGCCAGGATGCTGCCGGCGGCAAACAGCGCGAGGCCGATCAGGATGACGGGGATGCGGCCGATGCGGTCCGACAAGGCGCCGAGCGGGAGCTGCAGGAGCGCCTGGGTGAGGCCGTAGCCGCCAACCGCGATGCCTACCAGGAGCGGCGTCGCGCCGGGTAGCCCGCCCGCGAAGATCGACATGACCGGCAGCAGCGCAAACAACCCGAACAACCGCAGCATCGATACCGATGCAATGACGCCGGTGGCGCGGCGTTCTTGCGGCTGCATTGCTTCAGTGAATTCGCGGGACTGCTGCTTCATGGAACGTTGTTATCGGGCGGTGCGCCCCCATACAGGGACAAGTCAGCCCGCCTTTGCGCCGCCTCCGGGCGGCGGCGTATATTAGCAGGTTGGCCGACGCTCATTCCCACCTATGAAATCCATCGACATTCGCGGCGCGCGCACGCACAACCTCAAGAACCTGGATTTGAGCCTGCCGCGCGACCGGCTCATCGTGTTCACCGGCTTGTCCGGCTCCGGCAAGTCGTCGCTTGCGTTCGACACCATCTACGCGGAAGGCCAGCGCCGTTACGTCGAATCGCTGTCGGCCTACGCGCGCCAGTTCCTGTCGATGATGGAAAAGCCGGACGTGGACCATATCGAAGGCCTGTCGCCCGCCATCTCCATCGAGCAGAAATCGACGTCGCACAACCCACGCTCGACCGTCGGCACGGTGACGGAAATCTACGATTACCTGCGCCTCCTGTACGCGCGCGCCGGCACGCCCCGCTGTCCCGATCACGGCGTCGCGCTCGAAGCCCAGACCGTGAGCCAGATGGTCGACCAGGTGCTCACCGTGCCCGAGGGTACCCGGTTGATGCTGCTCGCCCCGGTCATCCAGGATCGCAAGGGCGAGTACGTGCAGCTCATGCGCGACCTGCAGGCGCAAGGCTTCATCCGCGCGCGCATCGACGGCGAGGTCTTCGAGCTGGACGATCCGCCGAAGCTCGACTTGCGCCGCAAGCACTCCATCGATGCCGTCGTCGACCGTTTCAAGGTCAAGGACGACCTCCGGCTGCGCCTCGCGGAGTCTTTCGAAACCGCGCTGCGGCTGGCCGACGGCGTCGCGCGCATCGCGTTCATGGACGCCCCGGAGCAGGAAGAGCTGCTGTTCTCCGACCGCTTCGCCTGCAATATCTGCGGCTACAGCCTGACCGAGCTCGAACCAAGGCTGTTTTCGTTCAACAATCCATCGGGCGCCTGCCCCGGCTGCGACGGGCTGGGCGTGAAGCAGTTCTTCGACCCGGCACGCGTCGTCGTCAACCCGGACCTGTCGCTCGCCGGCGGCGCGATCCGCGGCTGGGACCGCCGGACGACGTACTACTTCCAGATGATCAAGAGCCTGGCGGCGCATTACGGCTTCGATATCGAGACGCCGTTCAGCGAATTGTCGGAGGACCTGCAGAACGTCATCCTGTTCGGCAGCGGCAAGGAACGCATCGAGTTCCATTACGCGAACGCGCGGGGGCGCGAAATCCGGCAGCGCCACCGCTTCGAGGGCGTGATCCCGAACCTGGAACGCCGCTTCCGTGAAACCGAGTCGAGCGCGGTGCGCGACGAGCTCGCGCGCTTCCTGAACAGCCGCCCCTGCCCGGCCTGCGACGGCACGCGGCTCAACCGTGCCGCGCGCAACGTGTTCATCACCGACCGGTCCTTGCCGGAAGTGAGCGGTCTGTCGGTCGGGCATGCGCGGGAGTTCTTCGCGAACCTGCAGCTCGAAGGCTGGCGCGCGACGATCGCCTCGAAGATCGTGAAGGAAATCGGGGCTCGCCTGAGCTTCCTGAGCGACGTCGGGCTCGACTACCTGTCGCTGAGCCGCAGCGCCGAGACGCTGTCGGGCGGCGAGGCGCAGCGCATTCGCCTCGCGAGCCAGATCGGTTCCGGTCTCGTCGGTGTCATGTACATCCTCGACGAACCGTCGATCGGGCTGCACCAGCGCGACAACAAGCGCCTGCTCGGCACGCTCCTGCACCTGCGCGACATCGGCAATACCGTAATCGTCGTCGAACACGACGAGGAAGCGATCCTCGCCGCCGACCATGTCGTCGACCTCGGCCCCGGCGCGGGCGTGCACGGCGGCCGCGTCGTGGCGGCGGGCACGCCCGAGGCGATCCGCCAGAACCCGCAGTCGCTCACCGGCCAGTACCTGTCCGGCCGGCGCGCGATCGCGGTGCCGGACTTCCGGGTGCCGCCTGACCGCAAGCGGCAGCTCGTGGTCCGCGGCGCGCGCGGGAACAATCTCAAGCACGTCGATGCCGCGATTCCCGTCGGGCTGATGACCTGTATCACCGGCGTCTCCGGGTCGGGCAAGTCCACGCTCATCAACGACACGCTGTACAAGGCGGTGGCCCAGGAGCTGAACCGCATCAGCCGCAACCCGGCGCCGCACGACGGCATCGAGGGCCTCGCGCTGATCGACCGGGTCATCGACATCAGCCAGAGCCCGATAGGGCGCACGCCGCGCTCGAACCCGGCCACCTACAGCGGCCTGTTCACCCCGATCCGCGAGCTGTTCGCCGGCACGCAGGAAGCCCGTTCGCGCGGCTACATGCCCGGCCGCTTCAGCTTCAACGTCAAGGGCGGGCGCTGCGAAGCCTGCCAGGGCGACGGCGTGATCAAGGTGGAGATGCACTTCCTGCCGGACATCTACGTGCCCTGCGACGTGTGCCGCGGCATGCGCTACAACCGCGAGACGCTCGAGGTCCGCTACAAGGGCAAGAACATCCACGAAGTGCTGGAGATGACGGTGGAGGACGCGGCCGCGTTCTTCGCCAACGTGCCGGCCGTGGCGAAGAAGCTGCAGACGCTGATGGACGTGGGGCTGACCTACATCCGGCTCGGCCAGAACGCGACCACCCTGTCCGGCGGCGAAGCCCAGCGCGTGAAGCTCGCGAAGGAATTGTCGAAACGGGATACGGGCAGCACGCTCTATCTCCTGGACGAGCCGACCACCGGGCTTCATTTCCACGACATCGAGCAGCTCCTCACGGTGCTGCACCGCCTGCGCGACAAGGGCAACACGATCGTCGTCATCGAGCACAACCTCGACGTCATCAAGACCGCGGACTGGATCGTGGATCTCGGCCCCGAAGGCGGAGATGGCGGCGGGCAGGTCATCGCGACCGGCACGCCGGAGGATGTCGCCGACAATCCGGCGTCGTTCACGGGGGAGTACCTGCGGCCGCTGCTGGGGAAGGTGCAGAGTCCGAAACGCGCCTCGCGGTGACGCCGGCACCGTTGGAGCCCGCCATTGCGGGCGACTGGTAAGGAATAAACCGGAAGCCCGTTCCGACCGGCATTGAAGAGCGGTGCCGTCGTGCCTTCGATCAACTGTGTACCGGTCGCCCGCAATGGCGGGCTCCAACTGTCCTACATAGACGCTACGCAGGCGTCGAAGGCGGCGGCGAAGCGCGCCGGGGCATCGGCGTGCATGCGCAGGTACAGCGACGGCTCGATGAGCTCGAGCTCCATCAGCAGGAAGCGGCCGTCGGGGCCGCGCACGAGATCGCAGCGCGCGTACGCCGGCGCGGGCCGCACGAGCTCCAGGACCCGGTCGGCCGCAGCGACCAGCGCGGCGTCCGGCGACGCCACCGCGTCGATGCTCGCGCCGTGTTCTTCCTGCACGCGGAAGTCGCGCGCTTTCGGCTTCTTGCGAATAGCGTGGCTGAATTCGTTGCCGAAGTAGAACAGCGAGTACTCCCCTTCCGACCGGATCTGCTCGATGAACGGCTGCACGACGAATGCGCGCCGGTCGAACGCGCGCAGCAGCTCCGGTTCCGCCTCGCGGACCTCGTCGCGTGCCAGCAGAAAGGTGTCTCGCGCGTTCGTGCTGACGACGGGTTTGACGACCAGCCGCTCCGCGGCCAGCTCGTCGAAGCCGGCCGCGAGTGCGCCGGGGGCGAGATGCTCCCCCCAGCGGCTGGGCACGATCGCGGCGCCGCGGCTTTCCAGGTCGCGCAGATAGGTTTTCGGCAGGTTCCAGCGCACCAGCGAGAGGGGATTGACGAGCACGGCGCGCGACGCCTCGATGCGCGCGAGCACGCCGAGAAACCGCACGACATCCTCCGGGTAGTCCCAGGGCGTCCCGATGTAGACGGCATCGAAATCGTCCCACCGCGCGTTCCCGGAGCGCCACGGAACCTGCTCGACACACCAGCCCAGCGCCTCGAGCGGCGCGATCCCCAGGTCGGCGTCGATGGACCAGCCCTCGAGGTTGTCCATGGTGAGGAAGGCGCAACGCTTGCGCGTCGTCATGCGCCTTCCCCGCGCGGCGCTTGCGGCAGCGCCAGGCGCATGGCCACGCGCTTGCCGGTGTCGATACCGGCTTCCCTTTCCTCTTCGATGAATTCGCGCAGCTCCGGGCCGACTTCCTGCTCCGGCAGCGCGACGAAGCCGAGCCGTGCGTAGAACGGCGCGTTCCACGGCAGGTGACGAAAGGTCACCAGCCGGACACAGGCAAAGCGGTGCGCGGCGGCCCAGTCCACGACGGCGTGCACGAGCCGCGTGCCGAGGCCCTGCCGCGCGTGGTCGGGATGCACGTCGATCTCCGAGAGGTAAGCCTCGCCGTCCGCGACGTCGGCCAGTGCGAAGCCGACCGGATGGGTGCCGGCGAGCGCCACCCACAGCCGTCCATCACGCTGCGCATCGTCCACGTATTGAGGGTCGGTCACCCGGTAGCGCAATGACGGCGGCAGGTCCTCGGCCGCGAACACGCTCGCGGCTGCCTGCTCGATCTTCGGGATTTCCCGCAGGTGATCCGGCGCGGCCCGCGCGATCCGGTAAACGTCGGGCATCCCGGCGCGTGCGCGCGGCGCCGGCCTCATGGCCACACGTTCGCCTTCTCCGCGAAGCCGGCGCGTACCACGGGCACGATGCAAAAGCGCTGGCCGGTCGGCGCCTCCATGACGCACCAGTCGCGGACGTCCGCGACCTTGCGCGCGCCCAGCGCTTCCAGCCGCGCAACCTCCGCCGGGATGTCGTCGGACTCGAGGTCGATGTGCACACGGCTCGGGTGGTCCACCTGCTGCACCTCGATGTGCGGCTCGCCCGCCGCGGTGTCGAGCGAAACGTAGCGGGGTTCCTTGTTGGGGCGTTCGGGGCTACCGAGCGCCGCGCTCCAGAAGGCGCTGGCGGCTTCGAGGTCGTCGGTCCTGCAATCGATGATAAACCCTGCGAATCGGCTCCGGTGCATGTCGGTACTTCCTCAGGCTGGCATCAAATCAGTGAAGACGAAGCCATCGCGTTCCACGGTCTCGCCGACGGTCATCGCGATGGGCCGGGAAAACATGGGGCCGGCAAACGCAAAGGTATGGAATTCGCCGTTCTCGCCGCAGCGATCGACCCCGGCGGGCAATTCGTCGAGCAGGGCCCGGTCGAAGAGGCGGCCGGCGAAGCGCGACGGCATCTGGCGAGGATCGACGCAGGTGACGCGCGCGCGCAGCCCGGCCTCGACCATCGTCGCCGCGAGCGCCGCCGTGTCGCTGCCCCAGATCGGGAACAGGGGCTCGATGCCGCTGCCGCCCATCGACTTTTCGCGATACCGCCGCACGTCTTCGAGCTGCAGGTCGCCGAAAGCGAACGCCTCCACGTCACGTGCCCTCGCGCGGTCCATGAACGCGCCCATCGCGGCTTCGTACTCCGCGTTCGGGCAGGGGTGCGGCAACGGGATGAACTCGACAGGCAAGCCCGCGGCCCGGGCCTGCCGTTGCACGAGGGTTCGCCTGACGGCGTGCATCGCCGCGCGATCGGCCGCCCGGTTGAGCGTCGTGAAGAGGCCGACGACTTCGACGTCCTCGCGCTGCTGCAACACATGCAGCGCCCAGGCGCTGTCTTTGCCGCTGCTCCACGACATGAGCGTCCTGGTCCTGTCGTTTGCGTTCGCCATAAACGAAAATGCCCGAAGGAGGCCATTGTGCCTCACTTCGGGCAAGTAATCGCTTCGGGCTTTTAGCCGGCGGCCGCTCCGTCAGGAATCAGCCACGCGGATCTCGAATCTCGGTATGGCCCCGGTCACAGCGGCGTGACGTTCTCCGCTTGCGGACCTTTCTGTCCCTGAGTGACCTTCATCGTTACCCTTTGGCCTTCGTGCAAGGATCGGCGACCGGACGCATTGATTGCGCTGTGGTGAACGAAGACATCCTTACCGCCTTCACGAGCGATGAAACCAAATCCCTTTTCATCGTTGAACCACTTTACGGTCCCTTCAACTTCCTCTGACATACGTTCTCTCTTACGATCTTTAAAGCCAGGTCATCCTGGCGTTGATAAACCGGCAACCGCCGGTGCTTTCCGCGACGGCCGCAGATTTCGGTAATGGAACGCCCCGCCACCTGCACCGCACGCGAGGGCGGTATGGTACGCGGGTCCGGCTTGCCGCAAAAGAAAAATATTCGGCCACCGGGCGGACCCCGGCGAGGCTTACCGGCACCGCGCCCAACAAATTGAAAACATTGTATATTCTCAGAGATATTCAGGCGTCCCGCGATCTCAGGTAGTCAAGCCAGGGCGCGAAATAGCGCGAATCCCACCCGCCTGAAACGCCCTGGTAATCGCTCGCCGGCACGTTCACATGCACGAGATCGATGCGCCCGTCCTCGTCTTCCGGCGTAAACGTGATGACGAGCGTGGAGTTCGGATCCGTCTTCGCGAAATTGACGGAGCGCCATGACTGCACGATCAGGCGATGACGCACGACTTGCAATGTCGTGCCGCTCACGAGCCCGCCGAACGCTTCGAACGGCGATCCCGCATCTTCGCAGATTTTCACCGGTGCTCCGGTGAAAGCGCTGTGCACCTTGGGATCCATGTACATCTCGTAGAGCTCGCCGGCCGGCGCCGGCAGCACCACGGTTTTGCAGATGTTGCGCATGAGAGCGCCCCCGCGGACTTCCCCGATTTATTCCTGTTGTCACAGGTATAGCGCATCCGCGGCGTGTTTGCACGGGCTCCCTGGATCAGCTCGTCCCGAACAGCCGGTCTCCCGCGTCCCCGAGGCCCGGGACGATGTATTTTCGCTCGTCGAGGCCCTCGTCGATGCTGGCGGTGTAGATGCTGACGTCGGGATGCGCCGTCTCGATGGTGCGCAGCCCTTCGGGGCAAGTCACGATGCAGACCACGACGATGTGGCTGGCGCCGTTCTGCTTCAGGATATCGATCGCGGCCGCCGTCGAACCGCCGGTGGCGATCATCGGGTCGATTATGACGTAGAGCGCATTCTGCGGCCCGCTCGGCACGCGGTCGTAATAGGCCACCGGCTTCTTGGTGGCCTTGTCGCGGTACATGCCGACGAAGCCGACGCGTGCCGTGGGCACGAGGTCGAGGATGCCGTCCAGCATGCCAATTCCGGCGCGCAGGATCGGTACGACGACGAGGTCCTCGTCGATCTTGAACCCCTGTGCCTCGGCGAGCGGCGTCTCCACCGTGACTTCGCGCACGTTCACCGCCTTCAGCGCCTCGTAGCAGACGAACATCGTGATTTCGCGCGCCAGGGCGCGAAATTCCTGGTGGCCGGTGCGCCGATCGCGGATCAGGGACAGCTTGTGCTGGACGCAGGGATGCCGGACTTCTTCATGCATGGTTTTTTGATATCCAACAAATCGCCGTGGCGTCGGGCTGACGAGCGGCCCGATTCAGGACGTAACCCTCACCGTGACCTCGCTTTTTACGGAATTGGCGATGAAGCAGAGATCATGCGCCTTGTGGTGCAGCTTCTCCAGTTCCCCGGCGGTCGGGATCCTGTCCCCGGCGAAGCTGACCTTCGGCTCCAGTGCCACTTTCAGGACGGCGATGCGGCCCTCCTCGTTTTTGCCGGTAACCCCAAGGCCCGCGTCGGTGTAACTGTCGACGACGTAGCCTTGCTGCGCCGCCAGCGAGAGGAAAAACAGCATGTGGCAGCTCGCGAGAGACGCGACGAAAGCTTCTTCGGGATCGACGTTCTCGGCGACGGACAGCGGCACCGGCACCACGTCGGGCGCGGCGGACGCCTCGATCGTGGCGCCGCCGTCGAATACCCAGCGGTGCGCCCTGCTGTAGGCGTTGTCGGTGAATGCCTGGTCGCCCCGTTGCCAGACGACCGTCGCCGTGTGCTCGGACATGCATGCCTCCTCCGCGCTCCCCGCCCCGGCGGCGGTCGCCCGCTCAATGAGCCGAGTTTAAATGGTCGCGGCGCCACCGCAATAGCAGCCAGCCGTACAGGAATCCGTTCAGCAGGAACACCGTCGCCGCGAGCCAGAGCTGCGCACCTCGCGTAAGCCCCGGCGGGTAGATGAGCGGGTGGAAGTAATGTTCGATGAAACCGGACTCGTATCCGGCTTCTCCCGCCCGGCGCCGAAGCGCGTTCTCGAGCGGCGTCAACGGGCAGGTACCGCCGGTTGCCTCGATCCATATGCCCCAGGCGAACGCGGGCACATGCGCCAGCGCCACCACGGGCAGGCGCAGGACCAGCAGCCCGCCGAACACCACGAACAGGACGAACGCCAGGTGGACGAGCATGACGGCGTCGGCGGCGAGTCCGTCGAGCATCGTCCCTCCCCGCCGAGCGTGAATCAGCCGGCGAGCTGCGCGTCCATGGTGATGGCGGCGTTCAGCACCTTCGACACGGGGCATCCGTTCTTCGCCTCGTTCGCCGCTTGTTCGAACGCCTCGCGGTCGGCGTCCGGCACGTCCGCGCGCACCTCGAGGTGCACCGCGGTGATCGCGAAGCCGTCGCCGGATTTGTCGATCGTCACGGTCGCCGTGGTGCTGATGTCCTCGGCCGTGAGCCCGGCTTTTCCGAGCTGGCCCGAGAGGGCCATGGAGAAGCAGCCGGCGTGCGCCGCCGCGATCAACTCCTCGGGATTGGTGCCTTGCGCGTCCTCGAAGCGCGTGCTGAACGAGTATGGCGTCGCATCCAGGACGCCGCTGGCCGTGGAGACGGTGCCCTTGCCGTCCTTGATGCCGCCAACCCATTTGGCCGAACCCTTTCGTTTCATGATGACTCCTTGCGATTTGTGCACGCCGCCGGGGCGGCGTGAAGAACAGCGCGACGGCCGCCGCGCATTGTGCAGCCCGTCACAGCGACGGGGTACAGTGGTTACTCGACCAGGGTGTCGAGTCTCGGCAGAATGTCGGCGATCCTCGATGCCTCGCGCGTATCCGGCCACAGGAAGCTTGCGCCGTTCTCCGAAAGGTACTCCAGGCGGTCCGACAGGAAACCAAGCGCCAGCAGCAACGCGTGCAGGCTGTCGGCGCCGTGAATCTTCCGCAACCGTTCGACTGCCGGAATTTCCACGTCGCAGGCCCAGTTGCCGTCGCCTTCTTCGCGCGGCAAACCGACCTGTATTTCGGTGAGGACTTCGTCCCCGTCCGGCGGAACGTAGACGATCCCGGTCGACGCAATTGGCTCTTCCACCGCTGGTCCTCGGTTCCGCCGGCGAGGCGCTATCCCGAAATAATCCGCCTCTCGACCGCGACCGTCAACGCGGCGGTAAAAATTGCACGGGCATGAACGGAATGCCGGGCGGCGGCCCGCGGGCGCGGCCGCGGCGGCGATGGCCGCGCATGCCCCGGCCAACGGGAGTGGCATGGATATTGCTCGCTAAGCTGTGACGTGACAGGCGAGCGCGGGTGTTCGTCCCCTGGCTCGTCACCGGTCGGCCCCATTGCCGGGCAGCACCGGCGAATTCCAGTTGTTCAGGAGAAGCGTATGAAGACTTTTGCATTCTTGGCCGCGGCACTGCTGTTCCTGTCGGGCTGCCAGACGTTGCGGGATTTCGAAAATCCGCTGGCCAACGCCTACAGCGGCTTCGACGAAGACGGCGACGGCGTGATCAGCCAGCAGGAAGCGCAAAGCTCGCCCAACCTGGCGGAGAACTTCGACCGCCTCGACACCAACGACAGCGGTGGCATCGATGACGCCGAGTACCAGGCGGCGACCATGCACATTGCGGACCTCCGCTTCGAGCAGGTCGACGTCAACGAGGATGGTGTCGTCAGCGAGCGCGAGGCGGCGGCGATGCCGGTGTCGCTCAAGGAGGCTTTCGCTGACGTGGACACTGACGGCGACAATAACGTCAGCCCGCAGGAGTACGAAGCCGCTACGACGAACCTGCTGGCCGACGTGGAGTTCCAGTCGCTCGATACGGATGGGGACGGCGTCATCGGGCGGCAGGAAGCGGAAAAAATGCCGCCGCTGTCCGAGGCGTTCCACCGCGTCGATACGGACGCCGACGAGCTCATCAGCGAAAAGGAATTCGCCATCGCCCAGCGGTGAGTTTGCCGGCACCGGTGCGGCTCGGAGGCGATTCCCGCCGCGAGCCGCATCGTTGTTTTCTTGAAGCGCGTCGCGGTTTCCGCGCGTAACGCCTGTGCTAGACTCCCGGCACAACGATAAACACAAAAACCAGGGGGTGCCATGCCGCGAGTCGGCCGCGAACGTCGCATCCGGCAGGTCCGGTTGCTCGTTCGGAATGTTCTGTCTTTCGTTTCGCTGCTGGCGGCGTCCGCGGCGCTCGCCGATCCGCTGCCCATCGAGTATTTCACGCGGGACGACGATTTCGGCCTGATCAAGATCTCGCCCGACGGTGAATACCTGGCCGCGACCGCCGGCGGTGGTGAAGTCTCGGTCCTGCTTTTCATCGACCTCGAGACTGCCGAGGTCAAGGGCGGTATCAGGGCGCGGCAAGGTGACGAGATCACCGGCTTCGACTGGGTGTCCGATACGCGCGTGATTTATCACTACGGCGAGCGCTACTCGGGCCAGGAATATGCTTCCAGCACGGGTGAAATATTCGCGGTCGATCGCGACGGGGGCCGCGACGCGATCCTGTACGGTTATCGGGCAAGCAATCAACGCACCGGCTCGCGCCTGGGAACTCGCGAGTCCACCAACGCCACCGGCGAGCTGCTGAGCGTCCTCGAAAACGACGATGACCACGTTCTCATCCTGGAACGGCCCTGGGAGCAGCGTGGCCATGTGCTGTACCTCGATGCCGACGCGCCCGCGCGCATTTCCCTGCTCGACGTCTACAGCGGGGACACCGACTACAAAGGGCTCGTGCCGCTGAAGCTGGCGGAGGTGATCGTCGATGCCGACGAGCAGGTGCGCTTTGCCATCGGGTACAACGCGGAATCCCGGTTCTCGGTGATCTGGAAACCGGAGGTGGGCGCGGAGTGGACGGAATTCCAGCTTCCGGGGTTCGTCAACGACACCGTGGTTCCGCGCCGCTTCACGGTCGACGGCAAAGGCGTTTTCTTTACCGGCGTCGAGGCGGGTGAGTCGCTGGATGCGCTCTACCGGCTGGATCTCGTTACCCGGAAGGTGGAACGGCTGTATCAGCATCCCTACGCCGAGATCGGGACGGTCGTGACGGACCTCGCCGATAATTCCGTCATCGGCGTGCGCGTCGAGTCGGACCGGCCCGAGTACCACTGGATCGATGCCGAGGATCCCGCCGCGCGGCTCTATCGCATGCTGCAGCGCGCGTTCCCGGGCAAAGCGGTCGAGATCACGAGCGTGACCGCGGACGGCAAGCTGGCCGTGGTGTTCGTCTACTCCGACGTGAATCCCGGGGACTACTACCTGTTCGACGTCGAGAACAAGCACGCGGACTACCTGCGGGCCACTCGCTCCTGGGTGGACCCGCGGCTGATGCGCCCGAAAGAGCCGGTGACGCTGGCGGCGCGTGACGGGCTGACGCTGCACGGCTATCTCACCCGGCCGCGGGACGGCGACGGGCCCTTCCCGCTGGTCGTGCTGCCGCACGGCGGCCCGCACGGGGTGCGGGACCGCTGGGACTTCGACTGGGAGGTCCAGCTCCTCGCCAACCGCGGCTACGCCGTGCTGCAGGTCAATTACCGGGGCAGCGGCGGGTACGGCATCGACTTCCTCGAAGCGGGCTACGGTGAATGGGGAGGGTTGATGCAGGACGACCTCACGGATGCGACCCGCTGGGCGATCGAGCAGGGCATCACGGAGGCCGACAGCATCTGCATCTACGGCGCGAGCTACGGCGCGTACGCGGCCCTCATGGGTGCCGTGCGCGAGCCTGACCTGTACCGCTGCGCAATCGGCCATGCGGGCGTTTACGACCTCGAGCTGATGTTCGAGGCCGGCGACACCCAGCGTTGGCAGATCGGCCAGGCGTTCCTGGAGACCTACCTGGGCGAGGACCCGGAGCTGCTGCGGAAGCGCTCGCCCGTCTACAACGCCGAACGGATCCAGGCACCCGTCCTGCTCATACACGGGAAGGAGGACTGGCGCGCCGATTTCGAGCACGCGGTGCGCATGCGCGACGCGCTGGAGGACGCGGGCAAGTCGGTCGAATGGCTCGCGCTCAGGGGCGAAGGCCACGGTATCTACAACCAGGAGACGCGCCGCGAGGTCTACGGGAAGCTGCTTGCCTTCCTGGACCGGTACCTGCCGCTCGACAGCGTCGGCGAGGCGACGACGGTCACCGCAACGAGCTCGTCGCCGAAATAGACGCCGGCGGCACGCGCCGTTCCGTCAGCCGCGGCTTGCGCCTTGTTCCCCGGCGGGCCGGTCCTCGACTTCCAGCACGAGCCCCTGCACGTCGGTGACGACCAGCGCGTCCCCTTGCCTGTGGAGCTTCCCGTCCCGGGACCGCGCTTCCCAGGTCTCGCCCGCCAGCCGGACCTTGCCGCGGCTGCCGGCAGGACCGCCGACGAAATCCTCGATGACGCTGACCTTGCGGCCGACGTCACTGATGCGATTGTCGTGCGGATTCCGCTTCGTGGCCCGCTCGTCCGATACGGCGAGCAGCACGTCGCCGAAAAGGAAGTACAGCGCGAATACGCCGAGCACCGACAGCGCGATGATGCGAATCACGCCGTCCGCGAGCAGCGCGACGGCAGCGGCGGCGGCGATCCCGAGGTAAAAGGCGATGATGCCGGCTTCGGAGCGGCCCCGCAGGCTGATCCGCTTCCCGCTCACGGGCGGCGCTCCCCGGCAATGGCGGTAAGCATGGCGATGCGCACGAACGGCGTTCCGGACGGCAGCAGGTCGTGCACGGCCAGGCTCGCGTCAGCCCTCACGCGCTCAGAGAGAGCGCCCGTCGAAGTGTTGCACCGGCACGGCCTCCAGGTCGATGTCCTCCAGGCAGCGGATGTTGATCGCGGCCATGTGGTTGCCCTTCGGATCGGTGCCTTCGCCGTACGGGTGCATGCCGCAGGTCCGGCAGAAGTTGTGCTTGATGGCTTGCTTGTTGAACGTGTAGGTGCCGAGCGCGTCTTCCGGCGTCAGCAAGCGTAGTCGATCACGCGGCACGAACCACAGCAGTGAGCCCTTGCGCGAGCAGATGGAGCAGTTGCAGGCCGTGGCGCCGGTCAGCTCGCCTTCGACTTCGAAGGCGATGGCGCCGCAATGGCAGCTTCCCTTGTGGATCACGGTCGTCTCCTGCGGCCGCGCGGAGCTCGCTAGAGCATCCGCGGGACCTGTGATGAGTGATGATGGAGAATCGGCGCCGGGCGCTCGAGGTCGAGAACGAAAGTGAAGCGCGCCTCGAAATCGAGCAGCTCGTCCTCGACCGCGAAGCGCCAGCGGTAGATACCGGCCAGCGCGTGCAGCCCCCCGCCGATCGGGGTGCTCACGCGGGGTCTTTCGTGCAGCGAAAGCGCGAGCCCCTCCCGGCTGCAGAGGGTCTCGAAATATTCCCGGATGCGCGCGGGAGTGTTGAGCAGCCGGTTCGAGAACGTGGGGATCAGCACGGCGCTCTCGTCATACGTGGCGAGCACGGCATCCAGGTTCCGCTCGTTGACGAGGCCGGCCCATTCGTTGAGCAGTTCGTTGGGATTCAGGTTTTTCATGCCGCAATGATATCAGGCGACCCC
>DASSBS010000040.1:0-3575 GCA_035698445.1 Woeseiaceae bacterium
CCGCTGGTCGGCGAGACGCGCATGGTGGGCCTCATGGGCGCGCTGGAGTTGGTGGCCTCGAAGGCACCGCTCGAGCGCTTCGACAAGGCCCGCGGCGCCGGGACGATCTGCCGCGACTTCCTGGTGCAGAACGGGCTTGTCATGCGCGCCGTCGGCGACACCATCGTCGTCGCGCCGCCGCTGGTCCTGACGACGGCGCAGGCCGACGAGCTCGTGGAGAAGGCGTGGAAGTGCCTCGACCTCACTCAGCAGGCGCTCTCCTAAGCCGGCCGCCGCCATGACGGAGAAGAAGGCCGGCGACCAGGCATTCCTCAGGGAAGACCCGCACGGCACGCACAGCGAGCCGACCTTCGCCGGCACGCTCTCGTTCATGCGCCGCAAGTACACGCGCGATCTCGACGGCGTCGATCTCGTCGTGACCGGGGTGCCGCTCGATACCGCGACGACCAACCGGCCCGGCGCGCGCTTCGGCCCGCGCGGCATCCGCGCCGCCTCTTCGGTCATGGCGTGGATGCGGCCGTACGCCATGCCGTTCGATCCGTTCGACCGGCTGGCGGTGATCGACTACGGGGATTGCCTGTTCGATTTCGGCCGCCCGGAGACGGTGCCGGCCGCCATCGAGGAGCATGCGTTCCGCATCATCCGTGCAGGTCCCGGGCTGCTGTCGCTCGGCGGCGATCATTTTGTCTCGTGGCCACTGTTGAAAGCGCACGCGCGGCAGCATGGGGCGCCGCTCTCGCTGCTGCACTTCGACGCGCACAGCGACACATGGAGCGACACGGAGGGCCGCGTGGATCACGGCACGATGTTCTGGCACGCCGTGCAGGAAGGCCTTATCGACCCGGCGCGCTCGGTGCAGATCGGCCTCAGGACGACGAACGACGATACGCTCGGTTTCAATATTCTCGACGCGCCGTGGGTGCACGAGCACGGCATCGAAGCGGTGGTTGCCGAAACGCAGAAGGTCCTCGGCAACCGCCCCGTCTACCTGACCTTCGACATCGACTGCCTCGATCCCGCCTTCGCGCCGGGCACGGGCACGCCGGTTTGTGGCGGCTTGAGCACCTGGCAGGCGATCTCGACCCTCCGCAAGCTCGCCGGCATCAACGTGATCGGCATGGACGTGGTTGAAGTCGCACCGGCGTACGACGTCGGCGAAATCACGGCGCTGGCCGGCGCGACCATCGCCATGGAGATGATCTGCCTGTACGCCGCCCGCTCCTTGTAGGAACCCGTCTCACGGGCGACAGCGGAGTCGATCGCCGTGTCGTCCGTGAGACGGGCTCCCACAGCTCAGAAGCTCGGCGGCGTGCAGGCGGAGACGACGATGCAGTCCTCGCTGCCGGTATTCCGGAACCGGTGCGGCAGCCGGCTGTTGAAGCGGTAAGCGTCGCCGGCCGCGAGCGTGCGCACCTGGTCGCCCACCGTCACCTCGAGCCGTCCGGCGAGCACGATCCCGCCTTCCTCCGCTTCGTGACTCAGCATCGACTGCCCCGTGTCCGCACCGGGCCGATAGCGCTCGTGCAGGATCTGAAGCTTGCTGTCGAGGAGGTCGCCGCCGACCTGCCGGTAGGAAATCGCTCCGCTGCCGATTTCGCTCAACTCGTCGCCCGTATAGAAATATTTGCCGCCGGCGCCGCGCTGGCCCGAAAAGAACTCCGCGAACGACACGCCCAGGGCATCCAGTATCCGTTTCAAAAGCCCGAGCGACGGGTCGGTGCGGCCGTGCTCGATCAGCGATATCGTGGCATTCGAGACGCCGGCGCGGAGCGCCAGTTGCCGTTGCGACAGCCCCTGCCGGGTACGCAAGGTTCTCAGTTCCGAGCCGATGGACTCCATGTCTCCTCTCTGCGGTTGTTGAATCGTTGATTATACTGAACGACCGCAAGATTGGAATTAGCAAATTCAAAGAGTTATTTTCTTACATTTAAATATTGTTAACTGACCGGGCCTGCAGTACCCTGCCTGCCATGCTCGACGCCACGCCCCACGTCAATTCCTGGTACGCCGCCACCGTCAACCGGCGCACGGACTACCCGATGCTTTCCGGCGAGCAGCGCTGCGACGTCGCGATCGTCGGCGCGGGCTACACGGGCATTTCCACGGCGCTGTTCCTCGCCGAGCGTGGCTACGACGTCATCGTGCTCGAAGCCTGCAAAGTCGGCTGGGGCGCGTCCGGACGGAACGGCGGGCAGCTCATCGACGGTTTCGTCGACGTCGGGAAAATCGGGAAGCGTCTCGGGATAGCCGCCGCGGACACGGCGTGGCGCATGGGGCTGGAGTGCCGCCAGATCGTAATCGACCGCATCGAGCAATACGGCATCGACTGCGACCTCAAGTTCGGCTATCTCGATGTCGCCCTGAACCAGCGCGACGTGGATTACTTCCGCTCCGAGATCGAGCGCAAGACGCGGCTCAACTACCCGCATCGGCTGGAATTCGTGCCGCAGGAGAAGCTGCACGAGTACATCGGCTCGCCGCGCTACGTCGGCGGGCTCGTCAATCGCGCGAACGGCCACCTGCATCCGCTGAACCTCTGCATCGGCGAGGCGCTCGCCGCCGAGCAGAAGGGTGCCCGCCTGTTCGAACGATCCCCCGTCACCCGCGTGCGCCACGGCGCAAAGCCGGTGGTCGAAACAGCGAACGGCAGGGTGCACGCGAGCAAAGTCGTGCTCGCGGGCAACGCCTACCTCGGCCGCACCGAGCCGAAGCTGTTCGGCAAGGTGATCCCGGCCGGCAGCTACGTCATCGCCACCGAGCCGCTAGTCGCGGAGCGCGCGCGCGAGCTGCTGCCGCAGGACATGGCGGCCTGCGACCAGCGCGTCGGCCTCGATTACTTCCGGCTGACTTCCGACCACCGGCTGCTGTTCGGCGGGCTCTGCAACTACTCGGGGCGCGATCCGAAGGACATCTCGGCATCGCTGCGCCCCAACATGCTGAAGGTCTTCCCACAGCTAAAAGACGTGCAGGTCGACTACGAGTGGGGCGGCTACATCGCGATCAGCATCAATCGCATCCCGCAGTTCGGGCGCATCGAGGAGAACACGTATTACGCACAGGGCTATTCCGGGCACGGGCTCGCGCCGTCGCACATGGCGGGCAAGGTGCTGGCGGATGCGATTGGCGGCGATTTCGAACGCTTCGACGTGTTTGCACGCATCGGGCACGTGAAGCTGCCGGGCGGCAAGTGGTTTGCGAACCCGGCGCTGGCGTTGGGCATGCTCTATTATCGAATGAAAGAAGTGCTTTGATCGTTGGAGCCCGCCATTGCGGGCGACCGGTACGGGGCTTGCGGAACGCACGTTGGCACCGCCCTTTTCAACCGGTGGCGCAAAACGCGCTTTAAATTGGCTGCATACCGGTCGCCCGCAATGGCGGGCTCCAACGGGACACCTCAGGAGTGGAATGATGGTCAGTACGGCAAATGAGGCAGCAACGGAGCTGCCCGATCTCGAAGCCTATTGGATGCCGTTCACCGGCAACCGGTTCTTCAAGAAAAATCCGCGGCTCATCACGCACGCGGAAGGGATGTACTGCTACACGCACGACGGCAAGAAGCTGCTCGACGCGGTGGC
>DASSBS010000041.1:0-15773 GCA_035698445.1 Woeseiaceae bacterium
GCAGGTGGCGGAACCGGGCCGCCGGGGGCCTGTCGAACCGCACATCCCGGCGCCTCCCGGCGCGGCCAATAAGAGAACCCCTGGATGAAACAGAATCCGCTCCTGATACCGATCGCGATCGCGACGCTCGCCCTCCTGCCCGTGCTGCCGGCAAGCGCCCGGGACGCCGCGACCGAAGGCGTGCCCCCCGGCCTCGAAACGGCGCGGGCGAAAGCCGTTGCCACCTTCGACGAGGTGCGGCCGGAAGACGTGCAGCCGAGCCCGGTGCCCGGCTGGTTCGCCATCCGCAAAGGCACCGTCATCGCCTACATCTCCGGCGACGGGAAATACCTGTTTCAGGGCGACCTGATCGACATCGACAACGAGATCAGCCTGACCGAGGTGGCGCGCAACGAAGCCCGGCTCAAGATGATCCAGGCGGTCCCGGACGAGGAGACGATCATCTTCGCGCCGAAAGAGGTCAAGCACGTGCTGTCGGTCTTCACGGATGTCGACTGCACCTACTGCCGGCGCTTCCACAGCCAGATCGACGAATACCTCGCCGAGGGCATCGAGGTCCGCTATCTCATGTACCCGCGCAACGGGCCGGGATCG
Organism: Woeseiaceae bacterium; assembly: GCA_035698445.1. Lineage (GTDB taxonomy): Bacteria > Pseudomonadota > Gammaproteobacteria > Steroidobacterales > Woeseiaceae > IDS-8. The sequence continues at coordinate 595 of DASSBS010000041.1, forward strand.
GAATCCTGGGCCAAGGCCGAGCGCGTCTGGTGCGCCGCCGACCGGAAGAAGGCCCTGACGCTCGCAAAACTGGATCAAGAGTTCGAATCGCAAAGCTGCGATGCCTCGATCGTCCAGGAGCAGTATGCGCTCGGGCAGGACATCGGCTTGCGCGGGACGCCGGCGCTCGTGCTCGAGGACGGCACGCTCATCAGCGGGTACGTGCCGCCGGCGGAGCTGAGCCAGCGGATGGCGGCCGCGACGGCCGAGTAACCGCCCCGGGGCACAGGGGCTTCTCCTACGGCGGATTCGGTGCCCGCTTGCCGGCCGCTTCGTCGCTTACTCGCCGTGGGGGATGCGCTTCAGGTGCACGCCGTGGTTGCGGCCGTCATCCTCGAGGAACTTCTCGAGCGCGAACTGACCGCTCAGGAACGCGATCTCGGGCCAGGGGATGCCGTCTTTCGCGAACAGCGCGACGTCTTCCGTTTCATCGCCGGCGGCAAAGCCGCCGATGAGCTTCGCCGTGAAGAACAGGTGAACCTGGCCGGCTTCGATGACGTCGACCGACGCGAACAGGTGGCCCAGCTCCACTTCCGCGCAGGCCTCTTCGCGCGTCTCGCGCCTCGCGCCTTCACCGATCGATTCGCCGAGCTCCATGAACCCCGCGGGCACGGTCCAGAACCCGGAGCGCGGCTCGATCGCCCGTTTGCACAGCAGGATCTGCCCGTCGCGCTCCGGCACGCAGCCCACGACTATTTTCGGATTCTGGTAATGCACTGCAAGGCAGTTGTCGCACACCCAGCGGCGGCGGTTGTCTCCGTGCGGCGTCTTGCGTGTGACCGTGCCGCCACACCTGGAGCAGAATTTCATGATTTCCGGGAGATAAAGAAGCGATCGTTTTTGGTCGGCCTGTCAACAGGCCTTGGTGCCGGGAGCGAGAATCGAACTCGCACTCTGTCGCCAGAACCGGATTTTGAGTCCGGCGCGTCTACCAGTTCCGCCATCCCGGCCGTGAGCGGCGATTATAGCAGGCGGCCTGCGCGCCTCCGTACCGGGCGTGGACGCCGCCCGGCCTCCTGCAGGCGGTCCCGTTTTGCGCGACGTTTTCCGGGCGCGGCGCATCTACACTGCGGCCCATGAGCAAGTTCACCGATATCGATATCGACAGCGGCGTGGTCCGGCGCGCGGCACGCGGTGACGCACACGCGCACGCGATCCTCTACCGGGCGTTTTCGTCGCCCGTGTACTCGATCTGCCTGCGCTTTACCCGGGTGCCGGCGCAGGCCGAGGACCTCCTGCAGGAGACGTTCATGGAAGTGATCCGGAGCCTGCCGGCGTTTCGCGGGGAGGCGCCGATCGGAAGCTGGATCCGGCGCATTGCCGTGACCAAGGCGCTCATGTTCCTGCGCTCGGCCTGGCACAGCCGCGGGCAGAGCCTGGACGACGACTGGGACGACCTGACGCCGGGACGCGCCGGCGCCCTCGGGGTGTCGGCCGAGCCGGATCGCGCGCTCGATCTCGACGCCGCGCTCGCGACCCTGCCGCCGGTCGGCCGCGCCGTGGTCTGGCTGCACGACGTCGAGGGATTCACGCACCGGGAGATCGCGGACTACATGGGCAAGACGGAAAGTTTCTCGAAATCGCAGTTGTCGCGCGCCTACCAGCGGCTACGGCCGTTGCTCGAAGCCGAAACGGCGGCCACCGCGAGCACTGCGGCGCTCGATGACCCGGTGCTCGGCCAGTGCTAGTCCGGGCCGGGCGCGGGGCAGGTGATGACCATGACGGATGACGGACAGGACGACATGTTGACAGTCGGATTGGGCAGCGCGGAGCGCGAGCTCCTGCAGGCGAAGCTCGGGCTGCTGCCCGATACGCCGCCGCCGCACGCCGTGTGGCAGCGCATCGAGCGCCAGGCCCGCGCGGAAGGGCTAATGCGCGCGCCGGGTCACCGGACGTCCTTCAAATGGCTGTCCGGCGCCGGGTTGGCGGCGGCGGTCGTGCTCGCGGTGCTGAACTTCGAAGCGCTGCCGCCACAGGCCACGCCGGAAGCAACGGGCAGTGACCGGACGTTCCCGACTGAGCCGTCTTACCGCGCGGACAACCGGGCCGTGCGCGTGCGCAAGCTGCATGCGCTGATGGTCGAGTCGCAGCTTCTCGAACAGGACCTGCGCGCGCTGCCGAGCGAGCCGGTGGTGGTGCGCGCGGGCACCGCGGCGACCATCGCGGCGGTGCAGGACCAGATCGCGGCGATCGATTACCGCCTGAATTACGCGCCGCCGCGCCTGACGCACGATGAGACCGAGCTTTACTGGCGCGAACGCGTGCGCCTGATGAACCTGCTGGTGCAGCTCCGCATGGCGCAGGCACAACGGAACGCGTTCTAGCCCGCTCGACGAACATCGAGGAGAAGACAGTCATGACACCGAAGTTGTTGCGAATGTTGATGGTTGCCGGCGCGGCCCTCGCGGCGGCGCCGGTCCTGGCGCAGGACGCCGCCGCCGCCGAACCGGAGGCGCACGCCGCGGCACAAGCCGCCGAAAGCACCGGGGACCGCGCCGACACGATAGAGGTGCAGCTCCGCGAGGCGGAGGAGCGGCTCGCGGAAGCGGCGGCGAAGGTGGCCGAGCTCAGCCGCAGCCGCTTGCCGGACATGACCTTCGTCGAGCGCCACCTGCAGCGCTTCAACCAGCCCGTCCTCGGGGTCACGATCGGCCCCGGCGAGAACGAGGGTCCGGTAGAGGGGGTGACCGTGAGGGGCGTGACGCCCGGCAGCGCCGCGGAAGCAGCGGGCCTGCGCGCCGGCGACGTGCTGACCGCGGTAAACAACGAATCGCTGAGCGCCGGCACGGAGGCGGAGGCCAACGACGAGCTGCTCGATTTCATGGCGGGGGTCCAGGCCGGCGACACGCTCGACGTGCAATATCTCCGGGACGGCGACAGCCGGACGGTGGAGATCGAGCCGCAGCCGGGCTTCGCCTGGGCATTTCCCGGGCGGACCTGGAACGTTCCGGTGGCGCCGCTGGCGCCCGGCGGCCGCATGTTCGCGTTCCATTTCGGCGGTAACTGGGGCGACATGGAAATGGTGACGCTGACCGAGGAGCTCGGCCGCTATTTCGGCACCGACGAAGGGCTGCTCGTGGTGCGCGCGCCGGAGGACGAGAGCCTCAAGCTGCGCGACGGCGACGTCATCCAGAGCATCGACGGCCGCGAACCGGCCTCCGCGTCGCACGCGATGCGCATCCTCACCTCCTACGCCCCCGGCGAGACGCTGGAGATGCGGATCATGCGCGACAAGCAGCAGGAGACCCTCTCGATCGAGATGCCGGACCAGCGGCAAGGCAGCCTGCACTTCCGCTTCGCGACGCCGGAGGCGGGACCGCCGCCTGCGCCGGAAGCGGCGCCCGCCGCGCCGCCGGCTGACGCGAAGGATGCCGAACGCATCTGACCGGAGCGGCGTCTGACCGGAGCGACAGGGCACGGGGTGCACTACCATAGGCGGCCATGCATGTCGCCGACTTCGACTACGAGCTGCCGAACGCGCTGATCGCGCGCTTCCCGCCGCCGCGCCGGCGCGACAGCCGGCTGCTCGTCGTGGATGCGCCCGAGGACCGGCTGACCGACCGGCGGTTCCGCGATCTGCCGGGCTGCCTGCGGGCCGGCGACCTGCTGGTCATGAACGACACGCGCGTCATCAAGGCGCGGCTGCGCGGGCGCAAGCCGAGCGGCGGGGCGGTCGAGATGCTCATCGAGCGGCTGCTGGCGCCGACTCGCGCGCTGGCACAGGTGCGGGCCAGCAAGGCACCGAAAGCAGGATCGGCCATCGAGCTGCCGCATGGCGCCGTCGCGACCGTTACCGGCCGCGACGGCGACTTCTTCGAGCTCGCGTTCTCCACCCCCATCGAGCCGCTGCTGGAGCGCGCCGGTGAGGTGCCGCTGCCGCCGTACCTCGGCCGCGCAGCCGAGCCCGCGGATGGCGAGCGCTACCAGACGGTGTTCGCGCGTCATCCGGGCGCGGTGGCCGCACCCACGGCGGGCTTGCATTTCGACGAGCGCATGCTGCAGGAGCTCGCGGAAGCGGGCATCGGGAGCACGTTCATCACGCTGCACGTCGGCGCCGGCACCTTCCAGCCGTTGCGCTGCGAGCGCGTCGCGGACAACCGCCTGCACGCGGAGCGGGTGATCGTCGGCGAAGGGGCCTGCGCAGCGGTGCGCGCGGCGCGCGCGGCGGGCGGGCGCGTGGTCGCCGTCGGCACGACCGCGGTGCGCGCGCTCGAAAGCGCTTCGGCGAGCGGGGAGCTCGCGCCGTTCGAGGGCGAGTCGGAGCTCTTCATCGTGCCGGGCTACCGCTTCCGCTCGGTGGACTGCCTTGTGACCAATTTTCACCTGCCACGCTCGTCGCTGCTGATGCTGGTGGCGGCGTTCGCCGGCCGGTCTCGGATCCTCGGCGCCTACCGGCACGCGGTCGCGGCGGAGTACCGGTTCTTCAGCTACGGGGACGCGATGCTGGTCATCCCCGGCGAGCGGGAGACCGCGTGAAACTGGCGGTAACCGGCCGCTGCGGCGCGGCCCGCACCGGCACGCTGTCATTTCGGCGCGGCGACGTGCGCACGCCGGCTTTCATGCCGGTCGGCACCTACGGGTCGGTGAAGACAATGACCCCGGAAGAAGTGGCCGGCAGCGGCGCCGACATCATCCTCGGCAACACCTTTCACCTGATGCTGCGGCCCGGCGCCGCCGTCATTCGCCGTCACGGCGGCCTGCACGAGTTCATGCACTGGCACGGGCCGATCCTGACGGACTCGGGCGGCTTCCAGGTGTTTTCGCTTGCGGCGATGGCCAAAGTGACACCAGACGGCGTCGTCTTTCGCTCGCCCGTCAACGGCGACGAGGTGTTCCTCACGCCCGAGCGCTCGATGGAAGTGCAGCACGACCTGAACGCCGACGTCGCCATGATCTTCGACGAGTGCACGCCGTATCCCGCGACCATTGACGAAGCCCGGCGCTCGATGGAGCTGTCGCTCGCCTGGGCCGTGCGCAGCCGGCGCCGCTTCGACGAGCTCCGCGTCGCCGAGCCCGGGCGCGGCGAGGCGCTGTTCGGCATCGTACAGGGGGGCGTGCACGACGCGCTCCGGCGGGAATCGCTGGCCGGCCTCAGCGGCATCGGCTTCGACGGCTACGCCGTGGGCGGACTGGCGGTCGGCGAAACCGAAGCCGAGCGCCTCGCCGTGCTCGAGGCGCTGCTCCCGCACATGCCCGCCGATGCCCCGCGCTACCTGATGGGCGTCGGCACGCCCGTCGACATCGCCGAGTCCGTGGCCCGCGGCATCGACCTCTTCGACTGCGTCATGCCGACGCGCCACGCGCGCAACGCCCAGCTCTTCACGTCGACCGGCGTCGTGAAGATCCGCAATGCGCGCTACGCGGACGATACGAGCCCGCCGGACCCGGCCTGCGGCTGCTACACCTGCCGGCACTACAGCCTCGCGTACCTGCGCCACCTGGAGAAGTGCAACGAGATGCTCGGGCCGCGCCTCGCGACGATTCACAACCTTCACTATTACCAGCAATTGATGGCCGGCCTCCGATCCGCGATCGCCGAAGGCACACTCGCGCAATTCACCGCGGCTCTGAAGGAGTGCTACCGCGGGAATCCCGGGAGTTGATCGCGGCATTGTTCATGAACGTTCGAGCGCCGTGGCCGGCGGCGCCGCGACCGGGGGGAGGGGCCTTCCGCGCCGGCCACAAGCACGTCCGGTTCGAGCCGGACACCACCGGGCACTCGGAAACGTTCGTGGCACTTCCACACGAGGGCCTGCGGGCTCGGCATCCCTGCCTCGCACGCCGCGGAACACCCCTCCCCCCGATCACGGCCCCGCCTTGACGGTGCGTGCCGTTCATGAACAATGCTCCTGCCGGCGGTGGCGCCTTCCATCGGCGGTGGGGGCGGAGGTGTGGCCGGGGGAGGCCTTTGGCGGAACTTCCGCGGACCGGAGGTCCCGCAGGGACCGGAGGGAGCCATTTCGCCAAAGGCCTCCCCCGGCCGCGCCTCCGCCCAGCCACGGCGTCCCGGACTTCGGTGCCACCGTGTCTTCGATGAGCCTCGTACCGGTCGCCCGTGAGACGGGCTCCTACACCCGGACCGGAGGGACCGGAGGGAGCCATTTCGCCAAAGGCCTCCCCCGGCCGCGCCTCCGCCCGCCCCGAGCTAAGAGACAAGCGAGCACGAGCCGCCACACCGGCGGATATCGTGTGCCATAATACCGGGCTGTCATTACAGCCCGGGCTTCTTGGGGCCCGCCAACTGCCGGAAAAGCATGGATTTTCTGATTCGCAATGCCTATGCCCAGGACGCGCCGTCGGCCGATCCGTTCGGGTTTCTGCTGCCGATGCTCGTCATTTTCGGCGCTTTCTACTTCCTCCTGATCCGCCCGCAGCAGAAGCGGCAGAAGGCCCATACGGAGCTCGTGGCGGCGCTCTCGGTCGGTGACGAGGTGGTGACGTCGGGCGGTTTGCTCGGCCGGGTCACGGGCGTGAGCGATCATTACGCGACATTGCAGATCGCAGACAACGTGGAAATCAAGGTCCAGAAATCGACGGTCTCGGCCGTCGTACCGAAGGGCACGATAGACGCCGCCTGAACCATCCCGACGCATGAATCGCTATCCCACCTGGCTCAATCTCCTGGTGCTCGGCCTGCTGCTGCTGGGCATCGTGCTGGCGTTGCCGAACGTCTACGGCACCGTTCCGGCGGTGCAGATGGCGGCACCGGACGACGCGACGTTCGGCGAAGCGAAAGTCAACGAGGTTTCGGAGCTCCTGGTGCGGGAGGGCGTGACGCCCGAAGCGGCCTATGTCGAGGACGGCCGGATCGTCCTGCGTTTCGACTCGGTCCGGGAGCAGGAGCAGGCGACCGGGATGCTGCGCGAGCATTACGAGGAAGCCGGGGTATCGCCGACGCTGGCGCCGGCGCTGCCGGCCTGGCTGCGCGCGGTCGGTATCGAGCCGATGAGTCTTGGGCTCGACCTGCGCGGCGGCATGCACATCCTGCTCGAGGTCGACGTCGAATCGGCCATTGCCAGCCGGCTCGCCAGCTACCAGCAGAGCCTCGACGAGCGCCTGCGGGACGCCAACATCCGCCACCGGGTCGACCTCGAAGGGCGCACCCTGACCGTGCGCCTGACCGGCGAGGCGGATGCGGAGCGGGCGCGCGACGTCATCAGCCGCACGGATCCCGGCCTCCTGGTCCTGCCGGGCGCCGACGACAGCACGCTGACAGTGCGCATGAGTGACGCGCAGATCGCGGCGCGGCGCGATTTCGCGGTCCAGCAGAACCTCACCACGCTGCGCAGCCGCGTCAACGAGCTCGGCGTGTCGGAGGCCGTGGTGCAGCGGCAGGGGCTCGACCGGATCGTCGTGCAGCTCCCGGGCGTGCAGGACCCGAACCGGCTGGACGACCTCCTGACCGCGACCGCCACCGTGGAATTCCGCCTCGTCGACCTGGCCGGCAACAGCCCGGGATCGCGGCGCTACCCGGGCCGCGGCGAACAGCAATCGCAGATCCTGCAGCGCGAAGTCATCGCCTCCGGCGACCAGATCATCGACGCCGAGGCCGGATTCAGCCAGGGCCAGCCGGTCGTTTTCATCACGCTGGACGGCGCCGGCGGCGAGAGCATGCTGGAGACGACACGCAACAATCTCAAGAAGCCGATGTCGACCCTCTTCATCGAAACGCATCGCGAAACGGTGATGCAGGGCGGCGAGCCGGTGCACCGCGTGACGCGCACGGAAGAAATCATCAGCACCGCGACGATCAACGGCATATTCAAGGACCGCTTCATCATCGAGGGCCTCACGGCCGCGGAAGCGCACGATCTCGCCTTGTTGCTGCGCGCCGGCGCGCTGGCGGCGCCCGTCTACAAGATCGGGGAACGCACGATCGGCCCCAGCCTCGGGCAGGACAACATCGAGCGCGGGTTCGAGGCGGTAGCCGTCGGCTTCATCGCCGTCGTCATTTTCATGGTGGTCTACTACAAATGGTTCGGCATGATCGCGAACCTGGCGCTGCTCTCGAACCTGATCTTCATCGTGGCATTCATGTCGTTGCTGCAGGCCTCGCTGACCTTGCCCGGCATCGCGGGCATCGTGCTGACGGTGGGCATGGCGCTGGACGCCAACGTGCTGATCTTCGAACGAATCCGCGAGGAGCTCGCGGCCGGCACGTCGCCCCAGTCCGCCATCAGTGCGGGTTATGACAAGGCGTTTTCGTCCATTGCCGACGCCAACGTGACCACGCTGATCGCGGGCGTCGTGCTGTTCCTGTTCGGCACCGGGCCGGTGAAGGGCTTCGCCGTCACGCTCTCGCTCGGCATTGTCACCTCGATGTTCACCGCGGTGGTCGGCACCCGCGCGGTGGTGAACCTCATTTACGGCCGGCGCAAGGTCGCGAGTGTGCCGGTATGAAGTGGATCAAGGAAAAAACCACGATCGACTTCCTGAGCGACAAGCCGCGGCGGATCGCGCTCACGATCGCGGCCGTTTCGGTAATCGTGTCGATTGCGGCGATTGCCGTTAAGGGGCTGGAGTTCGGCATCGACTTCACCGGCGGCGTCCTGATCGAAGTCGGTTACCCGGAACCGGCCGACGTCGACGGGATTCGCGACCTGATGGAGCAGGCCGGCATCGAAGACGTGCAGGTACAGCGCTTCGGCCAGCCGACCGACGTGCTGTTGCGGCTGCCGTCGCAGCCCGGCACCAACCAGGACGAATTCCGGGATCGGCTCAGCGAGCTGCTCGCCGCCGATCATCCGGGCGTCGAGGTCCGCCGCGTCGAGTTCGTGGGCCCGCAGGTCGGCGCGGACCTGCGCGAGAAAGGTGCGACGGCGATGATCTATGCCATGTGCATGATTTTCGTGTACGTGATGTTCCGCTTCCAATGGAAGTTCGCGGTGGGCTCCGTCGTCGGCCTCGTGCACGACACGATCATCGTCATCGGCTTCTTTGCGATCTTCGGCTGGCAATTCGATCTCACCGTGCTCGCGGCGGTGCTGGCGGTGATCGGGTATTCCCTGAACGACACCGTGGTCGTGTTCGATCGCGTGCGCGAGAACTTCCTCGCGCTGCGGGGCCGCACGCCGGAACAGGTGCTCAACCAGTCCGTGAACGACACCCTGTCGCGCACCATCATGACGGGCTTCACGACGCTGCTCGTGCTGCTCGCGCTCTACTTCCTCGGGGGTGAAACCCTGAAGCCGTTCTCGCTGGCGCTGATCATCGGCGTGCTGGTGGGCACGTTCTCCTCCGTTTACGTCGCCAGCGCCGCCGCGATGCTGATGGACATCAAGGCGCAGGACCTCGTGCCCTCCGAGAAGGACAAGAAGCTGATCGACGATTTGCCGTAGGTCGCTGCCACGTTTCCTGCCGGCGGAGGCGTGACCGGGGGAGGCCTTTGGCGGAACTTCCGCGGACCGGAGGTCCCGCAGGGACCGGAGGGAGCCATTTCGCCAAAGGCCTCCCCCGGTCGCGGCTCCGCCGGCCACGGCGTTCCGAACACCGGTGCCACCGTGCTTTCGATGAGCCTCGTGCCGGTCGCCCGTGAGACGGGCTCCTACACCCTATGCGAAGAAATTTGCGATATCGGGGGCGAAGAGTTTGGCGAGGGCGCTGTAGATCTTCGGGGTGCCCGTCAGCACGTGACCGCTGTCGAGGAAGTCCTCGCTGCCGTCGAGGCCGCTGATGATGCCGCCGGCTTCACGGATGATGAGCGCGCCGGCGGCGATATCCCATTGGCTCAGGCCCATTTCCCAGAACGCGTCCAGCCGGCCCGCGCCGACGTAGCAGAGATCGAGCGCGGCGGCGCCCGGGCGGCGCACGCCGGCGGTGGAGGCAATGGCTTTCTCCAGCATGTCGAAATAGGGCCGCGCCGGCCCGCTCGATTCGCGGAACGGAAAGCCGGTGCCGACCAGCGCGCGATCGAGCGAGCGGCAGCCGCTCACGCGGAGGCGGTGTCCGTTGAGCTGCGCGCCCGTCCCGCGCGAGGCGGTGAAGGTCTCCTGGCGCATGGGATCGTAAACCGCGCCGTGCTCGATCCGGCCGCGGCAAAGCAGCGCCACGGAAACCGCGAAGACCGGGAAGCCGTGCAGGTAGTTGGTCGTGCCGTCCAGCGGATCGATGACCCACCGGTACTCCGAGTCGCCCTGGGCGCCGCTTTCCTCGGCGAGGATCGCGTGCCCGGGGTAATGCTTGTGGATGGTGTCGATTACCGCGCGCTCGGCGGCCCGGTCGATCTCGCTGACGAAATCGTTGCGCCCTTTCATCTCGACCTTGACACGGTCGAGCTTGTTCAGGCTGCGGATGAGCGTGTCGCCGCCGCGGTGTGCGGCCATGACCGCGACGTTCAGCAGTGCGTGCATCGGTTGTCCTGTTTTCGCCCGCGGCAGGAAGGGCCAGCGGAGTCCGCGGGGGGCGGTAGAATAGCAGACCCCCAAGCCGTCACGCAGTGGCACCCATGACGACGGAAAAATGGCCATCAGGATAGTCCTCGTCGGCACGACCCATCCCGGCAACATCGGGGCGGTCGCCCGCGCGATGAAGAACATGGGGCTTGCCGACCTGGCGCTGGTCGCGCCGCGCTACTTTCCGCATGCCGAGGCTACCGCGCGCGCGTCCGGCGCGGAGGACCTGCTGGAAGCCGCGACCGTCACCGGCAGCCTCGCCGACGCCCTGCGGGACTGCCGCTTCGTGGCGGGCGCGAGCGCGCGGGCGCGCACGATCGACTGGCCGCTGCTGGCGCCGCGACAATGTGCGGAGCGGCTGGTCGCCGAAAGCGGGCAGGGCGACGTCGCGGTCGTGTTCGGGCCCGAGAAATCCGGGCTGACGAACGAGGACCTCGACCGCTGCCACGCGCTGCTCTCGATTCCGGCCAACCCGGCATTCAGCTCGTTGAACCTTGCCATGGCGGTGCAGGTCGTCTGCTACGAGCTGCGCCTGGCACGAACGGGTGCGCCGGTGACGGCGCCCGCGCGCGAAGTGCCGCTGGCGAAGAGTGAAGACCTCGAACGCTTCTACACCCATCTCGAGCAGGTGCTGACCGCCAGCGGGTTCCTCGATCCCGGCAATCCCCGCTTCCTCATGCGCCGGCTGCGGCGGTTGTTCGCGCGCGCCGAGCCCGATCAGAACGAGATCAACATCCTGCGCGGCATCCTCGCCTCGCTCGCGCCGGCCGCCGGCCGGCGCGGTGCGAAATGAACGCGTCCCCGGACATGGTGTACCTCGATCACGCCGCGACGACGCCGCCGGACCCGGCGGTCGTGGACGCGATGCACCGCAGCCTGTCCGGCGAGAGCGGCTTCGGCAATCCCGCCTCCACCCACGTCGCCGGCCGCCGGGCACGGGCGGCGGTCGAGCAGGCGCGGGCCCGGCTCGCCGCGCTGCTGCACACGGATCCGGGCAACCTGGTGTGGACTTCGGGCGCGACGGAAGCGGACAACCTCGCCATCCTGGGCGCCGCCCGCCTGCGGGCCCACCGCGGCCGGCATCTCATCACGATGCGCACCGAGCACAAAGCCGTCGCCGACGCCTGCGCCGCGCTGGAGCGGCAGGGTTTCGAGGTGACGTGGCTGGCGCCGGAGCGGCACGGCCGGCTGGATCTCACGGCGCTCGAGCAGGCCTTCCGGGACGACACCCAGCTCGTCTCGATCATGCACGTCAACAACGAAACCGGCGTCATCCAGGACCTCCGCGCGATCGGCGAGCGCTGCCGGGACCGCAACGTGCTGTTCCATTGCGACGCGGCGCAGTCCGTCGGCAAGCTGCCGGTCGACCTGTCCGCGCTGCCGGTGGACCTCCTGTCGATGACGGCGCACAAATTCCACGGGCCGCAGGGGATCGGGGCACTGTACCTGGCACCGCGTCCCGAATGCCGCATCGAGCCGCTGCTGTACGGCGGCGGGCAGGAGCGGCGGCTGCGGCCGGGCACGCTGCCGGTGCACCAGGCGGTCGGGATGGGTGTCGCCGCCGAGCTGGCGGCCGCGCGCCTAGAGGAGGATCTCCGGCATTACGCGCGGCTCAACGAGCGGCTGTGGCGGGGGCTCGAGAGCATCGAGGGCGTGGTCAGGAACGGCGGCCGGGAGCACGCATTCCCCGGGATTCTCAACGTCAGCATTGCCGGGATCGAAGGCGAAAGCCTGCTGCTCGCGCTGGAGCCGGTCTGCGTCGCCCGTGGCTCCGCCTGCAACGCGCAGAGCGGCGAACCCTCCCACGTCCTGCGCGCGCTCGGACGGAGCGATCACCTGGCGCAAAGCGCCATCCGCTTCAGTTTCGGCCGGGAGACGACCGAGGCCGAGGTGGACTTTGCGTGCCGGCGCTACGCGCAAGCCGTCGCGCACTTGCGTACAATCATGCCGGCAACCGCCGTGCAGGCGGCCTGAGCCGCCATGGACGGGGCCTACAGCGACGAGGTGCGGCGGCTCTTCGCGGATCCGGCGCACGCGGGCGACCTGCCGCCCGGCGGCTCCCGGACGGCGAGCGTCGAGGTGTCGGAATCCGCTGCCGGCTGCCGTGTGCGGCTCTCGGCGTCCGGGAATGCGGGCCGGCTCAGCGCCGTGCGCTTCCGGGCATTCGGCTGCCCGCACCTGCTGGCCGCGGCCGAGGCCTTCTGTGCCGAGGTCGAAGGCCAGCCGGTCACGGCGCTTTTGGCGCGGCGGGTGCCGGCGCTGATGGAGCGCCTGGCGGTGCCGGTTGAAAAAACCGGCCGGCTGCTGTTGCTCGAAGATGCGGCGAAAGCGCTCGCACGCGAGCTCCTGGAGGATTCCAGTGACGGAACGAATGACACGCAAACCTGACCAAGGATTGACATGGCCATTACATTGACGGAACCGGCCGCCGACCGCGTGCGCAGCCATCTCGATGCGCGCGGCAAGGGACTGGGACTGCGCGTCGGGGTGAAAAAAACGGGCTGCAACGGCTTCGCCTACGTCGTCAATTACGCCGATGAGATCGACGCCGGCGACGTGGTATTCGAGGAACGCGGCGTCAGGATCGTCGTCGATGCGAAGAGCCTGGCCCTGATCGACGGCACCGAAGTGGACTTCGTGAAAGAGGGGCTGAACGAGGCCTTCCGCTTCCGCAACCCGAACGTCACCGGGGAATGCGGCTGCGGAGAGAGCTTCAGCGTGTAAATCCGCGGGGAGCGGCATTCGATGGCTGGATTGTTTCGCTGGTTGCCGCCAGTGCTGGGCGTGTTGCTGGTCATCGCCGCGGCGCCGGGCTCGGCCGCCACGAACGCCCCGGACCCCGATCGCGCGTACCTGCTCGAGCCGGACCGCGTGTTCGACGCGCGCGACGAGCACAGCCATGCCGGCTGGGTCGTGCTGGTGCAGGGCGAACGGATCGCCGCCGTCGGACCCGCGGCCGAGGTAACGGTGCCGGCCGGCACGGAAACCATCCGGCTCGCCGGCGCGACGCTGCTGCCGGGCCTCATCGATGCGCATTCGCACATTTTCCTGCATCCGTACAACGAGACGCTGTGGAACGACCAGGTCCTGAAGGAGCCCGTTCCGTATCGCACCATCGAAGCGGTGCTGCATGCCAGGGCAACGCTGATGGCCGGCTTTACCTCGTTGCGCGATCTCGGCACCGAAGCCGCGGGTTACGCCGACGTCGACGTGCAGCGCGCGATCGAGGAAGGGAAAATTCCCGGACCGCGGCTGTTCGTCGCCACGCGGGCCATCGTCGCCAGCCACTGCTACGGCCCCGGGCCCGGCGGGTTCCGCGCGGATCTCGAGCTGCCGCAGGGCGGGATGCCGGTGAGCGGCCGCGCGCAGATGATCGATGCGGTGCGCGACCAGGCCGGCCACGGCGCCGACTGGATCAAGGTGTACGCCGATTATCACTGCGGCAAAAGCGAAGGGGCCGTACCGACGTTCAGCGCGGAAGAATTGCAGGCGGCGGTCGAAACCGCTCACGCGCTGGGACTGCCCGTGGCGATGCATGCCTCCACCGCCGAGGGCATGCGCCGCGCGATTCTTGCCGGCACCGATACGGTCGAGCACGGCTACGGCGGGACGCACGAAGTGTTCGAGCTCATGCAGGAGCAGGGCGTTGCTTACCTGCCTACCCTGACCGCCGTGGCCGCCTACGCGCAGTATTTCGACGGCTGGAAACCGGGAGCTCCGCCGACCGGGGATATGCAGCAGGCGGCTCGGGCGTTCAGGCTGGCGCTGGATGCCGGCGTCACCATCGGCTGCGGCAGCGACGTCGGCGTGTTTGCCCACGGCAGCAATTACCGGGAGCTCGAGTGGATGGTGCAGGACGGCATGAGCCCGGCAGAGGCATTGCTCGCCGCGACCGCGGTCGATGCGCGGATACTGCAACAGCAGGAGAGCATCGGTCAGCTTCGTCCCGGTCTGTATGCGGACATCGTCGCGGTACGGGGAGACCCGACCGCGGATATCAGTGCGGTTGCACAGGTCGCGTTGGTGATGAAGGGCGGCGTGATCTACAAGCGACCGGCACCTCCGGCTCCGGCCGCGTCAGGCGCGCGGTAACGCCGCCGCAGGGAATCTGCATGCTCGAGGTCCGGAGGGGCAGCAAAAACGCCGCGTTGCCTGGCTCGTTGCGGGTCCGTAGAATTGACCGTTTTTCCACGGTCGGCGGCGGTCCGCCCCCGGCGCATCAACCTGGACAAGGAAGGACCTATGGCCGCTGAACAGACGCTGTCGATCATCAAGCCGGACGGCGTGGCGAAGAACCTCATCGGGGAAATCCTGGGGCGTTTCGAGAAAGCGGGCCTGCGCATCGTCGCGGCGCGCATGGCGCACCTGACCAAAGACGAAGCGGAAGCCTTTTACGCCGTGCACCGCGAACGCCCGTTCTACAACGATCTCGTGCGCTACATGACTTCCGGCCCGGTGATGATCCAGGTGCTGGAAGGTGAGGGCGCGATCGACAGGAACCGCAAGATCATGGGCGCGACGAACCCGGCCGACGCCGACGCCGGCACCATCCGCGCCGACTTCGCCGAGAGCATCGAGCAGAACGTGGTCCACGGCTCGGACGCCCCCGACACCGCCGCCCGCGAAATCGAGTTCTTCTTCGGCGACTCCGGCCTCTGCCCCCGGACGCGCTAGGAGGTCGCGACGACGAAGCTCCTTGCTCATGAACCGTTGACCGCGGTGGCTTGCGGAGCCGCGGCCGGGGGGTGT
>DASSBS010000042.1:0-10098 GCA_035698445.1 Woeseiaceae bacterium
GCAATTCTCGACCGGATTGGGGAATATCGCCGCGTCCTCGAAGACTACTCCCGGCGGATGCTTCCGTGTGTCGAATGGACACCGACCGAGAACGGTAACGTACATGTGCAGAACGATACCGGAGACTTTTACCGGTTCTTCGATGCAACGCCGCATGCCGAGTTTCTCTACTCATGTGTCCAGCGCGCCATCGAAAAGGATCTCCCGGAAGAGGCGGAGTTTTTGGCGAGGTACGACCGGTTCTGCGCCGGAATTGCGGCGATCGTTGATATGCCTGATCGCACGATGGACCCGCTTTTCCACTTCTTGCATCAGAATGGTGGGCGGTTCTCGCAACGGGCGCGCGAAAAAGAGTTCTCGCGCCTCGACGTGGCTGAAGCCGACAAGATTGAAGCCCTGTACGGACAGTGCTTTGGTTGAAAGTCGCTTGACTCCTGTTCGTTCTCTCTTCGCCCATCCGGAAGACGTACTGGACCGGCGGCGATCGGGCGTTTCTTCGCCGCCGTCGAAGGCCGCAAACGCGGGGTGCCGCTCGCCTACATCACCGGCGAGAAGGAGTTCTGGTCGCTGCCGCTCATCGTCCTCAGCGCGGCAGTCCGCGATCGTCGTAGCCGACAATCTCGTCGTCGGGCCGAGCATCCTGAAGCGGAAGCTCCGCGCAACCGATATTCAGGATTTCCTCGCTCAAGCGCCGTCCCTGCCGCCGCCGTACTCGTGCGAGACGCTCGCGAAGAGACTGCATAACCGCGCCGGTGAGTGGCTCGCCGGTGGCTTGCGCCACTTCACGCGCCAGACGATCGGCTTCCGGATCTTTGATGCTGAGGGCCAAAGGGTTATAGAAAGGTAGAACAGGATATTAATACCGGTTCAGCGCAGGGCCTGCAATGGCAGGCGACTCCAAACGCAGCCAGACCGTCGCCACCATGCCCCGAGTTGACCTGGCGGTCCTTCATGGATACTCAATCTGACGATAGTATCGTCTAATTGAGCATTCTCACGAAGCGACTAATGACAACCTTTCCTTTGTACCGAGATGCGCCCGCGACATGTTCTCCGGCGGCGTTTGTGTCCCTGGAGCTCCGGTAACTGCTGGTTCAAAAACTTGAGCGACTGCTCGGCTTCTTCGGACTGGCGCTCGACGTTCTGGCGCAGGTGGATGTTCGCGATCGTGTTGAGCGTCGAGGCGATCTGCTCGCGATTCGCGTCTTCGAGGCTGAGCTCAAGGATGCTGTGGCGCCATTTTCGTTGCGCGCGCAGCCGGAGACCGCCTCCGATCAATCGGCAAGGCAGTCGAAAGACACGGGAAATAGCGAGGCAAAAACCTGTGGTCCCCACCACAGGCTTGTGCCCCCTCCACCTGCTCCGTCAAGCGCAGGCAGGTCCCCAGCCTTCTTCGAATGCATGCCCCCCAAAGCTGGACAAGTACTTGTTATCCATCTGGGAGTTATTCAGCAATAGCTGCGTTGATAACCTGTTTGCAGTTTCGGAACGCCGTTACGTGACCCGGTTCTCCTATAATGGGCTCGCCGGCGCTCGCCGGCCGTTTGGTGCTCTCCGGATGATTCACTCGATCGACCGCTTCTTCAGCAGCATGCCCGCCTGGCAGCTCGTGCTCTGGTGCCTGGTGCAGGTCCTGTTCTTCGGCATCATCGACTGGCTGACGGGCTCCGAGCTCTCGTTTGCGGTGTTTTACCTGGTGCCGGTCTCCGTCGCGGCCTGGTACGGCGGCCTGGTAGCGACCTTTGGACTCGCGATCGCCGCCGCCGGCATGTGGCTGGGCGTGGAATACGGGACGGACCGCGCGTACAGCGCGCAGTGGATCCTCTATTGGAACTCGGCGGTGCGGCTGGTGTTCTTCTGTGTCGTGGCCTTTCTCATTCGCCAGTTGCAGTCGCATGTCATAGCGCAGCAACGGCTCGCGCGCACCGATCACCTGACGGGGCTGCTCAATCGTGCCGGGTTCATGGAGCTGGCGGAGGTGCTGGCCAGCAGCGCTGCCCGCTACGACCTGTCGCTCGTCATCGGTTTCATCGATCTCGACGGGTTCAAGAAAGTGAACGACACGTTCGGGCATCACCACGGGGATGAAGTGCTGAAGACTGTCGGGGCGACGCTCAAGGTTTTGAATCGGGAGAGCGATATTACGGCGCGGTTGGGAGGGGACGAGTTTGCGGTGTTGCTGCCCAACACCGATCTCGAAGGCGCCCGTACCTATTTCGGCAAATTGCACCGCGAGTTGCTGGAGGGGATCCGGCAGCACGGGGGCTCGCAGATCGGTGTCAGTATCGGCGCCATCGCGTTTGCGCACGGACCGCCGGCGCTCGACGAGGCGCTCAAACTGGCGGACGACCTCATGTACCGCGCCAAAAAGAGCGGCCGCACGAGCGTGCTCGTGGAGCCGCCGCCCGAGCTGACGGAGCTACGCCGCGTCGGCGGCTGAGGGGTCGTAGCCCAGGTTGGCGGTGAGCCAGCGTTCGACTTTTTCGACCGGCCAGCCTTTTCTTTCGGCCAGCGATTCGACCTGGTCGCGGCCGACCTGCCCTACCGAGAAATAGCGCGAGTCCGGGTGCGAGAAATAGAAGCCGCTGACCGCCGCGGTCGGCACCATCGCGAATGACTCGGTCAGCTCGAGGCCGATCTTCGAGTCCACGTCGAGCAGGCGCCAGAGCTGGCCCTTTTCCGTGTGATCGGGGCAGGCCGGGTAACCGGGTGCGGGGCGGATGCCGCGGTAGCGCTCGTCCACCAGCTCCTCGTTGGAGAGATGTTCGTCCGGCGCGTAGGGCCAGTGCTCCTTGCGCACGCGCTCGTGCAGGTACTCGGCGAAGGCTTCCGCGAGGCGGTCGGCGAGCGCTTTCAACAGGATGGCGCTGTAGTCGTCGTGGGCCGCCTGGAATTTCCGCACGTGCTCGTCGATGCCGATGCCCGCAGTCACGGCGAACGCCCCGACGTAGTCCTCTGTCCCTGCGGGCGCGATGTAATCGGCCAGGCAATCCTGCGTCTTGCCGGGCGGCTTGGCGCGCTGCTGGCGCAGGTGGTGGAGTCGCATGATCTGTTCGGTTCGCGCTTCGTCGCGGTAGACGGCGATGTCGTCGTGGTCCACCGTGTTCGCGGGGAAGAAGCCGATGATGCCGCGCGCGGTGAGCCAGCGTTCCTCGAGGATGCGGTCCAGCATCTGGCGGGCGTCGTCATACAGGCTGCGGACCGCCTCGCCGACCGTCGCATCCTCCAGGATGTCCGGGAACTTGCCGTGGAATTCCCAGGCTTGAAAGAACGGCATCCAGTCGATGTACGGGACGAGCGTCGCGAGGTTGACCTCATCGAACACCTTGCTGCCGATGAACGCGGGCCGCGGCGGCTGGTAGTTGCTCCAGTCGCAGTGGTGCTTCTTCTCGCGCGCCTGCGCCAGGGTGAGCGTCGGCAGGAGCCTTGATTTGCCGGCGTGGCGTTCCCGCCGCGCCGCGTTCTCGCGCCGGGTTTTCTCGACCAGCACGGCGCGGGAGCCGGCTTCCACCAGCGCCTGGGCGATGCCGACCGAGCGGGAGGCGTCCTTCACGTAGATCACCGGGCCTTCGTAATTCGGCTCGATCTTCACCGCCGTGTGCGCGGGCGAGGTGGTGGCACCGCCGATCAGGAGCGGCAGCTCGAAACCGAGGCGTTGCATTTCCCGGGCCACGTTCACCATTTCGTCGAGCGAGGGCGTGATCAGGCCCGACAGGCCGACGATCTGTGCGTTCTCGCGCTTCGCGGTGCTCAGGATCTTTTCGCAGGACACCATCACGCCGAGGTCGATCACCTCGAAGTTGTTGCACTGCAGGACGACGCCCACGATGTTCTTGCCGATGTCGTGCACGTCGCCCTTGACCGTCGCCATGACGATCTTGCCGTTCGTTTCGCGGGCGCCGCCCTTCTCCTTCTCGATGAAGGGGATGAGGTGGCCGACCGCCTTCTTCATGACGCGCGCGGACTTCACGACCTGCGGCAGGAACATCTTGCCCGAGCCGAACAGGTCGCCGACGACGTTCATGCCATCCATCAGCGGGCCCTCGATCACGTCGAGCGGCCTCACGGCGGCCAGGCGTGCTTCCTCCGTGTCCTCGATCACGTACTGGTCGATGCCGGCGACCAGCGCGTGCTCCAGGCGCTTGTTCACCGGCAGCTCGCGCCAGCTCAGGTCCTGTGCCTTCGCCTCCTGGCCGGCCTGGCCCTTGTAGGATTCGGCGAGCTGCAGCAGGCGCTCGGTCGCGTCGTCGCGGCGGTTCAGGACCACGTCCTCGACGGCTTCGCGCAGGTCAACGGCCAAGTCCTCGTAGATCGCGAGCTGGCCCGCGTTGACGATCCCCATGTCCATGCCGGCGCGGATCGCGTGGTACAGGAACACCGAGTGGATCGCTTCCCGCACGACGTTGTTGCCGCGGAACGAGAACGACACGTTGCTGACGCCGCCGCTCACCAGGGCGTGCGGAATCTCCTTCTTGATTCTGCGCGTGGCTTCGATGTAGTCGAGACCGTAGGCGTTGTGCTCCTCGATGCCGGTCGCGATGGCGAAGATGTTCGGATCGAAGATGATGTCCGCTGGATCGAAGCCGACCTGCTCCGTGAGGATGCGGTAGCAGCGCTTGCAGATCTCGACCTTGCGGTCCACGTTGTCCGCCTGGCCCTGCTCGTCGAAGGCCATGACCACTACGGCCGCGCCGTAGTCCCGCGCCAGCCGCGCGTGCTTGATGAACTCCTCCTCGCCTTCTTTCAGGCTGATGGAGTTGATCACGGATTTGCCCTGCACGCAGCGCAGCCCCGTCTCGATCACCGTCCACTTCGAGGAATCGATCATGACGGGCACGCGCGCGACGTCCGGCTCGGAGGCGATGAGCTTGAGGTAAGTCTCCATCGCTTGCTCCGAGTCGAGCATGCCCTCGTCCATGTTGACGTCGATGAGCTGGGCGCCGTTCTCCACCTGCTGGCGCGCGATCTGCACCGCGTCCGCGTAGTTGTTCGCTTCGATGAGGCGGCGGAAATGCGCCGAGCCCGTGACGTTGCTGCGCTCGCCGACGTTGACGAACAGGTCGTCGGGGCCGATCGAGAGCGGCTCGAGACCGGAAAGGCGGCAGCGGACCGGCAGCTCCGGCACCTTGCGCGGCGCCTTGCCGCGGATCGCCTCGCCCAGGGCGCG
This sequence comes from Woeseiaceae bacterium, assembly GCA_035698445.1. GTDB lineage: Bacteria > Pseudomonadota > Gammaproteobacteria > Steroidobacterales > Woeseiaceae > IDS-8. The sequence continues at coordinate 5,168 of DASSBS010000042.1, forward strand.
GATGTGCTCCGGCGTCGTGCCGCAGCAGCCGCCCACCAGGTTGACGAGGCCGCTGGCCGCGAATTCGCCGACGATTTCCGCCATGTGCTCCGGCGTCTCGTCGTATTCGCCGAACGCGTTCGGCAGGCCGGCGTTCGGGTGCGCGCTGACCCGGGTGTCGGCCACGCGCGCGAGCTCCGCGACGTACGGCCGGAGATCGGCGGCGCCCAGCGCGCAGTTCAAGCCGATCATGAACGGCTTCGCGTGGCGGACGGAATTCCAGAACGCTTCGGTGGTCTGGCCGGACAGCGTGCGGCCCGAGGCGTCGGTGATGGTGCCGGAGATCATCACCGGCAGCTCGAAGCCGAGCGTGGCGAACGCACGCCGGACGGCGAAGATCGCCGCCTTCGCGTTGAGCGTGTCGAAGATCGTCTCGATCATCAGGAAATCGGCACCGCCTTCGATCAGCGCGGTCGCGGCTTCCTCGTAGGTCTTCGCGAGTTGCGCGAAGCTGGTGTTGCGGTAGCCGGGGTCGTTGACGTCGGGTGAGATCGACGCCGTGCGGTTGGTCGGGCCCAGGACACCGGCGACGAAGCGCGGGCGGCCGTCGGTCGAAGCAACGTCGTCCGCGACGTTGCGCGCCAGCCGGGCGGCGGCGAGGTTCAGCTCGGCGACCATCGACTCCATGCCGTAGTCGCTCATCGACGGGGCGTTGGAGTTGAAGGTGTTGGTTTCGATGATGTCGGTGCCGGCGTTCAGGAAGCCGCGGTGGATTTCCTCGATGACTTCGGGGCGGGTGATGGACAGGAGGTCGTTGTTGCCCTTCAGGTCGCGTTCCCAGTCGTGGAAGCGGGTGCCGCGGTAGTCTTCCTCCGCGAGTTTGTACGACTGGATCATGGTGCCCATGGCGCCGTCGAGGAGCAGGATGCGGCCGTTCAGGGACTGCAGGAGGGCCTCGATTCTTTGGTCGCGGGTCATTCGGTGTTCCTTGTTTTCAGGGCGCGGGGGTCGGGATTGCGGATCGGGCTTCGTTGACCGCCGGGTCGCCCGTGGGACGGGCTCCTACAGGGCCGGGGCGCACGCCTAAGGCGTGGCAGATGGCGTAGGTTAGTTCGGAGCGGTTCAGGGTGTAGAAGTGGAATTCGTTGATGCCTTCGCGTTGCAGGAGGCGGACCTGTTCGATGGCGACGCTGGCGGCGATCAGGCGGCGGGTGTCCGGGTCGTCGTCGAGGCCGTCGAAGCGGTCGTGCAGCCAGTCCGGGACCGTGGCGCCGCAGGCTTCGGCGAAGCGCTGGAGCTGCGGAAAGCGCGTGATCGGCAGGATGCCCGGCACGATCGTCGACTCTATCCGCGCGCGCGCGCAGCGGTCGCGGAAGCGCAGGTAGCAATCGACGTCGAAGAAGAACTGCGTGATCGCGCGGGACGCGCCGGCGTCGATCTTGCGTTTGAGGTTGTCGAGGTCGAAGTCGGCGTCGGGTGCTTCCGGGTGCACTTCCGGGTAGGCAGCGACGGAGATGTCGAAGTCGGCCACTTTTTTCAGGCCGCGCACGAGGTCGGCGGCGTACGCGTAGCCGCCCGGCGCCGGCGCGTAGCCCTTCGTGCCTTTCGGTGGATCGCCGCGCAGCGCGACCAGGTGGCGGATGCCCGCATCCCAGTACTCGCGCGCGATGTCGTCGATTTCCTCGCGGCGCGCGCCGATGCAGGTCAGGTGCGGCGCCGCGGTCAGCGGCGTCTCGCGGGTAATGCGGGACACGGCGGCATGCGTGCGCTCGCGGGTGGAGCCGTCCGCGCCATAGGTGACGGAGACGAAGCGCGGTGCGAGCGCCGCGAGGTGCTGGATCGACTGCCAGAGCGTCTGCTCCATCTCCGGCGTCTGCGGCGGAAAGAATTCGAACGAGACCTGCGTAACCATCTCCCCTCCCCTCGTAACCTGATCTCAGGCGGCGGCGCTCTGCCGCTCCGCGACGGTGGCGACCGACAGCGTCCAGTCCGGGCGGGTCGCCGGCAGCAGCCGCGGGCGCCCCAGGCGCAAGCCGGCTTCGGCGCTCCACTCGGCCAGCGCGCGCTGGACCTCGGCAGCCGGCCGGCCGCGCAGCTCCTCCACGACGACCAGGCGGCCGCCGCGGGACAGCAGGCGCTTCGCTTCGGTGAGCGCCTCTACCGGGTGCCCGGCACCGGCGAGGACGCCGTCGAGCAGGATCGTGTCGAACTCGCCGTCCGCGAACGGCAGGCGGTACATGTCGCCCTGGCGCAGGCTGCAGTTGGGCAGGCCGGCCAGCAGCAGCTCGCGGCGCGCGAACTGGCGGGCATCGGCGTCGATGTCGACCCCGACCGCGCGCTGCGCGCGGCTGGCGAGCAGCTTCAGCATGCGGCCGCGGCCGCAGCCGATGTCGAGCAGGTCGCCGAGCGGGGCGGTGATGGTGAGGTCGAGGAGCGCGCGGTGCACGGCGCGATCGATGGCGTCCGGTTCGGCGTTTTCGGCCGGTTCCGGGGTTTCGAGGCCGCGCAGGCGGCGCAGTTGCGCGGCGTCGGCGGCGACCAGGGGCTCGCCCTCGGGGACGAGGTCGAGAAGACGGGCGACCGTGCCGCGGCGGGTGGCGGGCAGGCGGTAGTAGACGCGCTTGCCGTCGCGGAAGCGCTCGAGCAGGCCCGCGTCGACCAGTTGTTTGAGGTGCTGGGAGATGCGGGGCTGGCTCTGGCGGAGGACCTCGGTGAGCTCGGAGACGCTGCATTCGCCCTGGCGGCAGAGGGCAACGAGGCGCAGGCGGACGGGGTCGGCGAGAGCCTTGAGTTGGGGGATGAGGGTGGTGGTGGCGGGTTTCATCATCGAATTAACATATCTTAATATGTTTAGAGTAGTGGAGTGTAGCACAGGAGATGGGCGGGGGGAGCGGGGTTTGACAGAGTGCCGGTCGCCCGCAATGGCGGGCTCCAACGGCGCGAGGGGCGGCGCAAAGGGGTCGAACCGAGGTTTTTGGGGTCCAAAGGGATCGAACCGGGGTTTTCGCAGCGCGAAAACCCCGGTTCGACCCCTCGCCTACCTCAGTGGAGGGTGTCGGAGGGGCGGAGGCCGCCTTCGGCGAAGAGGCGCTCGATGTCGATGGAGTCGAAGGTGCGGACGCGGCCGCAGTATTCGCAGGTGACCTCGACCTCGCCCTGCTCCGCCAGGACCTCGGCGGCTTCCTGCTCGCCGAGGAGCTTCAGCACGTCCTCGGCGCGGCGGTCGGTGCAGCGGCAGCGGAAGACGGTCCCGCGCGGCCGGAAAACGCGGAGGTCGTCCTCGGCAAACAGCCTGGTCAGCAGGTCGGGGCCGACCCCGCCGGCGACGTCGCGCAGGCCCAGCGTCGAGGCCAGCAGGCCGACGCGGCGCCAGTCGTCGGCCGTCGGGTCGCCGGCGCTCGGCATCTGCTGGAGGAGGATGCCGCCGCAGCAGCGGCGGTCGCTGACGAGCTGCAGGTGGCTCGGGACCTGCGCCGAGCGCGCGTAGTAGTTCTCGATGCTGTCGGCGAGCGAGTCGCCGCTGACTTCCACGATGCCCTGGTAGGGGCGTTCCATGGCGCCCGCATCCACGGTGATCGCGCAGCGCGCGCGCTGGACGAGGTCGGAGAACGCCAGGGATTCGTCGAGCGGCCCCGCGCTCGCCATTCCGCGCAGCTCGAGCTCGCTGGTGCACTGCACGACCAGCATCGCCAGCGGGCCGTCGCCGCTGATCTGCAGGGTGATGGAGCCGTTGAATTTGAGGCTTTGCGCGATCAGCGCGCTGGCCGCGGCCGAGTGCCCCAGCGTCTCCAGCACCGGCTGCTCGTAGTCGTGCCCGAGCAGCATGCGGTGCCAGCTCCGCTCGAGCTGGATGACGGCGCCGCGGATCGGCAGCGCCTCGAACACGAACGGCATGACGATGTCGCTCTGGGTGCTCACGAGGATGAGAGCCGCTCCTTCAGGAGGCGGTTCACCTGCTCCGGGTTGGCCTGGCCGCGCGTTTCCTTCATGACCTGTCCGACAAAGAAACCCAGGAGTTTCTCCTTGCCGGCGCGATATTCCGCGGCTTGCGCGGGATTGGCCGCGATAATCCCGTCGACTACGGCCAGGACGGCCGATGCGTCGGTGATCTGCCGCAGGCCTGTCTTCTCGATGACGGCGTCCGCGCCGCCCTCGCCCGCCCACATCGCCTCGAACACGTCCTTGGCGAGCTTGCCGGAAATCGTATGGTCGTCGATCCGGTCGAGCAGGCCTGCGAGCGCTGCCGGCGCGATCCGGCTGTCCTCGATAGCAAGCCCGTCCCGGTTCAGCGCCGCGGAGAGATCGCCGATGATCCAGTTCGCGACGACCCGTGGCCCCGCCGTCGTGGCCGCCGCGGCGGCCTCGAAATAGTCCGCGAGCGCCCGGTTCAGGACCAGGATCTCCGCGTCGGCGGGCTTCAGCCCGAGCGCCGCCACGAAGCGCTCCCGCTTCGCGGCCGGCAGCTCCGGCAGGGTCTCGCGCACGGCGGCGACGAACGCTTCGTCGAGCTCGACCGGCAAGAGGTCCGGATCGGGGAAATAGCGGTAATCGTTCGCCTCTTCCTTGGTGCGCATCGGGCGCGTCTCGCCCTTGTCGGAGTCGAACAGCCGCGTCTCCTGCACGACGGTGCCGCCCTCCTCCAGCACGTCGATCTGCCGCTCGATCTCGAACTCGATGGCTTTTTCGACGAAGCGGAACGAGTTCAGGTTCTTGATCTCGGTGCGCGTGCCGAGCTTCACCTCGCCGCGCGGGCGGATGGACACGTTGGCGTCGCAGCGGAACGAGCCCTCCTGCATGTTGCCGTCGGAGATCTCCAGGTAACGCACCAGCGTGTGGATGCTGCGCATGTAGGCGACCGCGTCCGCCGCGGACCGCAGGTCCGGTTCCGAGACGATCTCGAGGAGCGGCGTCCCGGCGCGGTTCAGGTCGATCGCGGTGAAATTGCCGAAGCC
>DASSBS010000043.1:0-14903 GCA_035698445.1 Woeseiaceae bacterium
CCTCGAATTATGTCAAAGCCTGACAAGGCTTTACGCTCTCCGGGAGCGCCCCGGCTCGCCGCTCGTCCGTGCAAAAATGCCGCTCGTCGGGCCGCGAAGCGGTCTCGCTTCGTTCTGCGCTTCGCGTCACGCCGCGCCCCGCCGGCCCTCCACAGAATGTGCCGAAACCGGACGCAAAGACCAGGCGAGGTCCAGGAAGATGCACAGGAAAGGGGTCCAGGGATTCACGTTGTTAGAGCTCATGGTGACGTTGGCCGTGGCGGCCATCATCCTTTCGTATGGCGTGCCGGGCTTCATGACCTTTATCGACAACAACCGCGCGACCACGTATGCCAACGAGCTGGTGACGGCGCTGAACCTCGCGCGCAGCGAGGCGACGCGGCGGGGCGCGGCGATCACGGTCTGCAGCTCGACCGATAACGCCACCTGTAGCGGCAGCACCAACTGGAGCACCGGCTGGGTCGTGCGCTCCGCGGCCGGCGACGTGCTGCGCGTGTGGCCGGAGCGCAGCGGCGGGGCCGGCGTGGTCAGCGGTAACGTGTCGCAGATCCAGTTTCTCGCCCGCGGCTCGCTGGGCACGGCCATCCCGCTGATGCAGATCCGGCTTCCGGACTGCACCGGCAAGAACGGCCGCGACATCTCCGTCAACGGGGCGGGCCGCATCTCCGTCGAGCGGGTCGTCTGCCCATGACAGCGCACGCTGCCGTGTCAGCCCTGGCCGCCGCCTGCCCTCGCAGCCGCGGCCTGACCCTCGTCGAAATCCTGGTCGCGCTCTTCATTCTGTCGATCGGGCTGCTCGGACTCGCGGGCCTGCAGACGGCATCGCTCAAGTTCAACACGAGCGCCTATTACCGCACCCAGGCAACGGCCCTGGCCTATGGCCTCGCGGATCGCATGCGCGCCAACCGCGCGGCGGCATTCGCCGACGACTACACGGTCGCCCTCGCTTCCCCGGCGCCTGATTGCGCCGCGCCGAACGCGGCCGGCACGGTGCCGCAGCAGGACATTTCGGTCTGGCGCATGGCGCTCGCCTGCCGCCTGCCGCTCGGCAACGGCTCGGTCGCCCGCAACGGCAACGACTTCACATTCACCATCCAATGGGACGACAGCCACGGCAAAGAAGATCCCATGCAATTCCAGTTTACGACAGCGCTATGAAAACCTTCAGCAGCATCAATACCGCAGCGCGCCAGTCGGGCGTCACGCTCGTCGAGTTGATGGTGTCGCTCGTGCTCGGGCTCCTGCTGACCGCCGGCATGATCAAGGTGTTCAGCGGCAACCGCGTGACTTACGAGTTCAACCAGAGCCTCTCGCGGATCCAGGAGAATGCCCGCTACGCGCTGGATCACATCGCGTACAGCGCGCGCATGGCGGGCTACAAGGGCTGCATGTCCGACGTTGCCGTCTACAACAACCTGAACGGGCCTAACAGTTTTCGTGATGACATCGAAAACGGCATTACGGGATTCGACGCCAATGGCACCAGCGAGGGCGAGGCTTTCGTTGCCGCCGCCACCAATCCGGCGCCATCGGCCAACGAAGCCGACTGGTCGCCGGCACTGCCGGCGGAGCTCGACGGCAAGGTCATACCGGGGAGTGACGTGATCGTCATCCGGAGCGTCGGCGGTGGCGGACTGCAGCTCGTCTCACCGTTCACCAATGCCGCGCAGCTATTCGTGGCGACGCCGCACGATTTCGTGATCGGCGAAATACTGGTCGTGACCGATTGCCAGAAGGCGTCCATCTTCCAGATTTCCAATATCGACAGCACCGGACACAACCTCGTCCACAGCAATACGAGCGGTTTCCTGCCGGGCAACAACGGCCCGAACTGGCCGCCGGAGCAGGACTACGGCCTCGGCGCGGAAGTGGCTCGCCTGCAGGCGCACGCCTTCTATATCGGCCAAGGCGAAAACGGCGTGCCGAGCCTGTTCCAGCTTCGCCTGCAGTTGAATACCTTGACGAGCACCGTCGAATTCAAGCCCGAGGAGCTCGTCGAAGGCATCGAGAGCATGCAGGTCCGCTACGGCGTGGATACCGACAGCAACGAGACGATCGATAGCTGGCTCAGCGCCGACGCGGTGGCCAACTGGCGGGACGTGCTGAGCGTAGAAATCAACCTGCTCGCGCGCGCCGGCGAGGAGTACGGCACCGACACGGATACGGCCGTCTACACCCTCGGCAGCACGACCTTCGACCCGGTGGACGACCGGCGGCTGCGCCAGGTGTTCTCCACCACCGTCGGCGTGCGCAATCGCCTGCCGTGATGTTGCCCGCGGACCCCGGAGCTCCCGCCATGCCTTACCGATATTCCCAGCGCAGACAGCAATCGGGCGTCGCCCTGATCGTCTCGCTCATTTTCCTCCTGCTGATGACGCTCATCAGCACTTCGTCCATGCGTACCGCGACCATGCAGGAACGCATGGCCGGCAACATGCGCGACTGGACCGTCGGCTTCCAGCGGGCGGAAGCCTCGCTGCGCACGGCCGAAGAGTGGCTGACGGATACCGACGTGCTGCCCGAGTTCAACGACACCGGGGCTTACTACCATTTGAACTCCGACGACCGCCCCGACTGGGACAGCGTGCCGGCGACCGCCGGGAACGGCTCCGTCGCCTACCCGGACGCCACGAATCCGGAGTGGCGCTACTACATCGAAAGACTGGGCTCGGTGCGGCCGGCGGGCGTGAGCACCGAAACCGGCACCCCGGTCGAGGAAATCTACTACTTCCGCGTTACGGCCGTGGGTTACGGCCTCGCAGTCGACGACGGGGGCGACCCGCTCACGTCAGTCGTGCTGCGCAGCGTGTATCGCAGTCGCTAAGGATGGATAAGCCAATGAACAGGGATTCGTCGAACGCTGCCCCCAAGGCAGCCGCGATCGGCAGGTTGGGCCATGTGCTTGCCGCTGCCGCCATGACACTGTTGACGGCGCTGCCTTTGGTGATTGCCGCTCCCGCGCGGGCGCAAGTCGCGCAGTCGCCGCTGTTCCTGAATACCCCGGTGAACCCGAACCTGATCCTGGCTATCGACGACTCGGGCAGCATGGACAGCGAAGTCCTGATGCCGACGAACGACGGCGCCTTGTGGTGGAATACCACAGACCAGAGCTTTACGGGCCGCAACCAGGATGACGAGCTCGAAGCCAATGTCATCAACTTCAACCATGACGGCGCCGCCGGCTCGACCTGGAAGAAATACGTTTACCTGTTCCCCAACGGGACGGGTATTACCGACGGCCGGCGTGCCTACGCCGATGCCCGCGACGACCACTTCGCCGTGCCGCCGGTGCCTGCTTTTGCGTTCGCGCGCTCGCCCGAGTACAACGCGGCGTATTTCAACCCGACCGAAACCTACGTGCCCTGGCCCGACGTGGGCGGCTACACCTTCGATGACGCCAATCCGCTGGCCGCCAAAACCGACCCGGTGTTCGGCACCGAGGTCTTCGACCTGACGGCGGAGCGCGCGGAGAATACCGAGGACCATGTTTTCCACATGTATCCCGGGATGACCCTGCCGGTCGGCCGCGACGTCTGCGTCAAGCCCTCGTCCAACGGCGGCTGCACCTGGGAAACGAAGTCGATCGACGAAGTCCTCACCGGCGAATTCTGGGTCGGCATGCGCTATTTCCCGGCCACTTTCTACGTCTCCGCGACGGCCACCCTCCCGGACGAGTACCTGAGCTACAAGGGCACAACCGTGCCGACCGGCTACTCGCCGGGCGCCCTGCTTCCGGACCTGGTGCGTTACCAGATCAAGCCGGAAAATTTCGGGAGCAGCACGGACTACGCGGCGGCCATCCAGAACTTCGCCAACTGGTTCACGTACTACCGTAAACGGCACCTGGCCACGCGCGGGGGCATCGCGGCGTCTTTCCAGGGAACCTCGAGCCTGAATGCCGCCAGCTTCGTCATCAACGACCGCATCGACGTCACCATGCGCGACCTGTCCGTTGCCGCCGACCGCACGGCCTTTTTCAAGAACGTCCTCACTTCCATCGGCTCGGGCGGTACCCCCAACCGCGAGGCGCTTTACCACGCGGGCAAGCAGTACCAGCGCACCGACGCCGGCGCGCCCATCACGCAGTCGTGCCAGCAGAATTTCACGGCGTTGTTCACCGACGGCTACTCCAATCCGACCTCCGGCATCGTCGGTAACGAGGACGCCGGCTACGGCGCGCCGTTCGAAGACACCGCTTCGGGCACCATTGCCGATATCGCGATGCACTACTACAAGACCAACCTGCGCCCGGATCTCAAGGCAGGCCGCGTGACCACCCCGCAGGCCTGCGCCACGGACAACCCCGATCCCTGGCTGGACTGCAACGAAAACCTGCACATGGGAACCTTCGGCGTGCTGCTCGGCAACCGCGGCCAGGTCTACCTGGTGGACGATGCCGCCACCCAGGACCCGTACACCAATACGCCAACGTGGCCTTCCGTTTTCCCGGTGCGGCACCCGTCCGCCGTGGACGATCTATGGCACGCCACGATCAACAGCCGCGGCGCCATGTTGAGCGCCCGCCGGCCCTCCGAGATCAGCGAAAAGTTTTCCGCGGTCCTCACCAACATCGCCGATCGCGTCGCCTCGTCCGCGGCGGTGGCGGCGAACTCGACCCGCCTCGACTCCGATACGGCGGTGTTCCAGGCGGCGTTCGACAGCACGCGCTGGAGCGGCAAGCTGCAGGCGTTCCGCATCAGCATGGACGGCACCATCAACAATACGCCGGTCTGGAAAGCCGCCGAACAGTTGGACTCCCTGTCGAATACCCAGCTCGACAGCCGCAGGATCCTGACGGTTGCTCCCCCGACGGCGGTTGGAGACGGCTCCTATGTATCCTCCAGCGGCGGCTACTTCACATGGGCTGGCCTTGCTACATCCCAGCAGGACGCGCTCCGCAATGCCGGTGACGGCACGCTCCTGTCCATCACCACCGGGCAGGAGCGGCTGGCGTATCTGCGAGGCTCCCGGTGGCTCGAACAGCCGGGCGGCTACATGCGCCAGCGTGACAGCCGGCTCGGCGACATCGTCAATTCCGATCCGCAATTCGTGCACCACCAGAATTTCGGCTACGTGCTGCTCGACCAGTCGGAAGCGTTTGACGGCACCGGCGTCGGCGAGGCGTACCAGGCATTTCGCGCGTCCGACGCCTACCTTGCCCGCCCGCCGGTGGTGGTGGTCGGCGCCAATGACGGCATGCTGCACGGCTTCGACGCCAGCCTGAGCGGCAGCGGCGGCTCGGAGATGTTTGCCTTCGTGCCGAATGCGGTCTACGACCACCTCTACGAGCTGACGTTGCCGGACTATCCGCACCGGTTCTACGTGGACAGCAGCCCGCGCGTCGCCGACGTCTGGTTCGGCAACGCCTGGCACACCATCGTGGTCGGCGCAACGGGAGCGGGCGGCCGGAGTGTCTTCGCTCTCGACGTGACCGACCCGACCGGCATGACCGGCTCCGATGTCCTGTGGGAATTCACCCACGACAACATGGGTTACACCATCGGCCAGCCGGCCGTGGCACCGCTGCCGAACGGCGAATTCGGCGTGGTGATCACCAGCGGCTACGAAACGCCCGTCACCGGCGGCACCATCTGGATCCTGGATCCGTCGGATGGCAGCATCATCTGGTCGGTCTACCTTCCGACCAGCGGTGACCTGGGCGCACCGCTGGTGGTCGACCTGAACTCCGACCGCGTCGCCGATCGCATCTACGTCGGCGACACCGACGGAAACCTGTGGCGCTTCGATCTCGAGAGCAGCAATACGGGCAAATGGGAACCGCCGATCGGCCTCAAGCAAGGCGCCGACCCCGGGCCGCTGTTCGTCGCCCGCGATGCCCTCGGCAACCCGCAGGCGATCACCGCACCGCTGCAGTCGGCCTTCAACGACGACGGCCTGCACACGATCTTCTTCGGCACCGGCAGCTTTTACCGGATCGGCGATAACTTCGTTCCGGCGGACCCGGCCGTGAACAGCTTTTACGCGATCATCGACCACGGCGACCCGGTCTCGCGCGCCGACCTGCTCGAGCAGACGATCATTGCGCAAGACACACAGAACGGCACGCGGGTGCGCGCCGTCTCGCAGCACGACATGCAGGCGGGCCAGGACGGGTGGTACCTCGATCTCGTGCCGCCGGACGGGCCGGCAGGCGAACGCGTGGTCTCGAAGGCGACGGTCCGCGGCGATCGCGTCATCTTCGCGACCCTGATTCCCAGCCAGGATCCCTGCGCCTTCGGCGGCGATAGCTGGCTGATGGAATTGAGCACCTTCACGGGCGGGCGCCTGGAGTACGCGGTGTTCGATCTCGACGGCGACATGCTGTTCGAACAGGACGACTGGATCCTCGTCACCGACGAAAACGGAGCATCCGTCAAGGTCCCGCCGTCCGCCATCGCGCCGGACATCAACATCGTCAAGACCCCGGCGATCATTGCGGGCGTCGGCGAGAACCAGGACGAGGTGAAGATCATGAGCGGCTCGTCCGGCGAGCTGATCCGCATCACGGAACGCGGCGACGTCGGCCTCGGCCGGCAGTCGTGGCAGCAACTGAGGTAGGCGGCATGCAGAAGAAAACAGCCGGTTTGCACGGCAGGATGCGCGGCATCACGCTGATCGAGCTGATGATCGTGGTGGTGATTGTCGGCATCCTCGCCGCCGTCGCGTACCCGTCCTACCAGAACCACGTGCGGAAATCGAAGCGCTCCGAGGGCAAGGCGCAACTGATGGAAACGGCCCAGGAACTGGAGCGCTGCTACACGCGCTTCGGCCGCTACAACGACGGCAACTGCCCGGTGGCGTTTCCGCTCACGTCACCCGAGGGCCACTACGTGCTGACCGCCACGCTGACAGCGGTGAGCTTCACGCTGGATGCGACACCGCAGGGCGCGCAGGCCGACGACACCGAATGCGGCGTCCTGCGCCTCACCAGCGCCGGCGTGCAGGGCTCACTGGGCGCCGACACCGACGCGAACGACTGCTGGTAATTCCTTGTGGGAGCCCGTCTCACGGGCGACACGGCGGTCGACCCCCTGTCGCCCGTGAGACGGGCTCCTACAGGTGCTCTTGCGGCCGCCCATACGACCGATTCGACTCCAGCCATTCGATCATCTCCCGCCACAGCGGCTCCGCACCCTCGCGGAAGAATCCCGTGTGCCCCAGGCGCTCCAGCCCGTAATCCGCGGGCGCGATGTGCCGGCGCGTGACATCGGGATAGGCTCGCATCATCTCGTCCACGGCCCGGCGCGTGCCCCAGTCGTCGTCCTCGATGCTGTAGGCGAGCACCGGCGCCGCGAACGCGCGGTAGCGTTCGAGCGGCAGCGTGGGGTCGTCCAGCAGGTAATTCCGCCGGCGGCACCACCGCGCCCATTCCAGCGCCACGCCCTTCGGCAGGTCCTCGCCGCGGGCGAACCGGCTCCAGGGAAAATACCCGCACAGGCGCGACAGCACCGGGATGACCACGGTCACGATGAGCCGCACGCGCGCCGGCTCGCGCCCGCCCTGCACGCCCCAGTGGCCGCTTTGCGCGGACACGCCGACCATCGCGCCGACGCGGGCGGCGTTTTCAACCATGCCGAAAGTCTGGCCGCCGAAGCTGTGGCCGACAGCGAACAGCCGCTTCGGATCGGCCTCCTGCACGATCCGGTCCACGGCCGCCGTCATGTCGAGAAAGGTCCAGTCGCGCATGGTCGCGTCGAACCCGCGGAGCGTCGCCGGCTTCGACCCGCCGATCCCCCGATAGTCGTACGTCAGGACCTGCCAGCCGTAACGCTGCAGGAATTGCGCGAAGCGCTGGTAGAAGCGCCGCGGCACGGCGGTCGCCGAATTGACCAGCACGGCGGTGTCCGCGCCGGGCGCCTCGTACCAGGTTGCGGCGAGCTCGTACCCGTCCGCGGCCGTGATGACGAGGTCGCGCTGCACGGCCTCGCCGGTTTTCACGTCATCCAATCCGTTTCCCGTCCCTGTAGGAGCCCGTCTCACGGGCGACAAGCGGTCGAGGTGCAGTCGCCCGTGGGACGGGCTCCTACAGGTGCCGGGTCCCGTGTGTGGGAGCCCGTCTCACGAGCGACCCGGCGGTCGACCTTGTGTTGCCCGTGAGACGGGCTCCTACGGGCCAGAATTTTCCCCGGGACGCTCCAGCAAATCGTCGGTGATGGTCATCGTGAACACCGGCGCGCTGTCCGGCGGCGTTTCCGCGATCGCGTCCACGAACAGCCGCCGCGTTTCCGCGTCGTCGTAGCGCATCTTAACGTCCATGGCCGCCTGCCAGGTGGCCTCGTCCGGCCACTGGGCATACGCGACGAAGCGCCCGTCCGCGTTCTCGTGCAGGCGTGAGCCAAAGCTGCCGTATTTCGCCGTGATCAGTTCCGTGCCGCGCCGCCAGGCACGCCGGAACTGTTCCTCCTTGCCCGGATGGATCCGCCACCAGTAAACCGCCACGAACATGCGCACTCTCCCTTAGAGCTTGAGGACGGGCCGATTCTATCGCGCCCCCACGGCACGAATTACAAGCCGTTTGTAATTTCTGGCGCGGCCCCCCGCCAGGCGGGCGAGCGAGGCCACGGTGCCCCGTGGCACAGAACTTGAATCCGATTCCTATCATCCCTCGATCGCACTGTGAACCCGTCATGGCCAGCAAACCCAAGCCCCCCTTTCCCCCGCAGGACCTGGAGCAGCCCGGGCTCGAATCCCGCATGGACCCCGAGCCGCGCTACGAGGCGGACAGCTACCGCCCCGCCGGCAAGCTCGAGGGCAAGGCCGCGCTCATCACCGGCGGCGATTCCGGCATCGGGCGCGCCGTCGCCGTGATGTACGCCCGCGAGGGCGCGGACGTCGCGCTGGTGTACCTCGACGAGGAGCAGGAAGACGCGGACACGACCCGCCGCGAGATCGAGCGCTGCGGGCGGAAGGCGCTCCTCATCCCCGGCGACGTGAAGGACGCGGAATTCTGCCGCCGCGCCGTGGAGCAGACGGTGGAGCGCTTCGGACGCCTGGACGTCCTGGTCAACAACGCGGCCTTCCAGAAGCACCGCAAGAGCCTCGGCGACATCCCGCTGGAGCAGTTCGAGCGGACGTTCCGGACCAACATCTTTGGTTACTTCTACATGGCGCGCTTCGCGGTGCCGCACATGCAGCCGGGTTCCTCGATCGTGAACACGGGCTCGATCACCGGCCTCGAGGGCAGCAAGTCGCTGATCGATTATTCGGCAACGAAGGGCGCGATTCACGCGTTCACCAAGTCGCTCGCGCAGAATCTCGTGCAAAGCGGCATACGCGTGAACTGCGTGGCACCGGGCCCGGTGTGGACGCCGCTCAACCCGGCCGAGCACGGCGACGAGGCGATCAGGGAGTTCGGCGCCAAGACCCCGATGGGCCGCCCCGCGCAGCCCGAGGAGATCGCGCCGGCATACGTGTACTTCGCCAGCAATGCCGACTCGGGCTACGTCACCGGTCACGTCCTGCCGCAACTCGGCGGCGAAACGGTCGCGGGATGAGGCGGCCATGAGCGCGCGCGGGAAGCTGGCGGCAGAAGTCTCGCGGGAGCTGATCGAGGAGCTCGCGTCCTTTGAAGGCGACGGCCCGCTGCTGTCGCTGTACCTGCCGACCACACTCGAGGTCGACGAGCGCAAGCAGAACGAGATCCGGCTGAAGAACCTGCTGAAGGACGCCTATGCCAAGCTCGAAGCGCTCGGGATGTCCTCGACCGACGCCGGAACGCTGACCGACGCGGTGAGTAACGCCTCGCTGGACCGCGACATGTGGACCGGGCACGGACGCGGCTTCGCGGTATTCACCGGCCGCGGTTTCATGCGGCACGTGTCGTTGCCGAAGCCGGTGCGCGAGTTGTCCGTCGCGGGGTTCCGCTTTCACCTGAAGCCGCTGATCGACGCGCTGGAATACCGCGGGCGGTTCTGGCTGCTCGCGTTGAGCCAGAATGACGTGCGCCTCTATAGCGGGGACGGCGTATCGATCGCCGCGGTCGATCCCGGCGCCGCGGTGCCGCGCTCGCTGACCGACGTCGTCGGCCGCGAGCCCGCCGAAAAGCTACTGCACTATCACGCCGGCGGTCGCCGCAGCAAAATGGCCGTGTATCACGGCATGAGCTCCGGCAAGGAAGAGGTCAAGCCCGAGATCGAGCAGTTCGTGCGCGCGGTAAGCGACGGGCTGGAGCGCTTCTGGAAGGTGGACCACGCGCCCGTCGTGCTGGCCGGCGTCGAGCATGTGCGCTGGCTCTACAAGGAGGTTTCACCCAGCGCGGACCGGGTGCAGGGCGAGATCGAGGGCAACGTCGAGGACCTGTCGGAGCAGGAGCTGCATGCAAAAGCGTGGGAGATCGTGCGCGAGCAACTCGACGCGCGGCGCGCGGAGGCGTTGCAGCGCCTCGAGCACAGCGACGCCGACACCCCCGTCAGCCGCGAGCTCGGCGACGTCGTCCGGGCAGCCAGGGACGGCCGCGTGGACACGCTGTTCATCGCGGCGGACGTCGAGTGCTGGGGCCGTTTCGACGACAGCGAGCGCAGCATCGCACGGCGCGCCGAGCCGATGCCCGGCGACGTCGACCTGCTCGACCGTGCCGCGGTCGAAAGCTGGCTCAAGGGCGGGCAGGTCTATGTCGTTCCGGCGGCCGATATTCCCGGGCAGGCCGGCGCCATCGCCGGATTGCGCTACTAAGCCCGAACCGAAGGAGACAATCATGGACAACGACATCGACCCCGCCATCGGCCGCTGGTACCAGCGCGTGCGCGACGGCCGCCTGTTCCAGGTGGTCGCCGTCGACGACCAGGAGGACCTGGTGGAGTGGCAGGACTTCGATGGCGGCATCGGCGAGGTCAGCCTCGACGAGTGGAATAGCTGGGACATCGAAGTGACGGCCGCCCCGGAGGACTGGACCGGCTCGATCGACGAGATCCGCCGCGGCGACCTCGACTACAGCGAGATCCGCTCGGAGGGCGAAGAGCGCGGGATCGACGCGGAGCGGCGGGCGCAGGTGCTGCAGGGCAACGACGTTCCGGACACCATCGGCGGAGAATCGGTCGGCCGCGCCGGCACCGGCGGCGACGACCGCTCGGCACTCGCGGAGTATTCGGCGAGCCCCGACGATACCCGCCGGTCCCGCGCCGGCGACGACGCCGACAGCGAGAGGCCGCCGAACGCCCGGCTCCGCCGGCGCGGAGAGGACGAGACCGGTTCGCGCGCGGCGGACCGGACCGCCAAGTCCGGACGCCAGGACGGACTGGACCGCGACCAGGTCATTGAAGCCAAGACGCGGTTGACCGAGCGCGCCGGCTACCTGCGCGAGGACATCCAGCGCGAGCTGCGCAAATACGATGACGAGTCCTACACCGAGCTCGCGCAGCGCGTCGCCGACAGCGGCGAGCAGGCCTGGAGCGATCTCGTATCCGACCTGAACCTTGCCGAGGTGACCCGCGACGTGAACGAGCTGCGCCGCATCGATACGGCGCTGCAGCGCCTCGCCGCCGGCAAATACGGCATCTGCATCGATTGCGGCGATCGCATCGAGCGGGAGCGGCTGGAGGTGAACCCGTCGGCCGTGCGTTGCTTCGAGTGCCAGAGCGACGCCGAGCACCGCAGCGGCGCGAGCGTTCATCCGTCGCTTTGAGACGCCGATAATCCGGCCAGTGCCTCCGCGTTGCACCGTCGGCGGCTGAGCTGCTCCGGCACCGGCGAATCCGCGCGCGATGCTTTAAGATCGCGCGATGAACGCCCTCCTGCTCTGCGCCGCGTCGGCGGCGATCGCCGCGCAGCCCGCCGCTGGCGGCGAGGATGCTCCGCTTGCAGAGATCACCGTCAGCGCGAGCCGGATCGCGAACACGCGGCCGGCCGGCAGCTTTGCCGCGCTGACCACGGCATTGCGCTTCGACCCGCAGACGGAGCTCCAGTCGCGCGGCCTGCCGGAGGGCCAGGCCGACGTCACGGTGCGCGGCGGCCTGTTCGAGAACACGGGCTTCCACATCGGCGCCGTCACCATCTCGGATCCGCAGACGGGCCACTACGCGGCGGAGCTGCCGCTCGACCCCGCAATCCTGTCGGCGCCCGCGACGCTCACCGGCACGGAAAACGCCCTGCGCGGCTTCAATTCGACGATCGGCACGGTCGCGTATTCGGTGCCGGTCGTGCGCGACGCCGGTGACCTGACGTTCGGCGCCGGCTCCGATGCGCTGCGCTATGCCTCCTTCAGGACCGCCATGCCCGGCGCCGGCAACGGCCTGGCCGCACGCGTTGCCGCCGCGGCTTCGCGCGGCGACGGCAGCCTGCCGAACGGCGACCACGAGTTCGAGCGCTACAACCTGCAACTGCAACGCGCCGGCGACAAGTCGCAGACCGACCTGTTGCTTGCCTACCAGGACAAGTTTTACGGCTGGCCGGGCGCCTACACCGGCTTCGCCGCGCTGCCGGAGACGGACCGCACGCAGACGACGCTCCTGTTCGCGAACCATCGCCGCGCACTGGAGCACGGCTGGCTCGGTGTCAGCGCGTACCACCGCCGGCTCGTGGACGACTACGACTTCGATCGCCGCACGCAGGAATCCGGCACGCCCGGCGCGTTCGAACACGAAACGCGCGTCGCGGCCGTCGGCTTCCAGGGGCTCTACCGGCATGGCCGGATCGACTGGCGCTACGGGGGCCAGCTCACGGCCGACGAGCTGGTTCGTTCTACCGACCTGACGAACGGCGATTTCAACAGCCGCCGCTATCTCAAGCTCGGGGTGCTGCCGTCGATCGGGGTGTTCGACGACGGCACGCATTCGCTGTCGCTGCGCCTCGGCGCCACCTGGGATGCGTCGAACCGCGACAGCGACGTCGTCCTGCCGCTTGCCGGCGCGCGTTTTCGCTGGACTGCCGGCGAGAGCGTCAGCTACCTCGATCTCCAGTACGCGGGGACCTCGCAGGTGCCGGGTTACACGGCCTTGAAGTCGGGTCCCTCGGGCCTCTTCGGCGGCAATCCGGACCTCGGCCGTGAGCAGGCGCGGCAGCTCGCAATCACTGTCGGCCGTGACGCTGCGCACTGGAGCGGCCGTGCGACACTGTTCTACCGCGAGGACGACGATCTCGTCGACTGGACCTACGACGGGGACGCGCCGTTCGCGCGCCAGGCGAATCCGCTCGACGACGAGGTGGTCGGCTTCGAGGCCCTGTTCAGCCGCCGCTGGGACCGGCTGCAGGTCGCGAGCGGCTATACCTGGATCGACAAGGATGCCGACTTCGGCGCGACGGACGTGGACGCGAGCTTCTACGCGCTGAATTACGCCAGCCAGCGCGCCACGCTGGCGGCGACCTGGCACTTCTCCGATCGCCTCGCGTGGCGCCTGGACAGCGAGTACCGCGTGCAGCGCGACAATCCGCTGCGCACGACGTCGGGGCGGGCCCTGATGGTGTCGGCGAGCCTCGCCTGGGAGCCACCCGACGGCCGCGGATTCGGGCTGGCGCTGACAGGCGATAACCTGACGGACAGCGATTACCAGTACTTCCCCGGAACGCCCGCGGTCGGCCGCCAGGTCAGCCTGAGCGCCCGCTACGCCTGGTAAGCCTGCGCCGCAGGAGCCCGTCTCACGGGCGATAAGGATCCCGACCGCCGCTGTCGCCCGTGCGACGGGCTCCTACAGGCGCGGTAGTGATGCGCCCGGCAGGTTTGCTCCCGGAGCCACGAAGGGGCCCATGAGGCGGCGGCGGAGGTTCCATTCTTCGGATGGCTCGACGCCGTCGAGGAGCTCCACCTGCTTGCCGCTGCGCACCGCCACCGGCACGCCGCCTTGCAGCAACAGCCGGTTGCCCGGCAACGCCGGCAGGCGCTGCCCCGGCGTGATGATGCCGGCGAGATTCAGCGGATCGGCGGCGGAGATCATCACCGTCTCGCCGCTCTCGTCCTTGCGCGCTTCGCGTAGCGCGCCGACTGCTTCGGGCAGCGCGAACTGCTCGCCGCTCATGCCCTGCACGAAGCGGCCGCCGCGGATCTCGCCGCGTGCTTCCAGGCGGCGGAACGCGTACAGCAGGTCGCGCCAGGGCGGCAGCAGCGGCTCGCGTTCCAGCACGCGGCGGCACACGACGCCGTAACGGCCGAGCAGGACCTGCGCGACGTGTGCGGCGTGCTCGCCGCCGGTGGACTCGGTCGCGCCCGTGCCGCCGTGAAACACGCGCGCCCAGCGTCCGGCGTCTTCAACCGCCGGCGCGCGATTGCGGCGGCGCTGCCGGCGCGCATCGGCGCGCCGGACCTGCGGCACGATCAGCGCGCGCAGCCCGGCAAACGTGTCCGCGGTAACCAGCCCGCGCGCCACGAGCTCTGCGAGCGCCGCTTCCACGTGGCCGTGCAGCAGGCCGCTCGCCTCTTCGAGATCGGTAAAAAACAGCGCGCCGTGCTCGCGCAGCGCGTCCAGTACCCCTTGCGCGTTGCCGCTCAACTGCTCCTCGCCGGCGCCGCGCGCCAGTGCCCGCCAGTGCTTCAGGTGCGCGCGCGCGACGAACGCGATCGGCGTGTTGCGCACCGGCGCCGCGTGCCGGCCGTTCCCCTCGCCGGTCACCGGCGGCGGATTGAGCCGCGTCCACACGAAGCGGCCGGCATTGCACAGCTTGTCCAGCAGGTCGGCGCGGTAATGCGCGACGCGCAGCGGCAGCAGGCTCGTTTCCCACGCGGCGGCCGCGGCCGGGTAGCCTTCCAGTTGCTCGAGCACGGCGGCGAGCGCCTCGGTTCCTTCCACCCGCTCGCCCGTGAGGTGCTGCCAGCGCAGCAGGAAGCGGTAATAGGCCGCCGGAGTGACCGGCTCGATCTCGGCCCGCAGGCGTTTCAACGTGTAGCGGTGGATGCGGGCGAGCAGGCCGCGCTCGCACCATTCGGCGTCGGCTCCGCCTGTGTAGTGCCCCTGCATCGCGAAGCCTTCCGTTTGCAG
>DASSBS010000044.1:0-11079 GCA_035698445.1 Woeseiaceae bacterium
AGCCAGGCGACCGCCGTCAGAATCAACGTGAAATAGGCGGCGCCGAGGACGATTACGCCGGCTTCCAACTCCTGTGGTGCGGTTTCGCTGCCCATTTGTCGCTCCCTATCGAGTTCGATGGATGTAACCGCTAGTCGAACGGAAAGGTGCGGGATCGACATTGGTTCGGCGCAGCAGCCAAATAGTGCCAACCGGGCATTGCACAGGCCTTACCGGTCGCCCGCAATGGCGGGCTCCAACCATCGGAAGCGCGCGTTATTCGGAGGCGTGTTGCTGAGCAGTGCGAAGGATGCGCAGCACGTTGCCGCTCCACATCTTCGCGAGGTCGGACTCCGTGAAGCCCGCGGCCGTCAGCCGCTCCGTGATCTTCGGCAGGTCCGTGATGTCCTCCAGGCCGTCGATGCCGCCGCCGCCGTCCCAGTCGGCGCCGAAGCAGACGTGGTCCACGCCGGCGACGTCGATCACGTGCAGCAGCATGTCCATGTAGTCCTCGAAATTCGCCGCCCACATCTGCTCGTGCTCGTCGAGCGCGCGCCATTGCCGTGTCAGTTCGGCCTGCTCGGCCGGCGACAGCTCGCCGATGTGCTCGTAGCGCGTGAAGAGCGCTGCGCGTTCGTCGGTCAGGTTCATGTCGGACAGGAAAACGCTGGTGACGCAGATTGCGCCGCCGGCGTCCGCGAGCGCGCGGATGCGCGCATCGTCGAGACTGCGGGGATGCTCGAACGCCGCGCTCGATCCGGAGTGCGACAGGATGATCGGCGTCGCCGACAGCTCCAGTAGCTGGTCGAAGGTTTCGTCGGACGAGTGGCTCGCGTCGATCACCATGCCGAGCCGGTTCATCTCCGCGACCCACTTCCGGCCGAGCTCGCTCAAGCCGTGCCAGCGCGGCTCGTCGGTGGCGGAATCGGCGAACTGGTTGTTGCTGCTGTGGACCGGGCCGGCCAGGCGCACGCCGCGGCCGTAGAACTCCTCCAGCAGGTCCAGGTTTTCGCCCAGCGGATAGCTGTTCTCCATGCTTTTGAAAGCCACCAGCTTGCCGGCGGCGGCTATGCGTTCGGCATCGGCCGCGGTCAGCGCCGGCTCGATGCGGTCCGGGAATTTCGCGATGGTCGCGTCGATTACGTCCGAACGTGTGCGCGCGAACTCCAGTGCATCCGCATAGCCTTCTTGCGTGAGCGGCCCCTGGGGCGTGTAGATCGCGAAGAAGCCGCCGTCCAGCGCGCCGCTCGCCATGCGCGGGATGTCGACCTGCGAGAGATCGTCCGCCAGCGTATGGCGCTCGCCGAAGCTCCAGCCTTCGCGCGGGAAGTGCAAAGGCGTGTCGAGGTGCGTATCGAGGGTAAGCAGCCGCTCGTGCAGGGTGGCGGCATCATCCGCCGTGCTCGGGCTGCAGCCGGCCAGGAACAGCACGGCTGCCGCGGCCAGAATTGTGGCCGGTTTGGACATCTCATTCATTCCGATGACTCCTTCAGCAGGAAGCGGTAAGGCCGCGCCGCGTCTTCGGCCGCGTAATCGACCCCTACGCGCGGCCCGACGGTGATCGTGACGGCGTCCGCCGCGACGTCGTGGTCCTCGATCCAGATCCGGCCGCCCTGCAGGCTGCTGCCGGTGAGCTTCGTCGTGATGCCGAGCGCCTGCGATACCGTGCCCGGGCCTGGCATGAGTGTTTTCTCCGTCGCGGACTTCCCCCGGCGCTTTTTCATCAAGCTCACGCCTTCGAGCGGCCGGGCGGCCCGCACCAGGATCGCGTGCGGCGTGCCGGCACCTCCGGATACGACGTTGAACAGGTGGTGGATGCCGTAACAAAGATACACGTACGCAATCCCGCCGGCGGCGTACATCGGCTCCGTACGCCGCGTGCGGCGCCCGCCGTACGCATGGCTCGCCTTGTCCCCGACCCCGGCGTACGCCTCCGTTTCGGTGATGACGGCTTTGGTCACCGCGCCGTTCACGCGCGTGCAGAGCACTTTGCCCAGCAACTCCCGGCTGACCTGCACGACGTCGTCGCGGCGATAGAAAGCCGCCGGGAGAGCGCGGGCGGGCACCACGACAACTTCAGACGGTTGCAGCATTCCGGCTCCTCATGACGGTGCCGATAATGAGCGAGAAGGCGGCCAGGGTCCAGACGACGATGGCGCCGGTCGGCAGGTTCAGCAGGGCCGAGAGCACGATACCGGCGAGGTAGGCGGCCGCGCCGATCGCATAGCTCGCCGCGAGCCGGTTGCCGCGCCGCCAGCGGACGGTGGCCAGCGCCGGGATGATCAGGCTCGCGAACACGAGATAGATGCCGACGATCTGCACCGACGCGGTCACCGCGAGCGCGAACGTGACGTAGAAGCCGAACGGGCCGATCTTGTCGCGCAACAGGAACCACACCGGCACCAGGATCGCGTACAGGATCGCGATCGGCAGCAGCGACTTCCAGGTCGACCACAGGATCTGCCCGACCAGCAGGTCCTTCAGGTGCTCGCTGCCGTGCGGATTGTTGGCGAGCAGCAAGATGCCGCCGGTCGCGGCGAGGATGAAAGAGATGCCGATCAGCGGCTCCTGCAGCGCCGGCCAGCGCTTCTCCGTCCAGTTCAGGATGGCGGCGGCGACGAGCGCGGCACTCACCGCGGCGATCTGCACCGCGAGGCCCGCCTGCTCCCAGTTGAAGCCGTGCGCGGCGATGACGCCGAGACCGGCGATCTGCGCGATCGCAAGGTCGATGAAGATGATGCCGCGCTTCAAAACCTCCTGGCCGAGCGGCACGTGCGTCGACAGCACCAGCAGGCCTGCCGCCAGTGCGGGACCCACGATGGTCCAGTCCAGCAACTCCCAGTTCATTGGGTCGCCTCCAGCAGCCGGTCGATCATGTCCCCGTACAACGTGAACAGATCCGTCGCTTCCTCCGTGCCGCCGACGGTGAGCGGCAGCACGATCGCGGGAATGCCGGTGCGCTGCATCAGCCATTCCGAGGCCCGGTCGTCCTGGTAGGGCGAGCGCACGATCACGTCGGCGCCGCCGTCGCCGAAGCGCGAGACGAGCTCGCTCAGGTGCCCGGCGGTCGGCGGCAGGCCGGGAATCGGTTCGAGGTTGGCGACCTCTTCGAGCCCGAGCCACTGCTCGAGGTAGATCCACGATTTGTGATGGGTGATGACGCGCAGGCCTGCGAGCGGCGCGGCGCGCTGCTTCCAGTCCGCGATCGCCGCGTTGAAGCGGGTCTTGAACCCCTCCCAGGCGCTGCGGTACGCCGCCGCGTTGTCGGGATCGAGCTCCGCCATGCGCTCGGCGAGCGCGCGCCCGATCAGCACCACGTTGCGCGGATCGGTCTGCACGTGCGGGTTGCCCTGGGGGTGGATATCGCCCTGTGAGCGATCCACGTTCCCGGTGAAGCCCAGCCGCTGCACGTACAGGCTCGCTTCGAAGTAGCCGGGATTGCCCGGCATCACGTCGCGATTGTTGGCTTTCCGGAGCAGCATCGGCAGCCAGCCGATCTCCAGTTGCGCGCCGCTGCACACGACGAGATCGGCGCTCCGCACGTCCGCGATCAGGCTCGGCCGCGCCTGGATGTAGTGCGGGTCCTGGAACGCGGTGGTCGCGCTCTCGGCGTCGACCAGCTCGCCGCCGATCTCCTGCGCGAGCGCGGCCCACTCCGGTTCGCAGGCGAACACGTCGAGCTCCGCCCTTGCGGCCAGCGGCGCTATGCAAAGGGCGAGTAAAACAACTATGCGATGCATGGATAGTGCTCCCTCAGAACGAATGCGCGCCGTGCGCGCCGATGCTCATGATGTACTGCAGGCCCCACTGGTTGTCGTCCGTGAGCCCCGCTTCGTCGCGCGTGTACTGCAGGCGCAGGCGGCTGAACTCGCTGTTGGACCAGTCGAGCATCAGGGTGTAACGCCTGGGATCGTCTGTCGGTTTCTCCAACGGCGTGCCGGCGAACAGCAGGCCCGGATCGTCCAATGAGAGGCCGTCGATGCGCGCACCCACGCGCCATTGCGGTCGCCACTGGTACACCGCCTGCGCGTACCAGCCGCGCTGGTCGCTGTCGTACGGCAACGCCGGTCTTCCCGGCAAGGTGTAGAGCCCCTCCTCGTTCCGCCACACGAGCTCCGACTGGAACACGAAATTGCGGAGCTTCCAGTTGCCGTTCGGCGCCCACTTCCAGACGAACTCCGCGATCGCGACGTCGCTGTCGCCCGTGAAGAGCAGCGGGTTCGCCTCGGACCCGGACGGCCGTTCGTTGCTGCCCGCATGGAGCCATGA
This sequence comes from Woeseiaceae bacterium, assembly GCA_035698445.1. Lineage (GTDB taxonomy): Bacteria > Pseudomonadota > Gammaproteobacteria > Steroidobacterales > Woeseiaceae > IDS-8. The sequence goes on from DASSBS010000044.1 coordinate 4,249, forward strand.
CAACCCCGCGAGCCAGCTATGCCCGGTCCAGGCGTCGCCGCCGACGTTCACGAACAGGCTTTTCGCGCCGAAGCCCGAGTCATCCGCGCCCCCGGCGGGATAGCCGCCGCCGCGCAGGAGCTCCGCGCCGAGCTCCACGAAGATTTCCGCCGGCGCGATCCAGCGGACCTGCACGCCGTCGTCGAGATACTGGTTGCCGAGCAGCGCCTGGTAGGGCAACGGCTGGTCCGCGAAGTCCCACGCGTGCGCGTGCCGGCCGTTCAGGTAGCCGATGCCGGAGAAGAACCGCCCGAAGCGCGCCGAAATGCCGGCGGGCAGCGCCGTCGTTTCCAGCCAGGCCTCCTCGATCTCGATATGCGCTTCGCCGTCCTCGATGTGGATCGGCGTGGTGAGCCACGCCGTGAACTTGTCGTCCACGTTCGCGCTCATGTCGATCTCGGTCTCGCCGAGCGACAGGCCTTCGGGCGCGAGTCCCGCCTCGCCGGCAAGCGGGAAGCCGGGAATCGCGTAGTCCTCCGGGTCGTTGCCGTAGGCCCAGGCCTGGCCTTCGAAGATGACGCCCATGGCAGGGTTGAACGTGTTATCGCCGGGGCCGAACGCCGCCCCCCGCGACGCGGGCGCGGCCGGCGCCGGTGCCGGGTTCTGCGCGATCTGGCTCACCCGGTTGTTGGCCTGGCGCGCGTTCTGTTCGGCCACCGCGAGGCGCTGCTCGAGCTCGGCGATCCGGGCGCCGTACTCGGCGCGCAGTTCCTCGAGCTCGGTGCGCAGCGCGGCGATGTCGCTGTCCTGCGCGGCGGCGGTGTTCACAAAGGCGGTGTTCGCAAATAAGAGCAGCAGCACTCCGCAGATGCTCTTTCCAAGGTCGATGCGCATGGCGTCGCCCTCCTGTTCCGGTTGACGGAGATGTGCCGCAGTCGGCTGCGGCGGCGTCTTAGCGGATCAGGCGGCGGACGGCGGGCCGCGTTGCCGGTAGGGAGCGAATTCCGCCGTGACCGGAAGGGCGGCGGGTGCAGGGGTTTGCGGCGCGTGGATCGCCGGCGGGAAACTCGCGAGCGCTGCCGGCGGCGTGGCGTGCTCGAAATGCGAGTAATGCGTGCAGAGCTGGCAGCTCTGCCGGTCGGCCGTATCGTGCGAGTTGAAGTGCACCGTCAGCGCCGCGTGGCTGGCCACGACGGCGAGCAGCAGGAGCAGCCAGGTTGTGCGCCTAGTCGACGGCATGGCCGCCATATTGCTCAGAACGTGATCGGAAGTAAACCGGAGCGGCAGGAGCCCGTCTCACGGGCGACGCGAGGTTGACCGCCGGGTCGCCCGTGAGACGGGCTCCTACAGGGGTATTACGCCACCCGCGGCTTCGGCAGGATGTCCTCCAGCGCGTTCAGCAACCGTTCCACTTCGTGAACCGAGTTGTAATGCACCGGTCCCACGCGCACCGCGCCGCCCGAATCCAGGATGCCGAGCGCGCGGGCGGCTTCCACGGCGTAGTTGTGCCCGCTCCAGACGAAGATGTCGTGCTCGGCCAGCTTCCGCGCGATCTCGTCCGGCCGCATGCCGCCGGCCGTGAACGACACCGTGGGCGCGCGCCGCGCCAGCGCGTCCTCCAACGTGACGCCGTGCACCGTCACGCCCGGCAGGCTCTGCAAGCCGTCGAGCAGGGGCCGCGTGAGCGTCGCTTCGTAGTCGAACAGGCAGTCCATCGCGGCATGGACGAAGCGGCGCCGTCCTGCGGCATACGGTTCGTTGCGCGCGAGGTAGTCGCCCGCCATCGTCTCGCCGATCCAGGCGAGGTAATCGACCGCCGCGGCCGTGCCGGCCATGCCCTCATGGCTCAGCGTGCCGGTCTCGAACGCCCAGGGGAGCTCGGCCGGCGCCGGCCGAACCTTGTACGGCTCGAGGCGCTCCAGGATCTCGCGGCGGCCCCACAGGATGCCCTGGTGCGGACCGAAGAACTTGTACGCGGAACAGGCGAGGAAATCGCAGCCGATCGCCTGCACGTCGGTGGCAACGTGCGGCACCGACTGCACGGCGTCGACGTAGGTCCACGCGCCCGCCTCGCGTGCCCGGCGGCTGATCGTCCGCAAGTCGTTCAGGGTACCCGTGAGATTGCTGGCGCCGCCGACGCACACGAGGCGCGTGCGCTCGCTCAGCAGCCCGTCGAACCGCGCGAGATCGAACTCGAACGACTCGAGATCGAACGGCAGCCAGCGCACTTCCAGTCCCAGGTCGCGCGCGAGCAGCAGCCAGGGCGCCACGTTCGCGTCGTGATCCATGCGCGAGAGGATGATCTCGTCGCCCGCTTCGAGCTCGCGGCCGATCGACCGCGATACGTGCAGCGTCAGCGTCGTCATGTTCTGGCCGAACACGATCTCGTCCATCGACGGCGCGTTCAGGAGATCGGCCATCGCGCGGTGCGCATCAATCGCGATTTCGCCCGCGCGCTCGGACGTGGGGAAACAGCCGCCGAGATTCGCGTTTGCGGTAAGCAGGCAATCGCGCATGCGATCGGCGACGCTCTGCGGCACCTGGGTGCCGGCCGGATTGTCGAAATAGATGCGCGGGCCGCCGCCGTCGGTGATGGAAAGTGCCGGGAATCGGCAGCGGATTGCGTCGAGGTCGTAGGTCATCGGGGTCGTGCGGGGTTTCGCTATTCCGTGCCGCCCCACTTTTCGCGGTGCGCGTCTTCCGCCCGCTGGCGCACGCGCGCGTGGCGGTTGCTGAGCAGCAGCGAATTCGGGTCGCAGACCTGCGCCTTGATGAGCCCGAGGTCGCTGGCGGCATCGAAGAGGCTCGGGTACCAGCGTTCCCAGTTCGGCAGGAGCTTTTCGACCTGTTTGCGGAGGTTCATGCGGTGAATGTATACGAGCGGGAAGGGGGAAACAACGACGCGGTCGGCGGCACCGAAACGCCGTGACGGGGTACACTGAATGGCTGGCTCAGGTCTCGAGCAGGCGGAATAAAAGGGCCATGGCGCCCGCGGCGGCGAGACCGGTGATCACCAGCGGCAACTGCGGCAGCCACTCCAGCGGCATCTCCTTGACCGGGTCCGGCACGAAGTCGAGCACCACCGGCAGCAGCGACACCAGTTCCACGGCCGGCCTGACAGCAATGAGCCCGCCGATCGCCATCGCGATCGGCAGCGTCCACCGCCGGATCCACACGCGGCGCCGGATGCGCCGCACGACGCGCTCGCTGAAGCCGCGGTCCGGAATCGCCTCGGACCTGAACAGCGCCTCGAGCTTCCTGTCGTCCTCGTCTTGCATACGCTCAGCCAGCCTTATGATGTTCGATGTCAAAACGTTCCCTGATCTTTTCCTTGCCGCGGTAGATGATGGACTTCACGGTCCCCACCGGCAGGTTGGTGGCCTCGCCGATTTCCCGGTGCGACATGCCGGCGGCATAGGACATGATCATGACCGCGCGTTCCTCCGCGGTGAGCACCGCGAGCAGCTTGTCGAGATCGCCGGCCTCTTCCGATGCCTGCACCGAGACCGGCGCCGGCTCCTCGCGCACGGAATCCAGCACCCGGCTGTAGCGCGACGAGCGGCGCTTCGCCTGCAGGAATGTCGTGTACGCGATCTTCATGAGCCAGCCGACGAATGAGCCGCTGCCGCTGAAGGTGTGCAGCCTGTCCCAGGCGTGCACGAAGCAGTCCTGCGCCAGGTCGTCGGCCAGGTCCGGATCGCGCGCCAGCCGGCGCAGGAAGTTCCTGATCCGGGACTGGTGCCGCCGCACGAGCTCGCCGAAGGCATGCGTGTCCACCTGCGCGACGGCCCGCGAGACGAGCTCCAGGTCGTCGGCATCGCGGAGGCGTTGGTGCGGCTTCAGCTTGATGTGTCTCTCTCACCGAATCTCGACATCACCAGGTAAGCCACCCCGATCAGCAGCGGGAACGCGCCCACCCCGAGCAGCGACTGGTCCACCATGCCCCAGTCGAACACGAAGGCCGCCACCATGAATCCCAGCCCGACCGCGATCCAGATCAGCGCCTTGCGCAAGTCCGTGTACGGTGTCTGCCGCGGCTGCCCGAGGCGCTCGATGAGCTCCGGGGTCAGCTCCTGCCCCTTGTCCAGGGCCGCGCGCACGGTTCGTTGCAGCTCCGTGCGCGTGCGGTAGCGGAACATGAACCAGAGCCCGAAGATCACCGAAAGCATGATGAACAGTGCAACCGGGACCACTATGTCTTCCTGCATTGAGCTACTCCTCAAAAAGGGCGGCATTCCCGCCCCATAGTCACAGGATGCCGGCGCGAGGCGGTTTGGATGCAGCCGCTGCGGCGTCGATCCTCCCCGCGATCAATGACCCGCAAGCCGTCGCGGAAACGGCGGTTCGACCTGGTTCGGCCCCTGTTCTATGTCCGCCATTCCGCCAGCAGCGCCGCCTCGCGCTCGGGCGCCAGGCCTGCTCGCAGCGTTGCCCTGCGCTCCGCGGGCAGCGCCTGCCACCAGCGCAGCGTGTCGCGCGCCGTTTCGCGGGTCGGGCGGTTGCGCAAGCCCCGCGCGTGCGCGCGCTCACCGCTGACGAGGGCGGATTTGCCGTAGGGGCCCTCGGTGGGCGACCAGATGGGGAGTTCCCCGGTCTCGAGCAGGCCCTTTGCCTCCAGGAAGTTCGCAGCCACCCAGGTGGGGGTGACCTCCGCGCCGGTGACCGCCTGGCAGTCCGCCAGCAGCTCGCCCATGGTGAAGGCGCCGGCCGGCGTAGTCGTATTGTAGGGACCGGTGATGCGCTGCTCCAGGCAGTCGATGACGAAGGCGGCGAGATCGCGCGGGTCGATGATCTGGATCGGGTCGGACGGGCGGCCGGGCCAGAGCATCTCGCCGCCGCGCGCGGTGCGCACCGGCCAGTAGGTGTAGCGGTCGGTGGGATCGCCGGGGCCGCAGATGTAGGTCGGGCGGATGATCGTCACCCGATCCGCGCCGAATTCCTCGGCAGCGCGTTTTTCGCACAGTGCTTTCATGGCGCCGTAGGTTTCGTTCGTGACTTCCTCGACGGTTTCGTCGGGCATGGTCGCGAGTGGCGAGAACTCGTCGTTGGCGACCTCGAAGCTCGCGTACGCCGATATCGACGAGACGAACACGTATTGCGAGGCCGCATCGGCGAGCAGGCGCGCGGAATCGGCGACGTGCCGCGGCACGTAGCCCGAGTTGTCGATCACGGCGTCCCACCGGCCGTCTTCCAGGGCGTCGAGCTTGCCATCGCGATCGCCGATGTAGGTCTTGAGCTCGGGGAACAGGTCGTCGTTGGTGCGGCCGCGGTTGAAGAGCTCGACAGCAAAGCCGCGCCCGAGCGCTTCGCGCACCATGTGCGGGCCGATGAAGCCGGTGCCGCCGAGGATCAGGAGCCGGAACGGCTTCCCGGGATCGCCGCTGGCACCCGTTGCCGCGCCTGCGCGCGGCAGGCCGCCGGCGGCACAGGCGGCGGATGCCAGGAGGGCACCCTTGAGCACTCGCCTTCTTTGTCGGTTCATTGCGTATTCCCCCGGCAGCTCATGTCCTCAGGCAAGCATAGTGTGCCCTGAAAACCCGGCAGGTGTTAGCACGGTTAAATAGCGCCCGCACCCTGGATCGCGGCCGCTATACTGGCGGCCATAATAACCAGATGCCCCGGGGTTTCCTGCCGATGCAACAGTCCAGTCGTGCGCTGCTGGCGCGCTTTTCCACGGCCGGCGCGCTGGCGCTGCTGGCACACGCCGCCGCGGCCCAGTCCGTCTTCGTCAACGAGCTTCATTACGATAACGACGGCACCGACAGCGGGGAGGCGATCGAGATTGCCGGCCCCGCCGGCACGGACCTCACGGGCTGCAGCATCGTGCTCTACAACGGGAACGGCGGCGGCCTTTACAACACGACCGCGCTTGACGGCGTCATTCCCGACCAGCAGGGCGGCTTCGGCACGGTCACGTTCAACTACCCGACGAACGGGATACAGAACGGCGGCGAGGACGGCATCGCGCTGGTCGGCGCCGCCGGCGTCATCCAGTTCCTGAGCTACGAGGGCACGGTCACCGCGATCGACGGCCCGGCCATCGGATTGACCAGCACGGATATCGGGGTATCCGAAAGCAGCGGCACCGCGGTCGGCGATTCGCTGCAGCTCACCGGCTCCGGCGCAGAGGCCGGCGCGTTCGCCTGGGCCGCGGCGGCGCCGAACACCTTCGATGCCGTCAACACGGGCCAGGCGTTCGGCGGCGCGCCGGCGGCCGGCGATCCCTGCGGGGGCAGCGGCGGCGATCCGGGCGATCCCGGCGCGATTGCGGGATTGGTCATCAACGAGATCCTGGCGGATCCGGCCAGCGGCGCTGACGGCGATGCCAACCGCGACGGGCTGCGCGATTCGTCGGACGACGAGTTCGTGGAGATCGTGAATACCTCCCGCGAGGGCATCGACATCTCGGGCTGGACGCTGTCCGACGAATTCAGCGTGCGCCACGCATTCCCGAGCGGCAGTATCGTGGCCGCCGGTTGTGCGGTTGTCGTGTTCGGCGGCGACACGCCGACCGGTGCGTTCGGCAACGCGCTCGTGCAGACGGCTTCGGGCGGCTTCCTCGGATTCAACAACGGCGGTGACGTCGTCACGCTCGACAACGGCAGCGGCAGCGTCTCCGTCGCTTACGGCGGCGAGGGCGGCGGCAACGAGTCGCTGACGCGCGATCCGGACGTGACCGGTGGACTGCCGCTCGTGCAGCACAGCGGCGCCACTGGCTCCGGCGGCACCCTGTTCTCGCCGGGCACGCGGGTGACCGGCGCGCAGTTCGCGGGCTGCGAGCCGCTGCCGACCGGGCCCTTCGAGATCTACGAGATCCAGGGCGAGGGCGCGGCATCCCCGTTCGTGGGCCGG
>DASSBS010000045.1:0-27610 GCA_035698445.1 Woeseiaceae bacterium
GTCGCGCGTCCCGGACAGGAACAGCATTGGCCGGTTGATTGCCTGGAGATGCGCGGCGCGGTTAATCGACGGTTTGCCGGCCGGGTGCAGCGGAAACGAGCAGAAGATCAGGCCGCGCGGCTCGAGACCTTCGTCGATCACCGCGTGCGAGGCCATGCGCCCGCCGAAAGAATGCCCGCCGAGCCACAGTGGCAACGCGGCCCGCCGAGAGGCTTCCGCGCACGCTTCGGCGATCGCGGCCGTCGCGACGGCGCGCGAATCGACGCGCTTGCGGCCGGCCTCGATGAACGGGAAGTCAAAGCGCAGGGTCGCCACGCTCTGGCGACCGAAAGCGTCGGCCAGCGCCTGCAGGTTCCGGTGCGCCATCCCGGCGCCGGCGCCGTGCGCGAGCACGAGCATGGCCTCGGCGCTTTCCGGACACTGCCAAAGGACTTTCATACAGCAGATTATCCATTCCTGGGTATGGCAGCGCACAGAAGTAATTGCGCCAATCCCCAATACTGCCTGGATGCATCCCATGAGGCTGGCATGCAACCGCCGGATCAGATCCACTTAATCGGACGCCCGTGGGTCCTCGCAATCATCGCGCTCGGAGTGAACGCGATTGCCGGCGTTGTCGCCGCTCAGTCGCCGCGGCAGGAAGCACAGCCGATCGAGCCCGCAAACGTCACGCCGTCGTGGGTCCAGCGGATACCGATGCCCATCCAGCCCAAGGGCCTTCCGCCTGAGGATGCTCCGGCACTTTGCGAGGACAAACCTGGTGGGTTGGCCTGGATCGATCAAGTGCAGGCGGGGCTCTACAGAACGATTTGCCTGTCGGCGGCCCGGTTTGACGGCTTCTTCGGCAACGCCCGTTTCGACGACGAATATGAGGCCACGCACGGCAGTCTCGCAGTGGGGGCGCTTTGGGACGAGCGTGACCACTGGGATCCCAGCGTTCGGTTCCGCGTACACGTACGACTGCCGCAATTGAGCGAGCGTTTCAATGCATTCGTCGGACGGCTCGACCCCGACGAATACGTGACCGAGCTGCGTGACGACTTCGACACGCTGCCCCGGCAATTTGCACGGAGAGACGACGACGCAGTGCTGTTCGGCCTGGGGTATCGCCGGCCCGGGCGGATTGGGGGGCACTTCGATGCCGACATCGGCGCCAAGCTCCGCTGGCCCCTGGAACCCTACCTCAAAGGGACTTACCGCCTGGGCGTGCCGTTCGGCGACCAGAACCTGCTCCGCCTCGACGAAACGATCTTCTGGCGAGCCGGCGAGGGATTTGGAGCGACGACGCGATTCGACCTGGAGCGGGTGCTGGCGGAGGATTTTCTCGTGCGCTGGACCAGCTCAGGTGCGTTCACGGAGGAGACCGAGGGTGTACGCTGGTTCTCGAGCCTGACGCTCTATCAGAACCTCGGCGACGGACGCGCCTTTGCCTATGAGGCGGGGATCTCCGGAGAGACCGACCGAGAAGTCACCATTGGCGATTATGGGCTGCGGGCAATCTACCGGCAGCGCATCCATTCGGAATGGTTATTTCTCGAGCTGCGCTCGAGCATCACATGGCCGCGCGAAACCTTGCTCGAGCGCCGCGAGCCGAATTGGAGCGCGGGCATTGCACTCGAGATGCTGTTCGGCGAACGCACGGAGAATTGAACGCGCCCTCGAAGCGAACTACTGGCTGACGCGAATCGTGCCCGACTCGATTGTTTTACCGCCCGCCACGGGAGACTCCATCCGGGCGTTGTACGTCACGGTCCCGACTCTCCCGAAACAGAGGCTGGCGCTCTCGTTCGGTTCGATTGTGGCCGTTTCCTGCTGCCTGCGGAGGAGATTCGAAAATCCCCTCTGGCAGCTCACATCGGCCAGAGCGTCGCCCAGGAACTCTACCGTCACTGGCGTGCTCCGCTGATTGACCCAGCGGACTTCGTCTCCGAGCTGAACCCGCAGGTTACTGGGGGTCATACCCTCTTCGAAATTCACGTCGTGAATCGTGCCGGTCCTGGTGGTGTCCGCGATGCTGTCCGTGCCCTGGATGCTGGCGCAGCCTACGGCAGTCGCCAGCAGCGCGGCGCCGGCGATCAATTTCCTTACGCTAAACATGTTCATTTCCACCGGTTATCCAAGGCAGCCAGATTGCCATCGAAGGCGGCCAGAGTCTGTACGCTGGCACACTTACCCGATCTTTTAGTGGGTTTTTCTTTGCAAGTGTGCGTGCGCAGAGAGCGACTCCGCCGGAGCGCCGGATGGCTTGTCGGAAAACATCGCGAAGTCCGCCAACGTCAACAGCTCGCTATAAATCTTGCCATCCTGTGGATAGACGGCCATACCGACACTGGCGGTGACACTGAACATGGTTCTATCGATCGCATAGGGTATCGCCAGCTCGGCAATGATTCTTTCAATCGCTGCCGTAGCCTGTGGCCTGGCCGAGATGTCCGGAAGCAACAGGACAAATTCGTCACCGCCGAAGCGACAGGCGGTGTCGGTGATGCGGAGACAGGACTTCAGGCGACTGGCAACCTGCTGCAGCAAGCCGTCGCCTGCCACATGCCCGAATTCCTCATTGACTCCCTTGAACTCGTTCAGATCGATAAACACCAGGACGATCTCGCAGTCGGACCGGATCGCGCGCGCCATGGCCTGCCGGAAATGATCTTTCAACAAACGCCGGTTTGGCAGTCCGGTCAGTTCGTCGTGAAAAGGTGATTTCAAGACACGAAGATCCTTATCGAAAACTGCCACCGCGCACCGGCCAGACGAGGACCGGCAGGATCACGGCGGGCAAGAAAGGACACCAGCAGATCGCTGGGGCTGGAGCGCTTTTGGCGCTGAACGGTCACGATAGCGTCCGCCCCCCGCGCGGGTCTGTGCGCTGCCGCACGATGGCAGAGATGCAGGCGGTTGCTACAGCGGGTTCAGCTCCCGACGTTCCGAAGTAGCGGGGTTCACGGGAACAAGCATCGGTTTCGTGTCGAGCAGGCGATCGTATTCCCGTTTGACCACCCCGTAACATTCGCACACGCGGCGCTCCAGCCGCGCGCGGTCCAGCACCTCGATGTGGCCGCGGCTGTACCGTATCAGCCCTGCCGCCTGCAGGCGGCCGGCCGCTTCCGTTACCCCTTCCCGACGTACACCGAGCATGTTCGCAATCAGTTCCTGGGTCATGGTGAGCTCGTTCGAGGGCAGCCGGTCCAGGCTGAGCAGCAACCAGCGGCACAGTTGCTGCTCCACCGAGTGGTGCCGGTTACACACGGCGGTCTGCGCCATCTGGGTAATGAGCGCCTGCGTATACCGGAGCGCAAGTTGATGCACCCTGCCCCCCCGGTCGAACTCCTTTTTGAGCACCGCCGCCCGCAGCCGGTAGCCGGCGCCGGCACTTTGCACGACCGCCCGGCTCGGCGTGGTTTCGCCGCCCATGAACAGAGCAATGCCGACCAGTCCTTCGCATCCGGTTACGGCGATTTCCGCCGAACCACCGTTTTCCATGACATACAGCAGGGAAACGATGCTGTCCGTCGGGAAATAGACGTGGGGCTGGCTGCCGCCGGCTTCGTACAGGACCTGGCCGAGTGGCAGCGACACGCGTTCCAGCGCGGGCAAAAGCCGCTGGTAATCGGTGTCGGGGAGTGCCGCAAGCAGGTGATTTTGCCTGGGGCCGGTTACGGCAGTGTTGATGGGAGCTTTCATGGAACAGACAGGTGGACAGCAGCGAGTCTTAACCCGGTAAACGGATTGCTAGTCCGCGGCACCCAGTCTACTCCACTCTGTACGCCAGCGCACAGATCGACGCCAGTGTGGCGGCAACTTCCGTGTCAAGCCAGCGATCGGGCGTAATCGCCGATGGTCGTTTCGTAGCATTCGCAGCTGGCCGCCTCCAAACCTTCCCGGTCGAGAATGCTGATCTCGCCTCGCGCGTAGCCGATGATCATGCCGCGCTGCAGGACGCCTGCCGCCACGGTAATGCCACTGCGCCGCACGCCCAGCATGCCTGCCAGGCACGCGTGAGTCAGGCGAAAATGGTCGGAGTGGGCACGGTCATGCGTCATGAGCAACCAGCGGGCCAGCCGCGGCTCGACCCGGTGGAAATGGTTGCAGGCAGCGGAGGTCGACAGTTGTTCCATCAGTACGTACAGGTATCGATGCAGCGTCTTGCGCAGCCTTGGGCTTTCGAGCAGTCGCCGCCGAAGCTGCGACGTGCTGATCTTGAGGGCGGTTCCTTTCCCCTGTACCACGGCGCGCAGCGGAGCATCGTCCACGCCCAGCATCAGCGTTACGCCGAGCATCCCTTCGTTGCCGATCAGCCCCATTTCCATCGGCGCGTGATCGCCCAGCGAGGTGACCAGCGATATGAATCCGGTCAGCGGAAAATAGGCATGACGTAAAGGTTCACGGGGTTCGCAGAGAATCTGTCCGAAGGACAGGTCCACAGTTTCGCAGCGTGATAACAGAGCCTCGCGGTCCTTGCGTGACAGCCCTTGAATCAGCCGGTTGGTGACCTGCAGCGGTTTTTGGTCTGGCATTCGTGCCCCTGTATCAAAAAAGCAGCGGGTAAGAGACCGGTGCTTCGCGATCCCCACCCGGCAGTCTCACTTGCGCTGGGAACGACCGTCTGTTCGGCAGGGCACATTGACGACGGATTACGTGCCGCTGAGCGCCAGCGGCTACTGTGCGGCGGGGCTGCCATGTGCCGGCATGCCCGAACAGCCGCTTATGTTCGCCACCGCACCGACCCTGCCCGAGTTCGGTGGCAACATTCTCGAAACAATTCAGCGATCGCGCCGGACGGCAGCGATCGCCGGGCGATTTGGCGGACCGGACGTTCCAGGCAAGCCACAAGGGACCAGATCGGCGCCATGTCGACCAGGGAGGAAGCGATGCTGCACGAATTTCTCACGCTGCACCGGGACGAATTAATCGAGCGGTGCAAGTCGAAGGCCGCTCTCAGATTCGCGCCCGCGAGCGCTCACGAGGCGGTGCTTCCGAACGGTGTACCGCTGATCCTCGACCAGTTGATTGAAACGCTCCGCGCGGAGCATGTGGCCCCCATGCGCCGCAACATGCGGATCTGCGGGGGATCCGACGCGAGCAAGGAACGACCACGGATCGACGACGCGGCGTCGCAACACGGGCTCAAGTTGTTGCGGAACGGCTTCCCGGTCGAGGAGATTGTCTACGGCTATGGCGATCTCTGCCAGGCGGTCACGGATCTGGCGGTGGAGCGCAATGCAACGATCCAGACGCACGAATTCAGGACGGTCAATTACTGCCTCGACAAGGCGATCGCCGATGCGCTGATCAGCTACTCCGCGCGGCCGCACACTCCACGGCCTGCTGACAACCCGGGGCAGCACGAACGCCTCGGGTTTCTCGCCCACGAGTTGCGCAATCACCTGCAGACGGCCGCTCTGGCGATCGCCGCCATCAGGGCCGGAAATGTAGGTGCAACCGGAGCGACGGCCGCCGTGCTGGATCGCAGCATGACGGGAATGCGCGACCTGGTCGACCGCTCGCTGACCGACGTGCGGGCGGCGGCGCAACTGCCGGCGCGCCTGCGGATGATCAATCTTGCGGATTTCATCGCCGAGATTCGGCCCTCCGCCTCACTTCGGGCAGAAGCGCAAGGCTGTGCGTTCGTCGTCGAGCCCGTTGACACGTCTCTCGCGATCTGCGTCGACAGGGACCTCCTGTTCTCGGCGCTCGGCAACTTGCTGCACAACGCCTTCAAGTTCACACGCTGTCACACCCAAGTCACCCTCAATGCCTTTGCGGCCGGCAATCGTGTTCTGATCTCCGTCGAGGACAACTGCGGCGGACTGCCGGCGGGTGACGTGGAACAGTTGTTTCGGCCCTTCACGCAAATCGGCCACGACAAATCCGGTGTCGGGCTGGGCCTGTCGATCTGCCGGCGCAGCGTTGACGCCAGCGGCGGCGTTCTAAGCGTCCGCGACATACCTGGCGCGGGCTGCGTCTTTACCATCGACCTGCCCCGACAAGTAATGCCGAAGCAGCGGGTTGAGAGCAGCGTGATGGCCGGCTAACGTTCAACGCTCGGAACCTTTATCGCGCCCGGCCTCTGCCCGTTTCCGGAACCGCTTCACTTTCGCGGTGTTGCCGCAGGTCTTCATCGAGCACCAGGTGCGCGAGCGGTTTTTCGACGCGTCGATGAACACCCAGCCGCAACGGGGCCCCGGACATTCCTTCAAGCGATCCAGCCCGCCGTTTTCGAGCAGATCGGCGGCGGCCCAAGCCACCGGGCCCAGCGCCGCGAGCGCGGGTGCCTCCGCAAACTCCCACACAGAGCGGATGACGGTGCCGCTCGCAGTCCTGTTGCCGGCCAGGCGGCGCCAGGACGCCGTTTGGTGCATGATCTCGTTGAGGCGGTCGAGCGCCTTATGCGGCAACGGCTTTCCTTCCGTGATCGCCACGAACAGGCGGTGCAGATTGGCCCGCAGTTCGACCGCTTCCGCAAACGCCTCCGCCTTCTCGTTCCCGGCGCGCTTTTTGAAGCGTGCCGCCATTTTCGGCTGCAGCAGCCCGCGGATCCGGTTCCAGTTGGCGAAATCGTCGAAGCCGGACAGGTAATCCGGCGGCGGGTCGGCCCGCCAGGAATGGACGGTGTTCACGAAATCCACCGCCGGGTGTCCGCCGACGATTTCGATCTTGTCCAATGGTCTCACGGAAGCGTTCACGGCTGCCCTTCAGAAGCTCGCGGCCCTGTCCGGTATCGCCTTGCGTACCGCCATTGTCTCCAGTCCGCACTCGAACGGCCAGTTTTCCCCGTAAAGAAATTCGAAGTCCCGCACCCCCGGTGCGGTATCGCTCATCGCCTTCATAGCGTGACCTGCTCCCGTCGGTAACCCGTATACGACTCTTGACCAGTTACAACGTACGGACTACAGTGTAACCAGTCAAGCGTTTTTGACTGGTGTCGCCCGGAGGCGACACAACGATTGCAAGGAGAACCGCCATGAATCTCTGGGATATCGATCCGAACCTTTATGCCCCGCTGTGGCGACTGCTACGCGAGTGGTACCTTCGCCGCAAGCAATCGCAAGCCCTGCCCCGACCCGCCCCGAAGCCCGGCCCCCACGCCGGCTGCCGCGCCTGAGCTGCCGTCATGGCTGCCACATCGCACCACAGCCGCGTCAGCACGCTCATGATCGACTGCCTCGCGGATCGCTTCGAGGAATCGATCGACTTCTGGACCCGGGCGCTCGGCTTTGCGAAGCCGCGACGCCCGGCCGCGGACCAGCATTACCTCACGCTCGGCCGGCTCGACGGCCCGTTGTTCGTGCGTTTGCAAAAGGTCGATGACACCCCCGGTTATCACCTGGACATCGAAAGCGATCGCATCGGGGCCGAAGCCGATCGCCTGGAAGCGGCCGGCGCGAAACGCAAGTACCGCATCAAGCGCTGGTGGGTCCTCGAGGATCCGTCCGGCAACGCGTTTTGCGTCATCCGGCCGGAGTCGGACGGGTTTCCGGAAGGCGCCAACCGTTGGGAGCGTGACTCATGATCATAGACATTATGAAGTGACCTATCCGTCCTCAAAGGATCGTGGATTAAGCTGAGGGCGGTTAACGACAACGGCTCAGAGCCAGGCTTGAGGAGGATAGGTCACGTCATAATGTCTACAGGTCCGGACCGGCCCCGCAGACTTCGCGGAGGTGTTTGCGGAACTCGTCGCCGGTCTCGGGGTGTTCGAGGCCGTAGGCGACCGTGGCTTTCAGGTAGCCGAGCTTGTTGCCGCAGTCGTAGCGTTCCCCTTCGAATGCGTACGCGTACACCGCCTGCTCGCCCAGCAGGTCCGCGATGCCGTCGGTGAGCTGGATTTCGCCGCCCGCGCCGCGGCCCGTCTGCTCGAGCTTGTCGAAGATCTCCGGGGCCAGCAGGTAGCGGCCGACGACCGCCAGGTTGGAGGGCGCTTTGTCCGGTGCGGGCTTCTCCACGATGTTCGTGATGCGCGACCCTTCGGGCCGCTCCTCGACGGCAACGATGCCGTAGCTCGACGTGTCCTGCTGCGGCACCGTCTCGACCGCGATGATGCTGCCGCCGTGGCGCTCGTACTCCTGCGCCATCTGGGTCAGACAGGGCACGTCACCGGCGATGAGGTCGTCCGCGAGGTGCACGTAGAACGGCTCGTTCCCGACCGCCGGCCGCGCGCACAGTACGGCGTGCCCGAGGCCCAGCGGCTCGCCCTGGCGGATGTAGATGCAGGCCACCTCAGACGGTACGATGCCCTTGATCGACTGCAGCAGGTCTTCCTTGCCCGAGCCGGCCAGCGCCTTCTCCAGCTCCGGGTCGGAATCGAAATGATCCTCGATGGCGCGCTTCGAGCTGCCGGTGATGAAGACGAGCTTGGTCGCCCCGGCGGCGATCGCCTCCTCCACGGCGTACTGGATCAACGGCTTGTCGACGATCGGCAGCATTTCCTTGGGGCTGGCCTTGGTCGCGGGCAGGAAACGGGTGCCACGGCCGGCAACGGGGAATACGGCAGATCGGATCGGCTGCTTCAAGAGGAGACTCCGCGGGAATTACAACGAGACGCGCAGGCGAAATGATAGCGAATCTCGGGCGCCCGCGGGAGCGGTGGGCGGGAGTGCGGGCGGAAACGTGGGAGTCGCCCGCATGGCGGGCTCCTGCAGGGCGCAGGAGCCCGCCGTTCAGGCTGTTGCTAGTTGGCGGGTTTCTTCGCCGGCGGCCGCAGGAGGATGTCCTGGCGGTTGATTTCCACCGTCCGCGGGCCGATGCCCTTGACCAGCGCCAGGTCGTCGGCCGTCTTGAACGGCCCGTGCTGCTCGCGGTACTCGACGATGGCTTCGGCCTTGGCCATGCCCACGCCCTTCAGCTCCGCGGAAATGGTCTCCGCATCCGCGCTGTTGACGTCGACCGGGCCGGCAAGCGCCAGCAGCGGGAACGCCAGCGAGCAGATCGGCAGTAACAACGCTCGTTGGATGTTGTTCATGTTGTGCTCCTCAGGTGTCTTTTCGATCGGCACAGCACCCGGACGGCGCTGCGTTCGAGAGCGAAGGTTAAGCAGGCACGCGAACCGTAGCCGCTCGTAAATTTTCTCAATTTGCGTGGAAACTGCTGCAGGAGCCCGTCTCACGGGCGACTCGGGTAGCAACGCCGGTGTCGCCCGTGAGACGGGCTCCTACATGGCGACCGCGGAGCGGTTGAGGAGGGAGTCGAATTGCACGCGGGAGGTCGGGCGCTGCGTTTCCCAGTTCTTGCAGCTCGGGCATTGCCACAGGAGCCGCTGGCTGGCGAAGCCGCACTCCGTGCACTTGTAGCGCGGCGTGGTGGCCGCGAGCTTGTTTAACGCGGCGCGCACCTTGCGCAGGGCGGCATCCCGGTCGCCGCCGTTGCCGTCGTGCAGTTGCTGCAGATCGATGAACTCGGTCAGGGTCGGGTCCTGCAGCATGTAATCCTCGACGCAGTCGTCGATCACGCCGATGCCGCCGATGTCGTTGACGATTGCCGTGTACGCGATGTAGGCGGACATGTCCGGGTGCTCGGCGAGCAGTGCCTCCAGGTCGCGCTCCAGCCCGTCGACTGATCCCTCGCGCTCGTGTATGGCGACCAGCTTCGGCAGCGCTTCGGTGACCAGGTACGTGTGCTCCGCGATGACGCGGTGGTACAGGCGCAGCGCCGTTTTCGGATCGTCCGTGGCCTGGGCAATCTCCGCCCGTGTGAGGGCGCCGCGCAAGGTGCGCGGGCGACCGCTTTGCGCTTTTTTGACGAACGCGCGCGCCGCGGCGTAGTCGTCTTTCGCCGCCGCCTGCTCGGCCAGCTCGCAATAATAATGCGCGATCTGCAGGGCGAGCGAACGGCCGCTCAGCACCTCGAGCTGCTGGCCGGCTTCGATCGCCTGCTGCCATTCCCGCTCCTGCTCGTAAATCCGGCAGAGCTGCTCCAGCGCTTCCACCTGGTAGCGCGAGCCCTGCGACAGGCGGACGAACAGCTTTTCCGCGCGGTCGAGCAAACCCGCCCGCAGGTAGTCCTTGGCGAGCGAGAACAGCGCCTGGTCCCGCTGCTCGGACGCGAGATCCGGGCGCGCGATGATGTTCTGGTGAATGCGGATGGCGCGATCGACCTCGCCGCGCCGCCGAAACAGGCTGCCGAGGGCAAAGTGCGTCTCGATGGTCTTGTCGTCGACGCGGACCATTTTCAGGAAATGCTCGAGCGCCTGGTCGGTCTGCTCGTTCAGCAGGAAATTGAGCCCTTTCAGGTAATCGATATTGAGTGGCGGCGGCGGATCCTCCTGCTCGTCGCGCTCGCCGAAGCGGCCGAGGACCCAGCCGGTCGCCGCCAGCAGGAGAAACAGCCCAGCCAGCAGGAATGCGGATTCAGTCGGCATCGGACAGCGGCAAGTGCCGCAGGCTGCTGAGCTCGGTTTCGTTGCTCCGGAGCTCTTTCCGGAGCCGCCTGCGCTCGTTCAGGAGCCGGGTGACGAAGGCCACCGTGCACAGCAGGCCGAACAGCCAGCCGGCGACAAACGCGATCGTGAACGCCAGCGGAATCGAGGACTGGACGGTGCCGAAAGCGAGATCGATTTCGACCAGACCGGGATTCAGCCGGGTGAAAACCAGCATCACGGCCAGGATGACCAGGATGAGGAGGATTGCGCCGATTCTCTTGAGCATTCGCCCGCTCCGTGGGGTAACGCGAATATGTTAAACCGGGCCGCGTGCCCGTTGGAGCCCGCCATTGCGGGCGACCGGCAGTGAGTTTACGAAACGCACGTTTTGCAGTGCCGTATCCGAACGGCGGGGCCAAACCCGCTAATGATCGACATCGTTCCATTCGCCCGCAATGGCGGGCTCCAACGACGCAGGCTCAGCTTTTGATGGGGAATTCGCGGCTCATGTTGACCCGCTCGCGCAGGTCCTTGCCCGGCTTGAAGTGCGGCACGTACTTGCCCGAGAGGGCGACCGCTTCGCCGGTTTTCGGGTTGCGGCCGATGCGCGGCGGGCGGAAATGCAGCGAAAAGCTGCCGAAGCCCCGGATTTCGATCCGTTCCCCGCGGGCCAGGGCATCGCTCATCAGGTCCAGCAGGTGCTTGACGGCCAGCTCGACGTCCTTCGCCGGCAGGTGTTTCTGCTTCCTGGCGATCAGTTCTATGAGTTCGGATTTCGTCATGACACGCTTCGCTTGTCGTTGCTGTTCTGCCGGACCGTGTAACTCGGCGATTGGTAAGGAAATATAGCCCGGACCCGTGGGTCCGGGCCAGTCCTTTTTTCGCTAATCGGCGCCGCCGGACATCTTCTCCTTGAGCAATTCGCCCAGCGTGGTACCCGTCGGGGTAGCGCCGGACTCGGATTTGTAGCTGGAGAGCGCCTCCGCTTCCTCGTGCACTTCCTTGGCCTTGACGGACAGGGCCACGCTGCGGTTCTTGCGATCGACGTTGGTGAACTTCGCTTCGATCTCGTCGCCCACCTTGATCATGGTGCGGGCATCGTCTACCCGGCCGCGCGCCAGTTCCGACGCCCGGAGGGTGCCGGTCACGCCGTCGCCGAGATCGACCACCGCGCCGCGCGCGTCCACTTCCGTGACCGTGCCCTTGACCACCGAGTTCTTCGGGTGCTCCGCGAGCCAGCCCGAGAACGGATCCTTGTCGAGCTGCTTGATGCCGAGTGAGATGCGCTCGCGATCGGCATCGATCGCCAGCACCGCCGCTTCGAGCTCCTGCCCTTTCTTGTAGTTGTGCACGGCCTCTTCGCCGGGCACGTCCCACGAGATGTCGGACAGGTGCACGAGGCCGTCGATGCCGCCGTCGAGGCCGATGAAAATGCCGAAGTCCGTGATGGACTTGATCTGGCCTTTTACCTTGTCGCCACGGTTGACCGTCGCCTGGAACTCCGCCCACGGGTTCGGCTGGCACTGCTTGATGCCGAGCGAGATACGCCGGCGCTCCTCGTCGATCTCGAGCACCATGACCTCGACTTCCTGGCCCACCTGCACGACCTTGGCCGGATTGACGTTCTTGTTCGTCCAATCCATTTCCGAGACGTGCACCAGGCCTTCGACGCCTTCCTCGATTTCGACGAAGCAGCCGTAGTCGGCGATATTGGTGATCTTGCCGAAGATCCGGGACTGCGGCGGGTAACGCCGGCCCAGGTCATGCCACGGATCGTCACCGAGCTGCTTGATACCCAGCGAGACCCGCTGCCGTTCGCGATCGAACTTCAGGATCTTGACGTCGATCTCGTCGCCGACGTTGACGACCTCGGAGGGGTGCTTCACCCGCTTCCAGGCCATGTCCGTGATGTGCAGCAAGCCGTCGATCCCGCCGAGGTCGACGAACGCGCCGTAGTCGGTGAGATTCTTGACGATGCCGTGCACCACGTTGCCTTCCTGCAGGCTCTCGAGCAGCTCTTCGCGCTCGGCGCTGTATTCCTGCTCCACGACCGCGCGCCGCGATACCACGACGTTGTTGCGCCGCTGGTCGAGCTTGATCACCTTGAATTCGAGGCTCTTGCCTTCGAGGTAGGCGGGATCGCGCACCGGCCGCACGTCGACCAGCGACCCGGGCAGGAACGCCCGGACGTTGTCGATCTCGACCGTGAAGCCGCCTTTCACGCGGCCGTTGATGACGCCCTGGACGATTTCGCCCTTTTCGAACGCCTTCTCCAGCTCCGTCCAGGTGCGCGCGCGGATCGCCTTGTCGCGGGACAGGCGCGTCTCGCCGAAACCGTCCTCGATCGCGTCGAGGGCCACTTCGACCTCGTCGCCGACCGAAACCGTGGCTTCGCCCTTGTCGTTCTGGAACTGGTTGAGGTCGATGACGGACTCGGACTTGAGCCCCGCACTGACGATGACCTTGTCGTCGGTGACTGCCACGACAACACCGGTGATGATCGAACCGGGTTTTATGAGTTGACTGGCAAAACTTTCTTCAAATAACTCAGCAAAACTTTCAGACATTAGATTAAACCAGAGAGCATCAACGCTCTCGCCCATGCGTCCAGACCCGTTCCATCGGCGGACGGTTGCTATAAAAACGATCTGCACTCCCTGTGCGGACCGACACGTACTTAAGTCTGTTCGGGCAGCCTTTCCTGCACCCAGTCCAGCACGGTCCGGGTGACCTCTTCGATCGTCAGGTTGCTGGAATCCAGCAATCGGGCGTCGCCGGCTGCCTCCAGCGGGGCCACCGATCGCTCGGAATCCCGCCGGTCGCGCGCCGCTATGTCGCGCGAAAGGGCGGGAAGGCTAACATCAATACCCTTGCCTATCAACTGCTTATGCCGCCGTTGCGCGCGCACCGCAGGACTGGCCGTGAGGAACACCTTGAGAACGGCATCGGGGAAGATGCGGGTGCCCATGTCCCGGCCGTCCGCCACCAGCCCCGGCCGGCGCCGAAAGTCCCGCTGCAGGCCGATCAGGGCGTCCCGCACCTCCGCTACGCGGGCGATGCGGGAGGCCTCCCGGCCGCATTCCTCGGCCCGGACCGCGGCGGTGACGTCATCGCCGTCCAGCCAGATCCGCTCCCGCCCCTGCTCGTCCGTGTCGAAGCGGACGTTGAGACCCCCCGAGACGCGCGCGAGTTCAACCGCGGAGGCGCCGGATTTGCCCTGCCGCGCGGCCGCCAGCGCGGCGAGCCGGTAGAGCGCACCGCTGTCCAGCAGGTGCCAGCCAAGCGCCTCGGCCACGCGCCTCGCGATGGTGCCCTTGCCGGACCCGCTCGGCCCGTCGATCGCGAGGACCGGCGGGCTGCTCATGCCGTCTGCCCTTCCGCGGTTGCAATCCTGCCGCCCAGCGCCTCCAGCAACGCCGCGAAACCGGGAAACGAGGTGGCGACATTGTCGACGTCGAGGATGCGCACGGGCGCCGCGGCCACGGTGCCCGCGACGGCCAGCGACATCGCGATGCGGTGATCGCCGCCGCTGTCGACGGTGCCGCCTGCCAGGGTGCCGCCGTGCACGACGGCGCCGTCGGGCGACTCCTCCACGCGGATGCCCAGGCCCGCCAGCGCCCGCGCCATGACGGCGATGCGGTCGCTCTCCTTCACGCGCAACTCGCCTATCCCTTCGAAGCGCGTGGCGCCGCGCGCGGCGGCCGCCGCGACGAAGAGCACCGGGAACTCGTCGATCGCGCCCGGCACGCGCCCGGGGCCGACCCGGATGCCGCGGAGCTTCGATGACCGGACGCGGATATCGGCCACCGGCTCTGCGCCGAGGAAGCGCGGATTCTCGAGCCGGATATCGGCCCCCATCTCGCGCAGGATCTCGATCGAGCCGCTGCGGGCCGGGTTGACGCCGACGCTGTCGAGCAGGACTTCGCACCCGGGGGCAATGAGCGCGAGCAGCACGAAAAATGCGGCGGAGGAAATATCGGCAGGGACTTGCACGTCGCGCGCGTGGAGGGCCTGGCCGCCGCGAATGCGGACCCGGCCCTCGCTCCACTCGATGTCCGCCCCCATCGCGCGTAACAGGCGCTCGGTGTGGTCGCGCGTCGGGGCGGGTTCGCCGACGCAAGTGTCGCCGGCCGCGTACAGCGCCGCGAGCAGGATCGCCGACTTGACCTGGGCGCTGGCGACCGGGAGCTCGTAGGCGATGCCGGCAAGCCTGCGCTTGCCGCGCACGGTGAGCGGCGGCGTGCCGTTGCGGCTTTCGATCCGGGCACCCATGTGCTCGAGCGGCGTCACGATGCGTTGCATCGGCCGGCGCCGGAGCGAGTCATCGCCCGTCAGCACGGAATCGAAGTCCTGGGCGCACAGAAGGCCGGTCAGCAGCCGCAGGCCGGTGCCGGAATTGCCGAGATCCAGGTCCTGCGCCGACTGTTTCAGCCCGCGCAGGCCGGCGCCGTGCACGGTCACCTCGTCGTCCCGCCGTTCGATGCCGACGCCGAGGGCCCGCAACGCGGCGAGCGTCGCGAGGCAGTCCTCGCCGGCGAGAAAGCCCGTGATGCGGCTGCTTCCCTCGGCGATCGCCGCAAGCATCAGTGCGCGATGCGAGATGGATTTGTCGCCCGGCACGGCGACGGTGCCGCCGGCCGGCGCGGCGGGCTCTACGACGAAATCCATGATCCATGCCCACCGCCCGCGATGCGGGCTCCTACCGGTGCGTTTTTGACGGAGCCTGGCATGCTCAGGGTCAGCTCACGGCTTTCGGATAGGCGCCGATGACGCGGAACAGCGAGCTGATCGCCTGCAGCTCCTGCAGCGCCTCGGACAGCGGCGGCTGCTCTGCATGGCCGTCGAGGTCCAGGAAGAACACGTAATCCCAGTTCTTGCGGCGCGACGGCCGCGACTCGATGCGCGTCATGTTCACCCCAAAGCGGGCGAACGGCTCGAGCAGCGCATGCAGCACGCCGGCACCCGCGGCCGTGCCGCTGGTCGACACCATGACCGTGGTCTTGTCGTCGCCGCTGGCGGCCAGCAGGTCACGGCCGATCACGAGAAAGCGCGTGGCGTTGTCGGCACGATCCTCGATGTTGCGGACGAGGTATTCCAGGCCGTACACCTCCGCGGCCGCATCGCCCCCGACCGCGGCAGTGCCCTGCTCGTCACGCGCCCGGCGCGCGCCCGCGGCATTGCTGCTGACGCCGATGAGCTCGACGCCGGGCAGGTATTCGCGCAGCCAGCCGCGGCATTGTGCGAGCGCCTGCTCGTGCGCGCACACGCGCTCGATCGCGTCGAGGCCGCTCATGCGGCCCAGCAGGTGCTGTTCGATCCGGAGCTCGATCTCGCCCCCGATCTTCAGCGGTGAGGTCAGGAACATGTCGAGCGTGTTGTTGACCGTGCCTTCCGTCGAGTTCTCGACCGGCACCACGCCGAAATCCGCGCCGCCGCTTTCCACGTCGTGGAAGACCTCGTCGATCGTGCCGCAGGGAAGTGCGCGGACGGAGTGGCCGAAGTGCTTGTACACGGCCGCCTGCGTGAACGTGCCCTCGGGCCCGAGAAAGCCGATCTTCAGCGGCTCCTGCTGCGCGAGGCAGGCGGACATGATCTCGCGAAAGAGGCGCAGCATTTCCTCGTCGCGCAGCGGGCCCTCGTTGCGCTCGCGCACGCGGCGCAGCACCTCGGCTTCCCGTTCGGGCCGGTAGTAATCGACGGCGGCGGCGAGCGGACCTTTGGTGACGCCCACCTGCTGCGCATAGACCGCGCGCTCGTTGATGAGCGACTGGATCTGCACGTCGACCTCGTCGATGCGCCGGCGCATCGCCTCGAGGTCCGGCGTCGGGTCGGTGTCTTTGCGCGTCATGGCTGTTGCGGAGCGTCGTGGGGACCCGTGGGTCAGGATATCGGCTTGCCGATGTCGCGCAAAGCCAGCACGCCCTTGATCCGCCGCAGGGCGGCCAGCGTGCCCTCCGGAACCGGTCCGTCGAGGTCTACGATCGTGTAGGCCACGTCGCCAAATGATTTGTTCAGCAGGTCCTCGATGTTCAGGTCGACCTGCGCGAGGCAGGTGGAGATCTGCCCCACCATGTTCGGCACGTTCGCGTTCGCGATCGTGATGCGGTACGCATCCGAGCGCGGCATCGCGGCTTCGGGAAAATTGACGGCGTGGCGGATGTTGCCGTTTTCGAGGTACTCCCGGACATTGTCCGCGATCATGACGGCGCAGTTCTCCTCCGCCTCGCAGGTCGAGGCGCCGAGATGCGGCAAGGCCGTGACCTTGGGGTGGCGCAGCAGCTCCGGCGCCGGAAAGTCGCAGACGTAGGCATGCAGTCGCCCGGCATCGAGCGCGGCCAGCGCGGCGACGTTATCGACGACGCCGCCCCGTGCGAAGTTGACCAGGACACCGCCTTGGCGCATCAGCGCCAGGCGGTCGCGGTTGACGAGGTGGTGGGTCGATTCCACCAGCGGGACGTGCACGGTGACCGCGTCGGCAAGCTTGAACAGCCCGTCGAGGGTATCCACTTCCTGGACCCCCGCCGACAACTGCCAGGCACGCTTTACCGTGATGTCCGGGTCGAAGCCGACCACCTTCATGCCCAGCGCAAGGGCCGCGTTGGCCACTTCGACGCCGATCGCACCGAGGCCGACGACGCCGAGGGTGCGGCCCGGCAGCTCGAAGCCGACAAACTGTTTCTTGCCCGTCTCGACGGCTTTCGAGAGGTCGTCATCCGCGAGGTCGAGGTTGCGCACGTAATCGCGCGCGCTGCCGAGATTGCGCGCCGCGAACAAAAGTCCGGCGATCACCAGTTCCTTGACGGCGTTGGCATTGGCACCGGACGCGTTGAACACGGGCACGCCGCGCTGGCTCATTTCCGTGATCGGGATGTTGTTGACGCCCGCGCCGGCACGCCCGATGGCCGCCACCGACTCCGGGATCTCCATGTCGTGCATGTCGAACGAGCGCACCAGGATGGCGTCCGGGCGGGAAATCTCGGACGCGACCTCGTAGCGCTTCCGCGGGAAACGGCGCAGGCCGGCAACGGCGATGTTGTTGAGCGTTTGTATCCTGAACATGTTTCATCCTGCGCTGTGGGAGCCCGTCTCACGGCGACCCGGCGGTTGGGGTCCGGTCGCCCGTGAGACGGGCTCCTACACGCGCTTTTCGAAGTCCTGCATGAAGTCGATGAGGGCGTCGACGCCCGCTTCGGGCATCGCATTGTATATCGACGCGCGCATGCCGCCGACCGCGCGGTGGCCGCGCAGGTTCATCAGTCCCGCCGCCTGGGCCTCGGCGAGGAACCGGGCGTCGAGCGCCGGGTCCTGCAGGACAAAGGGCACGTTCATCCACGAACGGCAGTCGTGCCGCACGGGATTACTGTAAAACGGCGAGGTGTCGATCGCCGCGTAGAGCTTGCGCGCCTTGCGCTCGTTCACCGCGCCCATCGCCGCGACGCCGCCCTTCGCTTTCAGATCGGCGAACACCAGCCCCGCGACGTACCACGCGAACGTCGGCGGCGTATTGCTCATCGAGGCGGATTCCGCGTAGGTCGAATACCGGAGGAGCGTCGGCACGCCGTCGCGGGCTCGCCCGAGCAGGCTCTTGCGCACGATCACCACGGTGATGCCGGCCGGCCCGATGTTCTTCTGTGCGCCCGCGTAGACCACCCCGAAGCGGGAGACGTCCACCGGGCGGGACAGGATGGTGCTGGACATGTCTGCCACCAGCGGCACCTCACCCGTGTCCGGCACGAGGTGGAATTCCACACCGCCGATGGTCTCGTTCGGTGTGTAGTGCAGGTAGGCGGCTTCGGCCGAGCGCTGCCAGCCGGCGGGGTCGGGAATGTCGCAATAATTGCTCGCGGCCGCGTCGGCGGCAACGTTGACGTCGGCAAAGCGCTGCGCCTCGCTGATTGCTTTTTTCGACCAATGGCCGGTGTTGACGTAATCGGCCCGGTCACCCGCCTCCGCAAGGTTCAGCGGCACCATCGCGAATTGCAGGGTGGCGCCGCCCTGCATGAACAGCACGGCGTAGTCGTCCGGTATCGAAAGGAGGTCGCGCAGGTCCTGCTCCGCCTGCTCCGCCACCGCCGTGAACTCCCGGCTGCGATGGCTCACTTCCATCACCGACATGCCGCCGTGCCAGTCGGGCAGGTCGTCGCGGATGCGCTCGAGCACATCCGTGGGCAGGACCGCCGGCCCGGCGCTGAAATTGAACACGCGTGTTGGAGCCCGTTTCACGGGCGGCGCGGCGATTGATAATGGATCATGTGTGACACACCGGTGTCGCCCGTGAGACGGGCTCCTACTCCTCTTCCATTTCGATGCGGGCGAGACCGACCAGGCGCTGACCGTCCTCGACCCGGATCAGCCGGACACCTTGCGTGTTGCGCCCGATGATCGAAATGTCGGAAACCGGCGTGCGCACCAGCGTGCCGCTCGAGCTGATCAGCATGATCTCGTCGTCCTCCATGACCTGCAGGGCGCCGACCGTGCGCCCGTTGCGGTCGGTGGTCTGGATCGCGATGACGCCCTGGCCGCCGCGGCCCTGCACCGGGAAATCCTCCATCGCCGTGCGCTTGCCGAAGCCGTTTTCGGTGGCCGTCAGCAGCATGCCTTCGCCGACGATCGTGAGCGCGATGACCTCGTGCTCGCTCGCGAGGCGGATGCCGCGCACGCCGGCGGCACCGCGGCCCATGGCCCGCACGTCGCCCTCGTTGAAGCGGATCGCCTTGCCGTTGCTCGCGACCAGCATGATGTCCTGCTTGCCGTCGGTAATCGCCACGTCGACGAGCCGGTCGTCGTTACGCAAGTCGATCGCGATGATCCCACTCGTCCGCGGCCGGGAGAACAGGTTGAGCGGCGTCTTCTTGACCCGCCCGGTGCCGGTTGCCATGAACACGAAACTGCCGGCGTCGAACTGGCGGATCGGCAGCACCGCATTGATGCGCTCGTTTTCGCCGAGCGGCAGCAGGTTGACGATGGGCTTGCCGCGCGAGCCGCGGCTCGCCTGCGGCACCTGGTACACCTTCAGCCAGTACAGCTTCCCGCGGCTGGAGAAGCAGAGCAGCGTGTCGTGGGTGTTGGCGACGAACAGCTTGTCGATGAAGTCCTCGTCCTTCACGCGCGCCGCCGAGCGCCCGCGGCCGCCGCGGCGCTGCGCCTGGTAATCGTCGATCGGCTGCGCCTTGGCATAACCGCCGTGCGACAGCGTGACCACGACCTCTTCGGGCGGGATCAGGTCTTCCGTGCTGAGGTCGCTGTGGTCCACCACAATTTCCGTGCGCCGCGGGTCCCCGAAGTTTTCGCGCACCTCGACCAGCTCGGCCTTGATCACCCGCAGCAGCTCGTCAGGGTCGGCAAGGATCCTGGAAAGACCTTTAATTTTTTCAAGTATCTCTTTATATTCGTTGACTATCTTTTCCTGCTCGAGGCCGGTCAACCGGTGCAGGCGCAGGTCCAGGATCGCCTGGGCCTGGACCTCGGACAGCCGGTAGCGGCCGTCGATGAGGCCACTGCCCTCCGGCAGCTCGTCGGGACGGGTATCGATGGCGCCCGCTTTCTCGAGCATCCCGGTCACCGCACCGGGCGCCCAGTCGCGCGCGACGAGGCCCTGCTTCGCGTCCGCGGGCGAGGGCGACGCCTTGATCAGCGCGATCACCTCGTCGATGCTCGCGAGCGCCACGGATTGCCCTTCGAGGATATGGGCCCGGTCGCGCGCCTTGCGCAGGTCGAAGATCGTGCGGCGGGTGACCACCTCGCGCCGGTGCGAGAGGAAGGCCTCCAGCACCTGCTTCAGGTTCATGAGCCGCGGCTGGCCCTCGTGCAGGGCCACCATGTTGATGCCGAACACACTCTGCAGCGGCGTCTGCTTGTAGAGGTTGTTCAGCACCACGTCGCTGACTTCGCCGCGCCGGAGCTCGATCACGATCCGCATGCCGTCCTTGTCGGACTCGTCGCGCAGCTCGCTGATGCCCTCGATGCGTTTCTCCCGTACGAGGTCCGCGATCTTTTCGATCAGGCGCGCCTTGTTCACCTGGTACGGCAGCTCCGTGACGATGATCGCTTCCTTGCCGCGCGCATCGATGGTTTCAATCGACGTCCGCGCACGCATGTAAACGCGGCCGCGTCCCGTGCGATAAGCGGCGGCGATGCCCTGCGCGCCGTTGATGATGCCGGCCGTGGGAAAATCCGGCCCGGGAACGTTCGCCATCAACCCGGGGACGTCGATCGCCGGGTCTTCGATGAGCGCGAGCGCCGCATTGACGATCTCGGTGAGGTTGTGCGGCGGGATGTTCGTGGCCATGCCGACGGCGATACCGGACGAGCCGTTGACCAGCAGGTTCGGAATGCGGGTCGGCATGACCGTCGGCTCGGATTCGGAGCCGTCGTAGTTGTCGACGAAATCGACCGTTTCGCGATCGAGGTCGGCGAGGATCTCGTGCGCGATGCGCGCCATGCGGACTTCGGTATAACGCATGGCCGCCGGCATGTCGCCGTCCACCGAGCCGAAGTTGCCCTGCCCGTCCACCAGCATGTAGCGCAGCGAAAAAGGCTGCGCCATGCGCACGATGGTGTCGTACACGGCCGTGTCGCCGTGCGGATGGTACTTGCCGATGACGTCGCCGACGACGCGGGCGGATTTCTTGTAGGGCTTGTTGTAATCGTTGCCGAGCTCGCGCATGGCGTGCAGCACGCGCCGGTGGACCGGCTTCAGGCCGTCGCGCACGTCCGGCAGCGCGCGCCCCACGATCACGCTCATCGCGTAATCGAGGTACGACTGCTTCATCTCTTCTTCGAGACTACGGGACAGTATCTCCTGCGCAATTTCAGCCATAACGACTCACAAATCCGGAGCGATCCCACCCTCCGCGGGGCGGAATCCGGATGTCAGAAAACCGGGTTCAGTTCGGAAAATTCCAGGATCGCCGAGTGCAATCCAAAGCACCAATTCCGACGGCAAATAATACCACAGGACAAGCGCTGTAGGAGCACGTCCCACGGGCGATCGGATCGCCGATGCCCCTGTCGCCCGTGAGACGGGCTCCTACAGCGTTGCTGCAAACCCGGTATCATTCTCGCATGCAGCACTGTGACACGTTGATCCTGCCCCACTGGTGCGTGCCGGTGGAGCCTGCCGGCACGGTGCTCAGCGATCACGCGGTAGCGGTGCACGATGGACGTATCGTGGAGGTGCTGCCGACCGCCGAGGCCAAGAAGAAATACAAGCCGGGCGTGATTGTCGATCGTCCCCATCACCTCCTGATACCGGGTCTCGTGAACGCACACACGCACGCCGCGATGACGCTGTTTCGCGGCATCGCCGACGACCTGCCGCTGGAGCGCTGGCTTGCCGATGGGGTCTGGCCAAACGAAAAGCGCTGGACGAGTGCCGAGATGGTGCGGGACGGCACACGGCATGCGATCGCCGAAATGCTGCTGTCGGGCATCACCTGCTTCAGCGACCAGTATTTTTTCCCCGAAGTCGTCGCGAGCACCGCGGCCGAGTGCCACATGCGCGCTGTCATCGGCACGCCGGTGATCGACTTTGCCACCGCCTGGGCAAAGGATGCCTCGGAATACCTCGCCAAGGGCGCCGAGCTGGTACACGACCGCTACGCCGACGACCCGCTGATCAGCAGTTGCTTCACGCCGCATTCGACCTACGTCGTTTCCGACGACGCGTTCCGGGAACTGCGGGTGCTCGCGGACCAGCTCGACGTGCAGGTGCAGATCCACGTTCACGAGACGGCCCACGAGGTGGAAGACGCCGTCCGCACGACCGGCAAACGGCCGTTGCAGCGGCTGAAGGACCTCGGCTTCCTCAACTCCTCGTTGCTGGCCGTGCACGCGGTGCACCTGACCGACGAGGAGATTCACGAGCTCGCCGATGCCGGCGTCGCCGTCGCGCACTGCCCGCGCTCGAACCTCAAACTGGCGAGCGGCATCGCGCCCGTGGCGGCCATGCGCGCGGCCGGCATCACGGTGGCGCTCGGCACGGACGGCGCCGCCAGCAACAACGTGCTCGACATGCTGAGCGAGATGCAGACGGCCGCGTTGCTCGCCAAAACGCAAGTCGGCAACGCGGCGGCGCTGACCGCCGAGGAAGCGCTCTCCATGGCGACGCTCGACGGCGCCCGCGCGCTCGGCCTGGACGACGTCACCGGCTCGATCGCCGGCGGCAAATGGGCCGACCTCGCCTGCGTCAACCTGCTGACTCTCAACAGCCAGCCGGTCTACGATCCCCTCTCGCAGCTCGTATACACTGCACGCCCGGAACAGGTCACCGACGTCTGGGTGGCGGGCCGCCACCTCGTCGACCAGCAGCGTCTGACCGGCATCAACGAGAACGACCTCCTGCGGCGCAGCGCGGAATGGCAACACCGCATCGCCGCGGAGATGGGTAGATGAGTGAGCGTCGGGACCTGCACCGTTGGAGCCCGCCATTGCGGGCGACCGGGTGGTTGAGATTGTCGCATTCGCCCGCAATGGCGGGCTCCAACGAAGAGTGAAGCCGTGAACGTCGACTCGGACGAGATTGGGAAATTCGACGCCCTCGCCTCCCGCTGGTGGGACCCGGATAGCGAGTTCCGCCCCCTGCACGCGATCAATCCGCTGCGCCTCGCCTACATCCGCGACAAAGTGGAGCTAACCGGCAAGCGCGTGGCCGACATCGGCTGCGGCGGCGGCATCCTCACCGAATCGCTCGCCGCGTCGGGCGCGAATGTGACCGGCATCGACATGGCGCCGGCGCCGCTCGCCGTCGCCCGGCTGCACGGTGCCGAGGCGGGCGCCGAGATCGAATACCTGCAATCGACCGCCGAAGACCTCGCGGCCGAGCGGCCCGGACAGTACGACGTCGTGACCTGCATGGAGATGCTGGAGCACGTCCCCTCGCCTGCTTCCGTCGTCGCGGCCTGCGCGCGCCTGCTGCGGCCGGGCGGCCAGGCGTTCTTCGCCACCATCAACCGCAACCCGAAATCCTTCGCGTTCGCGATCCTGGGCGCCGAATACCTGCTCAGGCTCCTGCCGCGCGGCACGCACGAGTACGCGAAGTTCATCCGGCCGTCCGAGCTGGCGGACTGGGGGCGGGACGCCGGCCTCGATCTCGCGCACAGCATCGGCATGCATTACAACCCGCTGACGCGCGAGTACTCACTCGGACCCAAGGTCGACGTCAACTACCTGATGCACTTCACCCGCGCGGCAGCCGAATGAGGGGCGACAACGGCGCGGCGCCGGAGCGAGCCGAGGCAGTGCTGTTCGACCTGGACGGCACCCTGGTCGACACAGCGCCGGACATGGTCGCGATCCTCACTGAGCTTCAGAAAGACAATGGCTGCGAGCCGCTGCCTTACGAGACGGTTCGCGCCCACGTCTCCAACGGCGCGATGGGCCTGATCCGGCTGGGGTTCCCCCAGGTGTCCGACACGGAACGGGACCGTCTGCACCGCGATTTTCTCGAGCGCTACGAACAGGCCATCTGCGTGGGCTCCACGCTGTTCCCGGGCCTCTCGGAGCTGCTCGACCAGCTCGATGCCCACGCCTGTCCCTGGGGCGTCGTTACGAACAAGCCCCGGCGCATGACGGAGCCGTTGCTCGAGCAGCTCGGCCTCGGCGAACGGATTGCCGCTACCGTCAGCGGCGACACCCTCCCGCAGCGCAAGCCACATCCCGCACCGGTGCTCCTGGCCTGTAGAATGATGGACGTGGCGCCCGCGCACACGCTGTACGTGGGCGACGCTGAGCGAGACATCGCGGCCGGCCGGTCAGCCGGCACGCGGACGATCGCGGCGGCCTATGGCTACATCGTGCCCGGGGACGATCCGGCCGCCTGGGGCGCCGATCTCATCGCTGCCGGCACGGAGGAGCTGCTTCAGCAGGTCCTCGACGCCACGGGGCTTACTACCGGCAGCACCACTGGGGAACCCGATGCCGACATTCACGCTTGACCCGCTCTACCTCCAGATCGGCGGCCCCGCCCTCGTCGCGGGCCTGCTGCTCGGCGGTCTTGCCGCGTGGCTCTACAGCCGCGGGCGGCGACGGCGGCTGGAACAGGAGCTCGCGGTTCTCGAGCTGCGTGTGAAGGACCAGGAAGCGTTGCAGCACGAGCGCGACTCCGCGTTCGAAGCCGCGACCAACCGGCTGACGACGGCGTTCTCGGACCTCGCCCACCAGTCCCTGAAGGCGAACAGCGATCAGTTCCTGAGGCTCGCCGAGCAAAATCTCGGCGTTCACCAGGAAAAAGCGAAGCGCGAGCTCGGCGAACGCGAACAGGCGGTCGAGAACCTCGTCAAACCGATCCGGGACGCCCTGCAGCAATCGCAGCAGCAGATCGCGGAGCTGGAGAAAGCGCGTGCCGAGGCCTATGGCGGTATCCGGCAGCAGCTCGAGAACATGAAGCTCAACCAGGCCTCCCTCGCGGAAGAGACGAAGAATCTCGTCAACGCGCTGCGCCGCCCGCAGGTCCGCGGCCGCTGGGGCGAAATCACCCTGCGGCGCCTCGTCGAGATCGCCGGCATGGTGGAGCACTGCGACTTCCAGGAACAAGTCAGCAACTCGGGCGACGACAAGGTCATCCGGCCGGACATGATCGTGCGCATGCCCGACAAGCGCGAGCTGGTGGTCGACGTGAAGACGCCGCTCGAGGCCTACCTCGAAGCGATGGAATCCAAGGACGACGCGCAACAGAAAGCCTGCCTCGAGCGGCACGCCCGCAACCTGCGCGAGCACATCCGCAAGCTCGCGAGCAAGACCTACTGGGACCAGTTCGCGCAGAGCCCGGATTTCGTCATTCTCTTCATCCCTGGCGACCAGTTTTTGAGCGCCGCGCTGAACGAGGATCCCGAGCTGATCGAAGCGGCGCTCGCGCAGCAGATCATCCTGGCGACGCCGACGAGCTTCGTCGCATTGCTGAAGGCCGTCGCCTACGGCTGGCGGCAGGTCGCGCTGGCAAAGAACGCGGAAGAAGTGCAGCGGCTGGCGCGCACGCTTTACAACCGGCTGGCGGTGTTCGTCACCCACCTGAACCGGATGGGACGGCAGCTCGCGAGCAGTGTCGATCATTACAATCGCGCGGTGGGATCGCTCGAGCGCAACGTCCTGCCGGGCGCCCGCAAGTTCGTCGAGCTCGGGGTGCGGCCGAAAAAGGAAATGGAACAACTGGAACCGCTCGACGCGCTGCCGCGGTCAATGCTCGAGAGCGCCGCGGAAAACGAGGATGTGGGTGACGAGCTCCTCGAGGAGGGCACGGACGAAGCCGTCGTTCTGTCGGAGAAGCCGGCCTCCGGCTAGACTCGGGTGACCGCCATGGATCCGAAGTTGTACGAATACGCCGCCGGCATTCTCGATGACCGCATGATCCTCGTCACCGGCGCGAGCGACGGCATCGGCAAGGCGCTTGCCATCTGCGCCGCCCGGCTGGGCGCGCGCGTCATTCTGCACGGGCGCAACGTGCAGAAGCTCGAGGCGGTGTACGACGAGATCACGGCGCTGAAAAAGGCCGCGCGCCCCTCGATCGCGGCGCTGGACTTCGCCACCGCCGGCAGCGAGGGCTACATGTCACTGGCCGCGAGCATCGAAGAGGAGTTCGGGCGCGTCGACGGGCTCGTGCACAACGCCGGCATCCTGGGTCCGCGGCTTTCCATCGAGCAGTACGACGCCGCGGCATGGCAGCGTGTCATCCACGTCAACCTCACCGCCGCGTTCGCGCTGACGCAGGTGCTGCTGCCGCTGCTCAGAAACTCGGCGGACCCGTCCGTCATCTTCACGAGCAGCGGCGTCGGGCGCCGGGGCCGTGCATACTGGGGCGCCTACGCCGTGTCGAAATTCGGCACCGAGGCACTAATGCAGATCCTCGCGGACGAAAATCGGCACGTGCCCATCCGCGTCAACTGCATCAACCCGGGCCCGACGCGCACCGACATGCGCCTGCAGGCGTATCCCGCTGAGGATCGCGACAAGCTGAAGACGCCGGACCAGATCCTGGCGCCCTACGTCTACCTGCTCGGCCCGGACAGCAAGGGCGTGACCGGCCAGAGCATCGACGCGCAATAATGCCGGGCTGATTCTCCCGGCCCAGCCTGCGCGTCAGTCCTCCGGGCACTCCGTCGTGCAGAAAACGCCTTCGGAGAACGTCTGGTTACCGCTCGCCTCGATCGCGCCGACTTCGAACTTGAACACGGTGACGCCCTGTGCGACATAGGCGTCCAGGAACTCCTGCGGCACCGTCACGCTGGTCCGGTCCGGCGGCAATTGAACGCTGAAGACGCGCAACGGAAAGACCGCCTCTTCGTCCTCCGGCTCCACGACCACTTCCCAACCCACTTCAGGAACGGACCCGGGCGGCGGGACCAGGTCGCCGAACGGGCATTCCCCGAGATCGTCTCCTTCGGCCCAGGTGATTTCGGCATTGTCCGTGGGGACGTTTCCCGTGCCGTCGAAAGCTTCGATGTCGGGCGCCGCGGGTAGGTCATACGTGAGTGTCGCCGTGTCGGTGAGGGTCTCGCCCTCGTTGGATGTGCCGGTGAAGATGTACTCGCCTGCCGGGAACCGCTCCTGGAACTCCGCCAGGGTAACGACCAACTCCCCTTCTTCCTCGACGAGCTCGGGAGAGCAAAGGGGTTCGTCGCTTTCGAAGAAATTTTCCGTGAGTCCCTGATCCGCAAGGGATCCCTTGGCCTTCGCCCGGAAGAGCCCGGTTCCGCTCGGATCGTCGATCGTGACTTTGTGCCACGCGTCGGCATCCAGCAAGGCGTGGAAGCCTATGTCTCCGTCGGTCGCGTTTATTTCCACGAGGACCCTGGTTTCACTGAAAGGCTCCTGGGCGGACGCGATATGGGCTGCGCCCAGTGCCAGCACCGACGCCACGCACTGGATCGGGACAGTCGAATACGTTTTCATGGTCGATTCCTCCTCGATTGGGCCGGGTTTCTCTAACTCGGCGAGGTTCTGCGGGAACGTCATACCAAAACCTAGTCCAGCGATTGTGGACGTCAAGTAAACTTGCTGCTTGTGGCGACCAGTCGCTGTCAGGGCGCACAGCAGAACGCGAGGTGGTAAATGAAAGTCACGCGTATCGTCTCGAACACCGAGACCTCAGACCTCGAGAAGGCGGCTGGCTTCTATGGAGATATCCTCGGTCTTGACCTGATCATGGATCACGGATGGTTTAGAACTTATGGCTCGGATGCCAAAATGACTGTTCAGGTGAGCTTTGGCTCTGAAGGCGGTTCGGGCACTCCGGTGCCGGCCTTGTCCATCGAAGTCGAT
>DASSBS010000046.1:0-4114 GCA_035698445.1 Woeseiaceae bacterium
CCATGCGCGGGAAGGGCGACGGCAGGTCGACGCCGAGCACCTGCTTGAACACGTCCCGGATCAGCTCTTCCATGATGCCGGTGACCGCCGCCTCGTCGACGAAGCTCATCTCGACGTCGAGCTGCGTGAACTCCGGCTGGCGGTCGGCGCGCAGGTCCTCGTCGCGGAAGCAGCGCACGATCTGGTAGTAACGGTCGAGGCCCGACATCATCAAAAGCTGCTTGAAGAGCTGCGGCGACTGCGGCAGCGCGAAAAACTCGCCCGGATACGTGCGGCTCGGCACGAGGTAATCGCGGGCGCCTTCCGGCGTCGTGCGCGTGAGCATCGGCGTTTCGACGTCGATGAAGCCGTGCCCATCGAGGAAGGCGCGCAGCGCCTGCGTCACGCGATGCCGCAATCGCAGGTTCTCGAGCATCGGCGGACGCCGGAGGTCGAGGTAGCGGTACCGGAGGCGCAGCTCCTCGTTCGCCTGCTCGTCGTGATGGAACGGCGGCGTCGCCGAGGTGTTGAGCGTGGTGAGCTCCTGCGCGAGGACCTCCACCTGGCCGGTGCGCATGTTCGGGTTGGCGGTGCCTTCCGGACGGCGGCGCACTTTGCCCTTGACCGCGAGCACGTACTCGCCCCGGATGCGCTCGGCCTCCGCGAAAATGTCCGGCCGGTCCGGATCGAAGACCACCTGCAGCAGTCCCTCACGGTCCCGCAGGTCGACGAAAATCACCCCGCCGTGGTCGCGGCGGCGGTGCACCCAGCCGGCGACGGCCACGTCCTCGCCGACGAGGGATTCGTCTACTTCTCCGCAATAATGGCTGCGCATGGTACTCGGGGGCGGTCGAAAAGAGGCGGAATGGTACGGTCTGTCAGGGGTGCCCGCAAGCCATGCAGGAGCCCGTCTCACGGGCGACACGCACGGCGGGCGCCATGCAGGAGCCCGTCCCACGGGCGATACGCACGGCGACCGCCGTGTCGCCCGTAAGACGGGCTCCTACGCGCGCTCGCGCGATGCCTCCGAAGGTGGCATTTTCAATGGCAGTTCCTGGATCCGGTCCGGGGTCCAGGTCGGGACCACGACGCCGAGGGAGACGATCATCTTGACCGCGGCGTCGACCGGCATGTCGAGCTCGATGACCTCGTCCTTCGGCACCAGCACGATGAACCCGGAAGTGGGATTCGGCGTGGTGGCGACGAAGCAGCAGATGATCTCTTCACCGGTGCGCGCCTGCACCTCGCCCAGGTTCGATCCGGACTGGAAGGCCAGCGAATAGATGCCCTTCCGCGGATACTCGATCAACAGCACTTTCTTGAAGGATTGGCTGCTTTCGGAAAGCACGATCTCCGAAAACTTCTTGGCGCCGGAGTACACCGAACGGATGAAGGGGATGCGTTCCAGGATCGATTCCCAGTAGCCGATCAGGGTGTGGCCGACGAAGTTGGCCGCGAACAGCCCGGTCGTGAGCAGCACGACCAGGGTCAGAACGATGCCGAGCCCGGGAATGGCGAGGCTCCGCCAAGCCTCCGGCAGGAGGGCCAGCAGCACCAGGCTCTGGTTCATCAGCTTGATCAGCAGGCTGATGAAGAACAGCGTA
Organism: Woeseiaceae bacterium; assembly: GCA_035698445.1. GTDB lineage: Bacteria > Pseudomonadota > Gammaproteobacteria > Steroidobacterales > Woeseiaceae > IDS-8. The sequence continues at coordinate 1,584 of DASSBS010000046.1, forward strand.
ATGCCGATCGGAATCCAGACCAGCAGGCCCGCAACGAGGTAGCGGCGGAGTCGTTTCATGTATGCCCTTCGAGACGTTGCAAACCAGATTAACAGATTGGGTCTGGCCTGTAGGAGCCCGGGTCACGGGTGATCGGCATTTGGCGCGCGGTCGCCCGTGAGACGGGCTCCTACAGGTCGCTTTTGGACGCAGGGGCGGTCTTCTCGGCGGGTTTTGCCGCCGGCTTGTCCTTGTCCTTCGCCGCTGTTTCCGCTTTCTTCGGGCCGTCCTTGTCCTCCGATTTTTCCTTCTTCGGGGCCTCGCTGTCCGAGCTGACGAGGTTGCGCCGGTTCTCCTTCTTGAAATCCGTTTCGTACCAGCCCTCGCCTTTCAGCCGGAATCGCGGGGCCGAGATGAGCCGCCGCAAGGCGGGCTTGCCGCATTCCGGGCATTCGACCAGGGGCGCATCGGCCAGTTTCTGCAGTGCGTCCAGCGTATGTCCGCACTCCTTACAGGCATACTCGTATATCGGCATGCTTCGGTGTCTCCATCAGGTTGACAAATCGGGGCATTCCCGTGAATCGGGGCCACTCCCCCTTTTGCCGGGATTATGCCGCCAGTTCGAACTCCAGTCGCGTATCGGCCACGCCGACCTCGATCGTGTCGCCCGGCTGGAACCGCCCTTTGAGTATCTCCTGGGCCAGCGGGTTCTCCACCTGCTGCTGGATGGCGCGCTTCAGCGGCCGCGCCCCGTACACCGGGTCGAAGCCCGCCTCCGCCAGCCGGTCGCGGGCGGCCTCGGTCAGCACGAGCTGCATGTCCCGGTCCGCGAGCCGCTGGTGCAGGTAGCCGAGCTGGATGTCGACGATGCGCCGGATGTGCTCGCGGCCCAGCGGGCGGAACACCACGAGGTCGTCGACGCGGTTGATGAACTCCGGCCGGAAGTGCTGGGACACGATGTCCATCACCGCGGCTTTCATCGCCTCGTAATTCTGCTCGCCCGCCAGCTCCTGGATGACCTGCGAGCCGAGGTTCGACGTCATGACGATCACGGTGTTCCGGAAATCGACCGTGCGCCCCTGCCCGTCGGTGAGCCGGCCGTCGTCCAGCACCTGCAGCAGGACGTTGAACACATCCGGATGCGCTTTTTCCACCTCGTCCAGCAGGATGACCGAGTACGGCCGCCGGCGGACGGCCTCGGTCAGGTAACCGCCTTCCTCGTAGCCGACGTACCCCGGCGGCGCGCCGATCAGGCGGGCGACCGAGTGCTTTTCCATGAACTCGGACATGTCGAGCCGCACCATGGCGTCGTCGGTGTCGAACAGGAAATTGGCGAGGGCCTTGGTCAGCTCGGTCTTGCCGACGCCCGTCGGGCCGAGGAACAGGAACGAGCCGATCGGGCGCTTCGGGTCGGACAGCCCGGCGCGCGACCGCCGGATCGCGTTGGCGACTACGGTAACCGCTTCGTCCTGGCCGACCACCCGCTGCTCGATGGTCTCCTCCATCTGCAGGAGCTTTTCCTTCTCGCCTTCCAGCATCTTCGAGACCGGGATGCCGGTCCACTTGGAGACGATCTCCGCGACCTCCTCCTCGGTGACGTTGTTGCGGACGAGCGTGGTCTCCCTGGACTCCGCCTGCATGGCCGTCTGCAACTGCTTCTCGAGCTCGGGGATGCGGCCGTACTGCAGCTCCGACATGCGCGCGAGATCGCCGGCGCGGTGCGCCGTTTCCAGCTCGACGCGCGCGCGCTCCAGCTCCTCCTTGATGTGCGTGGCGCCCTGCATGGCGGCTTTTTCGGCTTTCCAGATTTCCTCCAGGTCCGAGTACTGCTTCTCGAGGTCTTCGAGCTGCTCCTCGAGGTCGGCGAGCCGCTTGCGGGAGGCTTCGTCCGATTCCTTGTTGAGCGCCTCGCGCTCGATCTTGAGCTGGATGATGCGGCGCTGGAGGCGGTCCATCGATTCGGGCTTGGAATCGATCTCGATGCGGATGCGCGCGGCGGCTTCGTCGATGAGGTCGATCGCTTTGTCGGGTAGCTGGCGGTCGCTGATGTAGCGGTGCGACAGGGTCGCGGCGGCGACGATCGCGGGGTCGGTGATCTCGACGCCGTGGTGCACTTCGTAGCGCTCTTTCAGGCCGCGCAGGATGGCGATGGTGTCCTCCACCGTGGGCTCGTCGACCACCACCTTCTGGAAGCGCCGTTCCAGGGCCGCGTCCTTCTCGATGTACTGCCGGTACTCGTCGAGCGTGGTTGCGCCGACGCAGTGCAGCTCGCCGCGCGCGAGCGCCGGCTTCAGCATGTTGCCGGCGTCCATGGAGCCTTCCGCCTTGCCGGCGCCCACCACGGTGTGCAGCTCGTCGATGAACAGGATGACCTGGCCTTCCTGCCTGGCGAGATCGTGCAAAACAGCTTTGAGGCGCTCCTCGAACTCGCCGCGGAACTTGGCGCCGGCGATCAGCGCGCCCATGTCGAGCGACAGGATGCGCTTGTTGCGCAAGCCTTCGGGGATTTCGTTGTTGACGATGCGCTGCGCAAGGCCTTCGACGATGGCGGT
>DASSBS010000047.1:0-7432 GCA_035698445.1 Woeseiaceae bacterium
GTCCTCCATCCAGATGAAGGTCTCCAGCACGACCTCCTCGCGCGCGCCGGCGATCGCGTCGAAGATGCGGGGATAGAGCTCCTCGCCGTTCTCGAGCAGTCGCAATTCGTTGCCGCTGGTCCAGTCGCTCATCGTCTCTCGGGCTCGAAGGCCGCCGGCCGGGGAACGGGCGATTGTAGCCTCAACGCCGCAGCGGCCGCCGCGCCGATAGGAATGAGGCCGCCGCTCGTGGCACATTGCGCAGGAATCCCAGCGAACTCGACATTATTCATGAACCGGTCGCGCCTCCGCCAGCCACCAACGCCAAAACGTTCATGAAGAATGCGGGCTAACCATGCGATGAGACTGCCTTTCGACAAGCCCACCAGGACCTGGCTCAAGCGGATCGGGCTCGCCGTGTGGCTCGTCGCCGTGGCCGCGCTGGTTTTCCTGCAGGTGCGCGACCTCGAGTGGCCGAAGGTCCTGGAGGCGCTGCGGAGCTTCGGGCCGGCGCGCATCGCGGCGGGCGCCGCGTTCGTTTTGCCGGCCTGTGCCGCCGTCGCGTTCTTCGACCTCATCGGCCGCAACGCGACCGGACACGGGCTGCCGGTGCCGCGCGTCATGCTGATCTCGTTCACGGGCTATTTTTTCTCGCTCAACCTCGGCGCGCTGGTCGGCGGCCTGGCGTTCCGGTACCGGCTCTACATGCCCTACCGCCTGCCGCCCGTGACAATCAGCCAGGTCATCGGGCTGTCGGTCGTCACCAACTGGTCGGGTTACGTGCTGATCGCCGGCGCGGTGCTCCTTTTTCAGCCGCCGGAACTGCCGCCCGACTGGGGCCTGGGCCCGGGGCTCTTGCGCGGCACGGGCGCCCTGCTGCTCGCCGCGGCTGCCGCTTACCTGGTGCTCTGCGCGATCCGCGGCGGCGACTGCATCCGCTGGAAGGGCAGCGCATTCGAGCTGCCGACGCTCGGCATCGCGGCCCTGCAGATCGGCCTTTCGGTGCTGAGCTGGGCGAGCATCGGCGCCGTCATCGCCGCCTTGCTGCCCGGCGAGGCATCATGGCTCGCCGTCATGCCCGTGCTCATGATCAGCGCGCTGGCCGGTATCTGGAGCCACGTGCCGGGCGGGCTCGGCGTGATCGAAGCCGTGTTCCTGGCGCTGCTCGACACGTCCGCGCCCGCCGGCGAGGTGGTGGCCGCCATTCTCGTCTACCGGCTGCTCTACTACGTCGCGCCGTTCGCGCTCGCGATCGCCGCCTATGCTTTCCTGGAGACCGGCGGTCGCCCGCCGCCGCGGCGATCCGGTAAAGTCGCGTGATGGCGGGCAACGAGCAAGAGAGTGCGCCGGCCGCGGCCGTAACGCGGGCGACGATCGACGGCGTGTACCGGCGGGAATCCCGCCGCGTGCTGGCCACGCTCATCCGCCTGCTCGGCGACTTCGACCTGGCGGAAGAAGCGCTGCACGATGCGTTCATGGTGGCGCTGGCCCAGTGGCCCCGGGACGGCGTGCCGGACAATCCACGCGCGTGGCTGGTGTCGGCCGGACGGTTCAAAGGCATCGATACGATTCGCCGCCGGGCGCGCTTCGACGCCTCGCTCGTGGAGATCGCGAACCAGCTCGACACGCGGGCGGAACCCGGGCCCGACCGGGACGGCGAGGAGATCGAGGACGACCGCCTGCGCTTGATCTTCACCTGTTGCCACCCGGCTTTGTCGACCGACGCGCGCATCGCGCTGACGCTCCGCGAAGTCTGCGATCTCACGACCGAGGAGATCGCGCGCGCTTTCCTCACGGCGCCCGCGACCGTCGCGCAACGTATCGTGCGCGCCAAGGCGAAGATTCGCGACGCGGCGATCCCGTACGAAGTGCCCGCTTACGCCGAGCTGCCGGAACGCCTCGACAGCGTGCTGCAGGTCGTCTACCTGGTGTTCAACGAGGGTTACTACGCGTCGTCCGGCGAATCGCTCACGCGCCCGGACCTGTCGGGCGAAGCGATCCGGCTCGGGCGGCTGCTGGTCGAGCTGCTGCGCGAGCCGGAAAGCATGGGACTGCTCGCACTGATGCTGTTGCACGAATCCCGGCGCGCGGCGCGCACCACGGAAGCCGGCGAGGTCGTGCTGCTGGAGGACCAGGACCGGCGGTTGTGGGACCGCGAGCTGATCGAGGAAGCATCAAGGCTGATCCGCGCGGCCCTGTCGTCGCGGCGCTTCGGGCCGTACACGCTGCAGGCGGCGATCGTCGGCGTGCACGCGGACGCGGCGCATGCCGCGGCGACCGACTGGAGCGAGATCATCGCCTTGTACGACCTCCTGCTGCGAGTCGAGGCGTCGCCGGTGGTCGAGCTCAATCGCGCCGTCGCCGTGGCGATGCGCGACGGCCCGGCCGCCGGGCTCGCCCTCGTCGACGACCTGCTCGCCCGCGGCGAGCTCGCCGACTACCACCTGGCGCACGCGGCGCGCGCCGACCTCTGCCGCCGCCTGCATCGCGCAGAGGCCGCGGCCACCTCCTACCGCCGCGCCCTCGAGCTGACCCAACTCGAGCCCGAACGCCGCTTCCTGACCCGCCGCCTCACCGAGCTCGGGGTCGGACCTTCACAACCCACTGACTGAGAACTGAAAACCGTTCCAAACCCGCGAATTCCGGCTTACTCCGGCATTTCAGGGTCAAAAACGGTCGCTTCGACACAACCGCGGGCTTGCGTTGACCCGGTCGTCGCTCGATACGCTCATCATTTCCGCCGAAACCGGCGACACCCTCACGCTGGCCGAAGCCAGCGGTCGTCAATCGCCGATAAGTTCCCGCCAGATCGCTGGCGGCTGCCCGAAAGGGTGGCGTCGGCTTTTTTTTGCTCTTTTATTTAGCGCGGACGCAGCACGGAATTCTAACCGCGCCGCCGCGTTTTTGTAAATGGAACATCGCCCGGGAAATGCGTTCTAAAGTTGCTATTATCAAGACAGGAATCGGACCGGACTCGAACGAACCTGGACCAAAGGACATTGTAGGAAAGCGGTAGACGAAACCGGTTTCACGCGACGACAGAACATCTCATAACCATTATTAAAAGGCGCATGCCGGGAGACACACCAATGAGTATCTTCGCGAACTACCAGACGCGTTACGAAGATACAGAACAAGAAGAATACAGCCTTCAAGAATACCTCGACATCTGCAAGTCGGATAAGACAGCTTACGCAACCGCCGCCGAGCGGCTGCTGCTGGCGATTGGCGAGCCCGAACTTGTCGACACCTCCAGAGACACTCGCCTCAGCCGGATCTTTTCCAACAAGGTCATCAAACGCTATAGCGAGTTCCATGACTTCTACGGCATGGAAGAATGCATCGAGCAGATCGTCTCGTTCTTCAAGCACGCCGCACAGGGACTCGAGGAAAAGAAGCAGATCCTCTACCTGCTCGGACCGGTCGGCGGCGGCAAGTCTTCGCTCGCCGAAAAACTCAAATCGCTGATGGAGAAAGTTCCGTTCTACTCATTGAAGGACTCGCCGGTCCAGGAATCGCCGCTGGGGCTGTTCAACCCGGCCGAGGACGCGAAGATCCTGCGGGAGGAGTACGGCATCCCCGAGCGCTACGTGAACGTCATCATGTCGCCATGGGCGGCCAAGCGGCTCAAGGAATACAACGGCGACATCACCCGCTTCCGCGTGGTGAAGCGGCACCCGTCGATCCTGAACCAGATCGCAATTTCGAAGACCGAGCCCGGCGACGAGAACAACCAGGACATCTCATCGCTGGTCGGGAAGGTCGATATCCGCCGGCTCGAGGAGTTCAAGCAGAACGATCCGGACGCGTACAGCTTCTCCGGCGGACTCTGCCGCGCCAACCAGGGCATCCTCGAGTTCGTCGAGATGTTCAAGGCGCCCATCAAGGTGCTGCACCCGCTGCTGACGGCCTCGCAGGAAGCGAATTACAACGGCACGGAAGCGATCGGCTCGATCCCCTTCGAAGGGATCGTGCTGGCGCACTCGAACGAAGCCGAGTGGCAGGCGTTCAAGAACAACCGCAACAACGAGGCTTTCATCGACCGCGTCTACATCGTGAAGGTGCCCTACTGCCTGCAGGTCACCGAAGAGGTCAAAATCTACGAGAAGCTGCTGCGTAACAGCTCGCTGAACGCCGCGCCCTGCGCGCCCGATACGTTGCGCATGCTCGCGCAGTTCTCGGTGCTGACGCGGCTGATCGAACCCGAAAACTCGAGCATCTATTCAAAGATGCGGGTATACGACGGCGAGAGCCTCAAGGACACCGACCCGAAAGCCAAGTCCATCCAGGAGTACCGCGACACCGCCGGCGTCGACGAGGGCATGGAAGGGCTGTCGACACGCTTCGCGTTCAAGATTCTCTCGAAGGTGTTCAATTTCGACGCTACCGAGATCGCGGCAAACCCGGTGCACCTCCTCTACGTGCTCGAGAAGCAGATCGAGCATGAGCAGTTCCCGGCCGAGCTCCGCGACCGGTACCTCACGTTCATCAAGGAATTCCTGACGCCGCGCTATATCGAATTCATCGGCAAGGAAATCCAGACGGCGTATCTCGAGTCATACTCGCAATATGGGCAGAACGTTTTCGATCGCTACATCACCTACGCCGATCTCTGGATCCAGGACCAGGATTACCGTAATCCGGAGACGGGCGAGAACCTCGATCACTCGGCGCTGAACGACGAGCTGGAAAAGATCGAGAAGCCTGCCGGCATCAGCAACCCCAAGGATTTCCGGCACGAGGTCGTCAACTTCGTGCTGCGGGCGCGCGCCGCAAACCACGGAAAGAACCCGGCGTGGACCAGCTATGAGAAGCTGAAGCTGGTGATCGAGAAGAACATGTTCTCGAACACGGAAGACCTGCTGCCGGTCATCTCCTTCAATTCCAAGGCCTCGAGCGAGGACCGCAAGAAGCACCAGGATTTCGTGCGGCGCATGACCGAGCACGGCTACACCGAAAAACAGGTGCGGCTGCTGTCCGAGTGGTACCTGCGCGTGCGCAAGTCGCGCTGATGAAAAACAGTGAGAGACAATGGCATTCCTGATCATCGATCGACGACAGGAGAGCCGCAACAAGAGCGCCGTCAATCGCCAGCGATTCGTGCGGCGTTTCCGCAAGCACATCAAGGAAGCGGTCGCGGATGCCGTCAACCGGCGCAGCATCACCGATACCGATCGCGGCGACGAGATCAGCATCCCGCGCAAGGACATCTCCGAGCCGATCTTCCGGCACGGCAGCGGCGGCCACCAGCGCCGCGTGCTCCCGGGCAACAAGGAGTTCGTCACGGGCGACCGCATCAAACGGCCGCCCGGCGGCGCGGGGGGCTCGGGGCGCGGCAAAGCGAGCAATACCGGCGAGGGCATGGACGACTTCGTGTTCGAGCTCTCGCGCCAGGAGTTCCTGGACTTCATGTTCGAGGATCTGGAGCTGCCGAACCTGGTGAAGAAGCAGCTCAAGGAAACGGAGACCTTCCGGTACCAGAAGGGCGGCTACACCAACGTCGGGATCCCGGCGCGCCTCAACGTGATCCAGTCACTGAAAGGCGCGCAGGCGCGGCGCATTGCGCTGGGCGGCGCCATCCGGCGCCAGATCCGGGAATTGCAGGAAGAGCTCGCCGCGATCGAGGGCGTGCCTGCCGCGCAGGAGCGCGAACGGGAGATCCGGAACGAGCTCGACCGCCTCGAGCGGCGGCTCAACCATATCCCGTTCCTCGACGATTTCGACCTGAAGTACAACAACCTCATCCAGCAGCCGCTGCCGACCAGCAACGCGGTGATGTTCTGCCTGATGGACGTGTCGGGCTCGATGACCCAGGAGATCAAGGACCTCGCAAAACGTTTCTTCATCCTGCTGCACCTGTTCCTGAAGCAGACCTACAAAAAAATCGACATTGTCTTTCTGCGCCACCACACGGTCGCCAGCGAGGTGGAAGAAGACGAGTTCTTCTATTCGCGCGAGACCGGCGGCACCGTCGTCTCGAGCGTGCTCAAGCTGATGCGCGACATCATTCATGATCGCTATCCGACGGCCGACTGGAACATCTACGCGGCGCAGGCTTCCGACGGCGAGAACTGGCACGACGATTCGCCGATCGCGCGCGACCTGCTGGTGAACAGCATCCTGCCGCTGGTCCAGTACTTTGCGTATGTCGAAATCTCCGACCAGGCCGAGCAGGCGCTCTGGCACGCCTATGAAGAGGTCCAGGCGAGGAACCCGGAAAGTTTCGCCATGAAGAAGGTGACGGACGCGGCGGAGATCTTCCCGGTCTTCCACGAGCTGTTCAAGAAGAAGACGCAATGACCGGCCGCAAGCCGATCGCAGAGAGCTCCGACTGGAATTTCGAGGCACTCGAGGAGTTCGAGCGCCAGCTCGCCGGGATCGCCGCGCGCTACCGTCTCGACACTTACCCGAACCAGATCGAGATCATCACCGCGGAACAGATGATGGACCGCTACTCGTCGATCGGCATGCCGCTCGGGTATCACCACTGGTCGCTCGGCAAGCAATTCCTGACAACCGAGCAGCAGTACCGGCGCGGCCACATGGGGCTCGCCTACGAGCTGGTCATCAACTCCAATCCCTGCATCGCCTACCTGATGGAGGAGAACACGCTGGCGATGCAGGCGCTGGTCATTGCCCACGCCTGTTTCGGCCACAACTCCTTTTTCAAGGGCAATTACCTGTTCAGGACCTGGACCGACGCGAGCGCCATCGTCAATTACCTGCTCTTCGCCCGCAATTACATTGCACAGTGCGAGGAACGCTACGGCGTTGACGCCACGGAATCCCTGCTCGATTCCTGCCACGCGCTGATGAACTACGGCGTCGACCGCTTTCGCCGCCCGCGCTCCATCTCCGCGGAAGACGAGAAGCGGCGGCAGAGCGAACGCGAAGAGTTCCTGCAGCAGCAGGTGAACGACCTGTGGCGTACGCTGCCGAAGAAGCAGGAACACAAGGACGCGCGATGGCCGCGATTCCCGAAGGAGCCGCAGGAAAACCTGCTGTATTTCATCGAGAAGAACGCGCCCCTGCTCGAACCGTGGGAGCGCGAGATCGTGCGCATCGTCCGCAAGATCGCTCAGTACTTCTATCCGCAGCGCCAGACGAAGGTCATGAATGAGGGCTGGGCGACCTTCTGGCATTACACGCTGCTGAATACCCTCTACGACGACGGCCTCGTCTCCGACGGCTTCATGTTCGAAATCCTGCAATCGCATACGAACGTGATCTACCAGCCGGACTTCGACTCGCCTTACTACAACGGCATCAATCCCTACACGCTCGGCTATTCGATCTTCACCGACATCCGGCGCATCTGCGAAGCGCCGACGAATGAAGACCGCGCGTTTTTCCCGGACCTGGCGGGACGGGACTGGCTGGAAGCGCTGCATCATGCCATGGGCGACTTCAAAGACGAGAGCTTCATCCTGCAGTTCCTGTCGCCGGCCGTCAT
>DASSBS010000048.1:0-80453 GCA_035698445.1 Woeseiaceae bacterium
CTGGAGGTCGATGCCGATGCTCCGCCCGTTCCGCATCACCTGCGGGACCTGCTCGTCGAGCGTGAGCATCAGGCTGCGCTGCTTCTGCCTCAGCCCCTCGATCATGTAGTGCAGCCCGAACACGCTCTTCCCGACGCCCGAGATGCCGGCGAGTACCGTGGTACTGGATCGATAGAAACCGCCGTTCACCAGTGCGTCGAAGCCCGGAACTCCGCTGGTGATGCGGTCCCCCTCCCTGAGGGGCGCCGCGTTGTCACGGCTGGTTCCGCGAGGCGACTGCACGCGGCGGTAAGCCTGTATGCCCTGGCCGTCGATGATGCGGAACGTGTGGCGGCCCATGTGGAAATCGTGGCCCCGGGACTTGACGATCTCGATCGAACGCTGGATCGCGCGCTCGACGTCCTCCATGCGCAGCCTGAGCACCGTGTCCGCAATGGACTCTTCCTGCGCCGGCGGCGCGCCTTTCTCGATGCTGGATGCTTCCACGGCGAGCACGGCCGTCAGCTTCTCGCGCTGCAGCCCCTCCACCCTGATGTGAAAGGCTTCGCGATTTTCCTCGGGCCCCGCGACGTTCGACAGCCGGCTCGCGCCGTCGACGAAGATACGCCGCGCGCCGATGGACGCCGCTTCGGCGAGCAACAGGCTGTCCGCCTGCTGTATCTCCTGGCGAAACACCTGGCGGGTGGTGAAGACGATCTTGAGCAGATTCTCGCGCTCCAGCCGGCGCAGGTCCCAGCCGAAGTTCGCCGCGTCGCGAATCAGCTTGTCGGGCGACACCTCGAACAGGACGATCACGCCGGGCTCCCCGAACTCGCTCGCGCCGCGATAGACGAACTCCGTGCCGAGAGTGGACTTCCCGGTCCCGATAGTGCCTTCGATCAGAATGACGTTGCCGCGCGGCACGCCGCCCCCGAGCAGCGAATCGAGCCCCGCAATGCCGGTTTTCACGAAATCGCGTTCAACCATCTTCCCCCTCCCCTCCTAGTGAACCCGGCGCAGGCGCACTGGGGCAGTCCCGTCTGGCGCAGGTCCGGACACGGCTCCCGGGTCGCTGACGGCGGCGCCTCGCAGCGCCTTGATGACCGCGCGGCGCCCATCCGGCGTCGATGCGAGCTCGAGCAGCGCATCGAGTGCGCCGTCGTCATCGCCGCTGCCGTTCGAGAGCCGGTACATGCGCGCAGGGTGTGCCGCGTGCTGGGACTTTCGAATGAACCCGCCAGCGATCATCCGATCGAGCGAGTTCCCTACCTGATGGATGTCGTAACCCAGATATCGTGTCAACTGCTCGCCCGTTAGCAGCACATGAGGGTGCCTGCGAAAAAAGAGCAGCAGATCCACGTCGCAGCCATTTTGAAGCAACGTGGCTTGTCTGAGGAGATTGTCGACGCGTCTGGAGTTCACGGCTTGCCGAAGTCAATAAGGACTGGCCATTCTACCCCATCGGGAGGAAGAACGATCGCGCAAGAAACCGCAAGCCCCAAGTCGTGATGTCCCCTCGCGAACTACTGGCTGATGCGAATCGTACCCGACTCGATTGTCTGACCGCCTGCCACTGGGGACTCCATCCGGGCGTTATACGTCACGGTTCCGACTTTCCCGAAACAGAGGCTGACGCTCTCGTTCGGTTCGATCGTGGCCGTTTCCTGCTGCCTTCGGAGGAGATTGGAAAATCCCTCCTGGCAGGTAACATCGACCAGTGCATCGCCCAGGAACTCGACAGTTACTGGCGTGCTTCGCTGATTGACCCAGCGGACTTCGTCTCCGAGCTGAACCCGCAGGTTGCTGGGTGTCATACCCTCTTCGAAGTTCACGTCGTGAATCGTGCCGGTCCGGCTGGTGTCCGCGATGCTGTCCGTGCCCCGGATGCTGGCGCAGCCTACGGCAGTCGCCAGCAGCGCGGCGCCGGCTATCAATTTCTTAAACATGTTCATTCCAGTGGTTATCTAAGGCAGCCAGATTGCCATCGAAGGCGCGCGGAGTCTGTACGCTGGCGCGCTTAGCCGGATTCGTCCGAACTGAACAGGCGTTCGGCCACTGCCGCTAATTCTTCCGCATGCTGCAAAGCAATCTCGGCGTCTCGCTTGTCATGACTGTCGCTGATGTCTTCCACCGCTCGCCGCGCGCTCTGAATTGATTGGAGCGCTCGCCCGAGAGAGGCCACGCGCGCTTTGATGTCGTCACGGTCGTCGCTGGTCAATGGCATTGGGGTTTTGGCTGCTCATTGGACCAACCCGCTCAGCGAATTGCCGAGCGGGTTTTTCTTTGCAAGTGTGCGTGTGCAGAGAGCGACTCCGCCGGAGCGCTCGATGGCTTGTCGGAAAACATCGTGAAGTCCGCCAGCGTCAATAGCTCGCGATAGGACTTGCCATCCTGTGGATAAATAGCCATACCGACACTGGCGGTGACACTGATTCTTGTTCTATCGATCGCATAGGGTATCGCCAGCTCAGCAATGATCCTTTCAATCGCTGCCGTAGCCTGTGGCCGGGCCGAGATGTCCGGCAGTAGCAGCACAAATTCGTCACCGCCGAAACGACAGGCCGTGTCGGTGGTGCGGAGACAGGACTGGAGGCGACCGGCAACCTGCTGCAGCAAGCCATCGCCTGCAACATGCCCGAATTCTTCATTGACGCCCTTGAACTCGTTCAGATCGATAAAGACCAGGACGATCTCGCAACTTGCCCGGATAGCGCGCGCCACGGCCTGCCCGAAATGATCTTTCAATAAGCGCCGGTTGGGCAGCCCGGTCAGTTCGTCGTGGAATGCGAAACGGCTGGTCCTTGCCAGTGCATCGTTGAGGCGTGTCACTTGTTCCTGCAGTGCCTGGCTCAACCGGACCAGTGCATCGATTTCGCACCTGGCTGACGCAAGTTGTTGCGGCCCGTCCGGTACGTCGACGCAAGTGGCCATTTTCGGCGGTGAATTCAAGGTACGGAGATCCTTATCGAAAACTGCCGCGCGCTGGCCAGAAGAGGACCGGCAGGTTCGCGGCGGACGAGAAAGCACACCAGCAAAGCACTGAGGCTGGCACTTTTATTCGCGCTGACCGGTCACCGTAGCGTCTGTTTCGGCGCGGGTCTGTGCGCTGCCGCACTGTGGCAGGGGGCGCACGCGCGGCCTGCCGTACCGGGTCAGCTGCTACAGCCGTTTCAGGCCTGGTGTTCCGATGTGCCGGGGGTCAGGGAGCAAGCATTGGCTCTGGAGCGAGCAGGCGATCGTATTCCCGTTTGACCACTCCGTAACATTCGCACACGCGGCGTTCCAACCGCGTGCGGTCCAGCACCTCGATGTGGCCGCGGCTGTACCTGATCAGTCCTGCCTTCTGCAGGCGGCCGGCCGCTTCCGTGACCCCTTCCCGACGTACACCGAGCATGTTCGCAATCAGTTCCTGGGTCATGATGAGTTCGTTCGAGAGCAGCCGGTCCAGGCTGAGCAGCAGCCAGCGGCACAGTTGCTGTTCCACGGAGTGGTGCCGGTTGCACACTGCGGTCTGCGCCATCTGGGTAATGAGCGCCTGCGTATACCGGAGGGCAAGATGATGCATTGCCCCGCCGCTATCGAATTCCTTTTTGAGCACCGCCGCCCGCAGCCGATAGCCGGCGCCCGCGCTCTGCACGACCGCCCGGCTTGGTGTGGTTTCACCGCCCATGAACAGGGCAATGCCGACCAGCCCTTCGCACCCGGTCACGGCGATCTCCGCCGAAGCACCGTCCTCCATGACGTACAGCAGGGAAACGATGCTATCCGTCGGGAAGTAGACGTGCGGCTGGCTGCCGCCGGCTTCATACAGGACCTGGCCGAGGGGCAGCGACACGTGTTCCAGCGCGGGCAAAAGCCGCTGGTACTCGGTGTCGGGAAGTGCTGCAAGCAGGTGATTCTGCTTGGGCCCAGTTACTGTAGCGGTGACTGAAGTTCTCATGGCCGGGGCGGAGGCAGCAGCGAGTGTTAACCCGGGGAACGGATTGCTGGTCCGAGGCACCAGTCTACTCCACTCTGTACGCCAGCGCACAGAGCGCCGCCAGTCTGGCGGCAGCTGCCGTGTCAGGCCAGTGAACGGGCGTAATCGCCGACCGTCGTCCCGTAGCACTCGCAGCTGGCTGCCTCGAGTGCTTCCCGGTCGAGAATGCTGATCTCGCCTCGCGTGTACCCGATGATTTTGCCGCGCTGCAGGGCGCCCGCCGCCACCGTAATGCCGCTGCGCCGCACCCCGAGCATGCCTGCCAGGTACGCGTGAGTCAGGCGAAAATGGTCGGCGTGCGCGCGGTCATGGGTCATGAGCAACCAGCGGGCCAGCCGCGGCTCGACCTGGTGGAAATGGTTGCAGGCGGCGGAGGTCGCCAGTTGTTCCATCAGCACGTACAGATACCGATGCAGCGTCTTGCGCAGCCTTGGGCTTTCGAGCAGTCGCCGCCGAAGCTGCGACGTGCTGATCTTGAGGGCGGTTCCCTTCCCTTGTACCACGGCACGCAGCGGGGCATTGTCCACGCCCAGCATCAGCGTTACGCCGAGCATGCCTTCGTTGCCGATCAGCCCCATTTCCATTGGCTGATGGTCGCCCAGCGACGTGACCAGCGATATGAAGCCGGTCAACGGGAAATAGGCGAAACGGCAACGTTCCCGGGGTTCGCAGAGAATCTGTCCGAAGGACAGGTCGACGGCTTCGCAGCGTGACAGCAGAGCCTCGCGGTCCTTGCGTGGCAGCCCTTGAATCAGCCGGTTGGTGACCTGCAGCGGTTTTCCGTCTGGCACTCGTGCTCCTGTATAAAAAACCCAGCAATGGTGTACGAGACCGGTGCTTCGCGATCCCCACCGGGCAGTGTCCGTTTCGCTGCAACGACGGTCTGTTCGGTAGAGCACATTAATGGCGGATTACGTGTCTTGAGGGCCGTGGCTACGGTGCAGCACGGCCGCTGTGGAACGGGACCCGCACAGCCCCTTATGTTCGCCACCGAACCGACCCTGCCCGGGTTCGGAGGCAACATGCTCGAAAACAATTCAGCGATTGCGCCGGAAGGCAGCGATCGCCGGGCGGATTTGGCGGGCCTGTCTCTTTCAGGCAAGCCACACGGACCAGATCGGCGAAATGCCGACTGTGGAGGGAGCGATGCTGCACGAATTTCTCACGCTGCACCGGGGTGAATTGATCGAGCGGTGCAAGTCGAAGGCCGCTCTCAGATTCCTGCCCGCAAGCGCTCACAAGGCGGTGCTTCCAAACGGTGTACCGCTGATCCTCGACCAGCTGATTGAAACGCTCCGCGCGGATCATGTGACCCCAGCGCGCCGCAACCTGCGGATCTGCGGGGGATCCGACGCGAACAAGGCACGACCGCGGATCGACGACGCGGCGTCGCAACATGGGTTCGAGTTGTTGCGGAACGGCTTCCCGGTCGAGGAGATTGTCTATGGCTATGGCGATCTCTGCCAGGCGATCACGGATCTGGTGGTGGAGCGCAATGCGACGATCCAGACGCACGAATTCAGGACCGTCAATCACTGCCTCGACAAGGCGATCGCCGATGCGTTGATCAGCTACTCCGCCCGGCCCCACACTTCTCTCCTTGACAACTCGGGAAATCACGAACGCCTCGGGTTTCTCGCCCATGAGTTGCGCAATCACCTGCAGACAGCTACCTTGGCGATCGCCGCCATCAGGGCCGGAAATGTAGGTGCGGCCGGAGCGACGGCCGCCGCGCTGGATCGCAGCATGGCGGGAATGTGCGACCTGGTCGACCGCTCGCTGACCGACGTGCGGGCGATGGCGCAACTGCCTGCGCGCCTGCGGATAATTAATCTTGCGGATTTCATCGCCGAGATTCGACCCTCCGCCTCACTCCAGGCAGAAGCGCGAGGCTGTGTGTTCGTTGTCGAGCCCGTTGACACGTCTCTCGGGATTTGCGTCGACAGGGACCTCCTGTTCTCGGCGCTCGCAAACTTGCTGCAAAACGCCTTCAAGTTCACACGCAGTCACACGGAAGTTACTCTCAAGGCCTTTGGGGCCGGCGATCGTGTTCTGATCGCCGTCCAGGACAACTGCGGCGGACTGCCGGCAGGTGACGTGGAACAGTTGTTCCAGCCCTTCACGCAATTCGGGCACGACAAATCCGGTGTTGGACTGGGCCTGTCGATCTGCCGGCGCAGCGTTGACGCCAGCGGCGGCGTTCTCAGCGTCCGCGACATACCCGGGGCGGGCTGCATCTTTACCATCGACCTGCCTCGGCAACCAATGTCGAAACAGCGGGTTGAGAGCAGCTCGCTTGCTATTGGTGCCTGACGTCTGCCCCCTTCCGGAACCGCTTCACCTTCGCGCGTTGCTTGCAGATTCGTCGAGCCGCTTCGCAAACGTCCATCCGCGGCAGACTGATGCATGCGCGATGGCCGCGGCGTCGATGCGCCGACGATCGGCTTCGAAGGCATGGTTGGGGTGCCCGTCGCGCTCGGCGAGGAAGTGAGCCCGTACGAGATTACGGTCCACATGCAGGGTGAAGGACATCAGATACAGGTGGCCGCGCAGGATTTCCTTGCAGTGGCTACGCCGTTCCAGCGTGACCATTGCGGCAGGAACGCTGCAGAGGGCCGTTCTGATCACCTACAGTCGCGGCAACATCACGATTCGCGATCGCGATGGACTCGAAGAGACCGCGTGTGAAGACCAGGCTGTACGCGAGGCATTCGATCGCCTGCTGAAGCTGCCGCCCGAGTCAACAGAGCGCAGAACCGCACCAGGGTGACCCTCGCCGCCTCAGCCCATCCGTGTAACCGGCGGATAAATCGCTTGCTCCCATTGCGCGCCAGACGCGGGCGATCATCAGCCAGGAGCAGGCGCCGACTGGCGGGATCTGCGGAATAACTTTCACGCGCGCCAAGAATCGGGAGCGGCTTGAGCTGCGCGAGCTCAGGGCCCGTCTCGAGCGGTCGCCCATCGAGCGCCCTGATCACGCGGTGGTCATCCCGGACCGGAACTCCCACGCCAGTGTGCTGCCAAAGTAAGCACAGTGCGATCGGCGGCATCACCGAGTGTCAATCGCCGCTGATCAGGGGCAGCGGCTGAGCGGGAGGATTCGGTCATGATGATGCTGCGATTGCCATTGACACTCTTATTGGGGGCGGCGCTGACGACCGGCATGTTCTGGGTGCTGTGGTCGCTGATCAGTCAGCCCATCGACGTGGACGAGATGATCGAGGCGACTCGCATCGAGTTTACCCGGATGCGCCGGGATACGGAGGCGGCGACCAAGCGCGACGAGCGGGTCGAGCGCGAGCCGCCGCCCCCGGCTCCCGAAGTGCCGCGAATGTCGTTCTCGTCGGCCGACGTCAGCGGGACTTCTGTCCAATTGACGCCGACCATCGATACCGGGAGCGCACTCGGTAACATGGACTTGGGCGCCGGCGCCGATACCGACGTGATCCCGCTGGTGCGCATTGCGCCGGAGTACCCGCCGCGCGCATTGCGCCGTGGCATCGAAGGGTGGGTGCAGGTGCAGTTCACGATTACGCCAACGGGCGCCGTCACCGACCCGAAGGTGGTCGCTTCCGACCCGCCGGGCCTGTTCGACGAGGCGGCGATCCGCTCGATCTTGCGCTGGCGTTATAACCCTAAGATTGAAGACGGCGTGGCCGTCGAGCGCGTTGGCGTGCAGACGGTCATCCGGTTTGTACTGGAGGAATAGACGATGTTCCTGCGCATCCGTGATTACCTGATTTCGATCGCCGCCGCCGCAATGGTCGCGCTGGCTGCGTCGCCCGCCGCTTTCGCCCAGGAGGACGAGGACGAAAGCCGCCAATCCGCGCCGACCATCAGCCAGCGCACCGGCGAAAAGCTGAACGAAGCGATCGAGTTCCTGAACAACGACGATTACGCGAGCGCCCGCGCCGTGCTCGCCGATATCGATCTCGAAGACCTGAGCCCGTACGAGCGCAGCCGGGTGGAGCAGATCTGGTCCGGCATCGAGTACTCGGAAGGCAATTACGCCGCCGCGCGCGAGCACCTGCAGCAGGCGATCAACGCCGGCGGTTTCAGCGACCGGGAGATCAGCCAGGCCAAGTACCAGATCGCGCAGATCTACATGGCGGAGGAGAAGTGGGAGCAAGGAGCGGCGGCGCTGGAAGAATGGTTCCGCAGCACGCCGCAGCCGAACGCCTCGGCCTACTATCTGCTGGCCGCCGCGTACTACCAGATGGAGGATCTCGAGGCCGCGCTGGAGCCGGCGAAGAAAGCAGTCGAGATGAGCGACGATCCGCAGGCGAGCTGGATCGAGCTGCTGCTCGCCCTGTACCTCACGCGGGAGAACTACGACGCGGCGCTGCCCCTGATGGAGCGGCTGCTCCTGATGGAACCACAGGAGAAGACCCATTGGCTGCGCCTGTCATCGCTTTACCAGACGCAGGAACAATACGCCGAGGCGCTGGCCGCGCTTCAGATCGCTTATAACGCGGGCTTCCTGGAGCAGCCTTCGGAATACCAACGTCTCTCCGATATGCTGCGCTTCAATGACATTCCGTACCGGGCCGCGCGCGTGCTGAAACGCGCGCTGGAAAACGAGAACGTCGAAGCCGATTCCGAAACTTACGAAAAGCTCGCCAATGCCTGGATCCAGGCGCGCGATTTCGACGAGGCCATTCCGCCGCTCACACGCGCCGCGGAGCTGTCCGACAACGGCGATCTGTTCATGCGCTTAGGCCAAGTGCAGATCCAGCGCGAGCAGTGGCAGGAGGCGGTCGATGCCCTGCAGGAGGCGCTGAACAAAGGCGATCTCGAGGATCCGGGCCAGGCGAATCTCCTGATGGGCATCGCGCTCTTCAACCTCGAACGGCTGAGCGATGCACGGGAGTACTTCCAGCGCGCCGCGCGCTCGGAGGAACATCGTGGCATGGCGAGCGACTACATCAAGCTGATCGATTCCAAACGCGCTCGTTGAGGAAGGCTGAGCGGGAGAGCGGCAGCCGCGACATACGTCCGGCAGCGGTCGAGAGCGGCTAATCCTGCGCTGGTGCCGCCTCGCGTGCTTGCGGCTCCGCTTTCAGCAACTGCCGAATAATGGCGGCATCTTCTTCGTATTCCTCGGCGCGCCCGCGCAACTGCGACGATAGCCTGGCGTTCCGCTGTTCCCGTTCGGCCATGCGGCGCGCCAGCGCGGCCCGTTCTTCGTGCGACCTGAGCAACTTCCACAGCAGGTTTTCGCTTTCGCTGTCCTCTGCGTTGAGCGCGATGTCTGCGGTGAACGCGTGGCCAACGTGGCACCGGAAACGGAGCAGATCGCCGTCCCTTATCTCCCACAACACACCATGGCATTCCGGACAGGTGAAACGGGATGGTGCGCCCAGCCGATCGTTGCTTTGCATGTCCATGACCTCCTGCGCGGCGATTGCGGCTTCCAGTTTGACTTCCCACGGTGTCTCCTGGCTCTCGCCGGCCGGCTCGGCACTCAGACGGACCAGCAAGTCGCCCATGGCAGCGATGGGAACGCAGTGGTCGATTGCCACGTGCTTCCGGGCGCTCGCGGGCATGTCCGGCACGGCCGCGTCTCGCGGGTCCTGCACGACGGCGATTCCGCCGCAGCGTTTGATCGCCCGGAGGCCCGCGGTGCCGTCGTTGAGAGCGCCGGTCAGGACGACGCCGATGACGCGTGCGCCGAAACTTGCGGCCGCCGACCGGAAGAGCGGATCGATGGCCGGGCGTGCAAGGTTTTCGCGCGGGCCACGCCGCAGCAGGACGTGGTCATCGTGGAGCAGCATGTGAACGTTCGGCGGCGCCACCAGGATTCGGCCGCGTTCCAGCCGCTCGCCGTTCCGGGCATCCTTGACAGGCAGTGGACTCGCGCGATCGAGAATCCCCGCGAGGTGACTGACCGCACCCACGTGCAGCACGATGCAGACCGACGCCGGCAGGTCGGCCGGCAGAGCGCGCATCAGCTGCATCAATGCCTCGACGCCCCCGGTCGAAGCGCCAATCGCAATCACGTCGCGAGTCGCTTTCCTACCATCCATCCGCATCGCCTGCTAGCATATAGGGCCCTACCAATACTTGGCCGCGAAGCATACCCGCTTCAGGACAAGCGTAGAGCACGGGCGCCCTGCATGAAAGGCCGCCAGTAAGACTGGCGCCAGGAGTGCTCTCTCATTCCGCAGCGGTGGACGCTTGGATCGGCGAGGTGGCACCAGAGCGGCTCCGGGAGGCGGAAAAGCAGCAGACGTTGAGGAAATCCGAGACTCAGAAGCCGCCGCGGCACAGCGAAGCCGTGGCCACGGCGAAATCCGCAAGACCCCTGCTCCCGTTTCCCGTGATCGGGATAGGCGCCTCGGCGGGCGGCATCGAAGCTGTTGGCACCCTGCTCCACCACCTGCCTGCCGATTCCGGCGCCGCGTTCGTGATCGTCCTGCACCTCGATCCGGATCGCGAAAGCCACCTGGCGCAGGTTTTCGGCAGCCGGACCTCCATGCCGGTCGTCCAGATCGAAGACGGCATGCCCCTCGAGCAGAATCGCGTGCACGTGATCGCGCCCAATCTCAGCTTGCAGATCGACCAGGCGCAACTTCGGCTGACGCCGCCCAGGCAGGCGCGCGGCCAACGCCGCCCGATCGACGAGCTGTTCCAGTCGTTGGCCGCCTCCGCCGGCAATCGAGCGGTCGCCGTCGTGATGTCGGGTACCGGCACCAACGGCAGCGCCGGGTTGGCGGAAATCAAGGCGAACGGCGGCTGCATTCTGGCGCAGGATCCCAGGACGGCGATGTTTATCGGCATGCCCGGCAGTGCGATCGATACCGGACTCGTGGACCACGTGCTCGCCCCGGATGCCCTGGCCGAAACAATCGTCGAATACGTTCAAAGTGCGTACGTCACCAAGGAACGCGAGGAAGAGATCGCGGAGGAGCATTTCCAGCAGATACTCAACCTGTTGCGGCGGCATTCCCAAGTCGAGTTGCACAGCTATCGACGCCCGACCATCGCGCGGCGGATCAACCGCCGCATGGGATTGAGAGGCACGCGGCAACTCGAGGACTACGTCAAGCTGCTCCGGAAGGACGCGCAGGAGTGTGAGTCGCTGATCAACGACCTGATGATCAACGTCACCGGCTTTTTCCGCGATCCGGCGGCCTGGGACGCTCTGGCAGAGCACGTCGTGGCGCCGCTGGTACGTTCGAAACAGCCCGGTGAGCAAATCCGCTGCTGGGTCACGGCGTGCAGCAGCGGAGAAGAAGCGTATTCTCTCGCCATCCTGCTGGCGGAGCACACGGAAGAGGCAGATGCCGACGTCGATATCAAAGTGTTTGCGACGGATCTTTCGAATGACGCGATTACCCGCGCCCGCGCCGGATGGTTCGCCGGAGGCATCACGACTCAGCTCTCGCCCGAGAGGCTCGCGCGCTTTCTCGTCGAGGAAGACCATCATTACCGGATACGGAAGGACATCCGCGAGAAGGTCATTATTGCTCCCCATAACCTGCTGGCAGACCCGCCCTTTGCTCACTTGGATATCGCGACCTGCCGGAACGTCCTGATCTACCTCGAGCCCGAGGTCCAGCGAAAGGTGCTCGGCATACTGCACTTCGCCCTGCAGCCGAACGGCGCCCTCATGCTGGGAAGCGCGGAATCGGCGGATCGCGACAGCGGCCTGTTCCAACCTCTCGATTCGAAGCACCGGATCTTTCGCAGGCTCGGTCCGACTCGTCATGGCATGGTGCATTTTCCGCTCAGCAGGGGGCGTGCCGCCGGTTACAGCAGGCAGTACCGTGCGGACCTCCGAGAAAGACGATCTCGGCTCAATTGCACTCAAAGCCGTCGCCGATCTCACCGCGTCCGCCGCGCTGCTCGACTCGCGGCAGCGTGTGGTTTACTTCCATGGCAAGACTGACGCCTATCTGACGCACCCCCACGGGCGGGCCAACCTCGACGTCTACAGCATGGCGAGAGCCGGTCTGGAGGCGCCGATTCGCAGCGCCGTGACGCAGGCGCGACGGCACGATGAACCGGCAACCGCGGAAGCTACGGTCATGCGGAGCAGCGGCCCGGTGCTTGCCGGACGCCCTGACCTGCCGCAGGAGGTGACGGACCGGCTCGCCACGATCACGCGCAACATCGAAATCGAAATCCGTCTAATCGACGATTTGCTGGACCTGACGCGAGTCGGGCGCGGACAGCTGCACTTTCGGCGCGAGCGCATCGATGCGCTGGACCTGATGAATGAGACCGTCGGGCTTTGCCGGAGCGACAGCGCCAAAAAGCGGCAGAAGGTTGTGGTGGAAGGTTCATCCGGCGAGTGCACGGTCGACGTCGACAGGATTCGGCTGCAACAGGTGATCTGGAACCTGTTACGAAACGCCATCCGCTTCACTCCCGAAGGAGGAACAATCACCGCATCCTGTGAATGCATGGGCGACCAGGTCCTTCTCGTAGTGAGCGATACGGGAAGCGGCATTCCGAAGGAGCAATTGCCCCGCATTTTCGTCTCGTTCGAGCGGAATGATGAGACCTCCAGTGGCTTGGGGCTTGGCCTCAGCATTGCGAAATCGTTGATCGAAGCACACGGCGGCAGGATCGAGGCCGAAAGCGAGGGAGCCGGCAAGGGCGCGCGGTTTCGCGTGTGGCTGCCGCGAGCGTCGAGCCACCCGGAGTCGCAGCCGCCCGATACCGCCGGACATCCCGATCGCGAGAAGGGCGTCCATTCTCCCGGTACCGCCGATCTTGCCGGCTTGCGGATTCTCCTGATTGAGGATCACGTCGATTCGGCCAACACGATGGCCGCCCTGCTCCAGGCCCAATGCTGCGCGACGGAAATAGCGGGTACATTGGAAGAAGCAGTAAGTGCGGTGGAACAGCACAAGTTCGACCTGATCGTCAGTGACCTGGCGCTCCCGGACGGCACCGGATACGAGTTGATCCGGAAACTGCCGCACCGCGTCCCGGCTGTGGCGCTGAGCGGCCTGGGCTCTCCGCAGGACCGGCAACGAAGCGTCAGAGCCGGTTTCGTCGAGCACCTCGTGAAACCGGTGACGATTTCGGCCCTGTCGTCGGCAATTCTCCGCGCGGTCAACTCAGCGTAGCAGGCGTTCAGCCCCTGCCGCCAGACGTGAGCCATTACGCTGGAACCGGTGCCCTTCGCGAGCCACCCTGTCCGCTGTGGAGCGCCGCCTCGCAGCAGCTCCGGATGCAGTGAATCACGGGCTTCGGCCGGGAACAGGATCGATACCTTCGAGACTGGCATGGCTGCACGCGCCGAGAAGATGCCGATCATTCGAGTATATGAGTGCGAAGCCCTCCGACCGGGCTGTGATCAGGTGTAAGGCATCGAGGGATCTGACGAAGACCGCTTCGTCAAGATTCGCGAAGAACGTATGAACTTGCCGAAAGAGGTCCTCCGACGGACCTGCCAGGTACCACAGGCCATCTTCGAGATCCTGCTCGAACTGCCCCATGAGGGCGCCGAATACATCGTGATCGACGGCACTCTCCCGGAGCTTCCGATGAAAAGCGGCTGACACCTCGGCTACGGCAACGCCCGAAGTGACGACGCGTCCCATCTCGCGCGCCAGAGCCCGAACCGCGTCTCGGCCCGGTTCGTTCACATAGAATTTCGCGACCAGCGCAGAGTCGAAATACACCGAAGAGACGGCCACAGCCGTCAGCGATCGCGGTCTTCGGAGACGATGTCCTCGACCGGCCGGCCGCCAACGGGCCGATCAAGACGCGCGGCAAACTTCCGACGGGGCTTCCAGTGCTCGAACACGTTGACCGGAGGCTCTTCGGACAGGGGCACTATACGAGCCACGGCGACGTTGCGGTCGCGTACGATGATCGATCCGTGCTTTCTCGCTGCGCGCACCCAGGCCCCAGTGCGGCGGTGCAGCTCTCTTATGGAAATCTCCTTCATGTGTGACATCGTCACACATTGGTTGTCTCCGGTCAACTGCAAGCCGCGTCGGTCCGATCCGCGGCTGACAAGCGTCAAGGCCGCCGCGACAGGTATCAAGGCGACCGGACTTCACACGAGCTGTCAGTCCCTTAAAGCCACACCCAGTCAGGCCGCCGTGCTGCGCGACCGGGCGTCCTCAAGCAGACTGCGATAGATCCGCAAGTAATCACGTGCCATCCGGTCGGCTGTGAAGCGCTCCTCGAAGCGGCGCCGGATTCGAGCCCGGTCAAGCGCCGCGGCACACCTCACTGCTTCAACCGCGCCATCGATCGAGTCGACGATGAACCCGGTGACGCCGTCCTCGATCACCTCCGGCACCGAGCCGCGCCGCCAGGCGATTACGGGAGTTCCGCACGCCAGCGCCTCAATCATGACGAGCCCGAAAGGCTCCGGCCAGTCGACGGGGAACAGGAGTGCCAATGCCCGCCCGAGGAAAGGAGACTTCCGCCGTTCGTCGACCTCCCCAACGAACTCGATGGACGGGCGCGCCAGCAGCGGGCGGATCTGACCCTCGAAGTAATCGCGGTCAACGTCGTCGACCTTGGCGGCAATGCGCAGCGGCAATCCCGCCCGGCACGCGATCTCTATCGCTCGGTCCGGACGTTTCTCGGGGGATACTCGTCCAAGGAATGCCAGATAACCCTCCGGCTTGGGGTGGAACCGGTATAGATCGCGGGGCAGTCCGTGATAGACCGTGCCGACCCAATTAGCGCTCGGCAGAGGTCCGCGCTGATCGTTCGAAATCGAGACCAGCGGGATGTCGTCGAACTCCCTGTACAGGAACGGCAGATCGGGCAGGTCCAGCCGACCGTGCAGCGTGGTCAACGCGTTGATACCCAGTGCGCGCACGAGGGGATAGTGCAGATAATCGATATGGAAGTGGATGATGTCGAACCCGCCGGCCTCCCGGCGTATCCGTTCGAGCATCAGCACGTGATGGACGAGCGGATCGCGTACTCGCGGATCGAGGCGCAACCCGCGCTCCGCGCAGCCGACCAGCTTCGCGGCAACCTTAGAATCGGCGCTGGCGTAAAGCGTGACGTCGTATCCTTGGCGGACGAGCGCTTCGGTCAGGTAATGCACCACCCGTTCCGTGCCGCCGTACCAGCGCGGCGGCACGCTTTCGATCAAGGGCGATACCTGGGCGATTCTCATCGGCTACGAGTCAGCGTCCTTTGCTAGGTCTCGACTGCTATACGCCGCCCGCTGCGCTTCGCGTTCTTCGGCAGCGACACGGTCAATACGCCGCGGCGGTAACGTGCCGTCGCGCCTTCATCATCGACAGAAGCCGGCAGACGGATTGCCCGTTCGAACTGACCGTAGGCGCGCTCCATGATGTGATAGTGACCCCGCGTCTCCTCGCGCGACACTCTCTTCTCGCCACGGACGATCAGCAAATCACCCCTGACGTCGATCTCGAAGTCATCGGGCTCGAGACCGGGAGCCTCCAGGAGCACGTCGACCGTATCGTCCGTTTCCGTTACCTCCGCTGCCAGAAGTCCCCAGCGCGAGGCGCGGCTGACAATGCGATCCTCGGCGGACTCGACTTCGCCGCGTGTCGTCCTCGGATTGAACCGGGTCAGTGCATCACCGGCCAGTTCGCGCAGCTCGCGCCAGCCGATGGTCAGTGTGTCCCAGGCCTTCGACAGGCCCTCCCGAAATTGCGTGACGGTACTCATCGTCTCAACTCCCTTCAATCAGTGACTACATGGATCACTTGCGTATAGGGGCATCGACGGCCTCTTCAAGTACGGGTTCCGCCGCCGCCCTACTCGGCCTCTGCGCAAATCGGCACAGCGGACGCGCTACCCGCGTGCCCCGCCATACCAGAAGCTATAGAAGAAAGGGGGCCTCGCGGCCCCCTTCCCGATCACGTCGGCGTTCACCTGCCGATCGGGCGGCATCATGCCGCAATCGGAATCCGCCGAGGCTGCGCCTTGGCGTGCTTCCCGATCGTGATCTCCAGGACGCCATTACGATCAGCAGCCTTGACGTTATCGCCGTCGGCGGTGTCCGGCAGGATGAAGCGGCGATGGAACCGGCCATAGCCTCGCTCCACGCGACGACGCACCATGTGCTCGTCTTCCAAGGGGAGCGGCGCCGGGCGTTCACCGCTAACCGTCAGCACACCGCCATCCAGCGTGATGTCGACGGACTTCGGATCGACTCCCGGAATGTCCACGAAGAGCTGGAATCGATTACCGTATTCATTGATGTCGACAGTGGGCGCCCACTCGGCGGTCGCGCCGGTGCTTTCCGTATCGCCCCAGCCGGAGAACAGCCGATTGATTTCATTCTGCAGGCGATCGATACGCCACGGATCGTACTGAACCATGTTCATTACCATTCCCTCCTTTCGGTGGTCTCGAATCGTTTTGGCCGCTCACCGTCGGCCTGAACCCCAGAATAGGTCCCGCCGGCGCGGTTTCAAGGCCCATTCCCGTCGAGCAAGGCGGGCACGCCTTGGCCGCCGCCTCCCCCTTGAAATTTGCCGCCGTGACCCTACAGTCAAGGGCGCCCCCCGGAGGGTGGTGGGCGCCCGATGATTCGGTGCCGCTAAAGGAGGATGTCGGAGATGGCCGGAACGGGATTGATGACATTGCCGTCATCGGTTTCGAGCGTCAGCGAATACGTCCGCGTCGTCCACAGCTTTCCGAAGCTGGATCCGGACGAGGAACGCGCCCTGGCCGAACGCTGGCGCGAGTACCGTGACGTGCAGGCTGCCTGGCGGCTGGTCACGTCGCACCTGCGCTACGTCGTCTGGATGGCGAACGGCTACCGCGGCTACGGGCTGCCGCTAGAGGACCTGATCCAGGAGGGCAACGTCGGGCTCATGAAGGCCGTGAAGCGCTTCGATCCCGGCCGTGGCCCCCGTCTGCTTACCTATGCGGTGTACTGGATTCGAGCCCAGATCCACGAGTTCATCCTGAAAAATTGGCGCATCGTCAAGAGTGCGACGACCAAGGCGCGGCGCAAGCTGTTCTATAAACTCAGGCAGGCGAAGCACCGGCTCGAGTGGTTGACCCCGGAGGAAAGCTCGAGGATCGCGGATTCGCTCGGGGTCTCCGAGGACGACGTCGTCGATATGGAAGCGAGCCTCTACGGCACGGACGAGTCCTTCGATGGAGGTGTCCGCGCGGCGGACGATGCGCGACCAGCGCCCGCCGCCTGGCTCGCCGACGACAGCAGCCGCCCGGATGCGCCGCTCCTAGAGCTCGACCTGCTGCAGAAGGCGTCGAACGTGCTTCCTGATGCGCTCGCCGCCCTCGATCCTCGCAGCCGGGAGGTCATCGAACGTCGCTGGCTAGCCGACGACGAGCACAGGATGACGTTGATAGAACTCGGCAAGCGCTTCGGCGTCAGTGCCGAGCGAATCAGGCAAATTGAGTCACAGGCGATTGCGCGGCTGCGGCGGCACTTGTTGCCCAAGCTGGGTTTCGAGCCGAACAATGCGTCGCTGGCGGCCCTGTAGAGGCGACGCAGACTAATACCTTACACGGCCGACTGCCGGATCGGAGCCGTCGGGAGACATCCCGGCATATCAATCTATACTGGCTGGACGACGCCGCCGGAACCCTGGACTGACCACCGGATGCCGGAAAGCGGACACCACGTGCAAGGACGGCGCCTCCGGTTCGCCGGGCTGGTGGGCCTGGCTATGGCTGCCTTGGCGGGTGAGGCGAGCTCGGCGATCAAGGAGCTCGCGGCGGCCGACTCGCGCGTGGAAGGGCAGCAGCGCCTCTCCGAGGGCACGCAGCGCGAGAGCGAGCAGTATACGATCCCCGACATCGAGGTGGTCGGCGAGCTGCCCGTGCCCAGGGAGCAACTGCGGCAGCTCGTGCTCGTGGAGCCGGGCTCGATGTTCAACTTGCGCTTGCTGACGCAATCCGTCGAGCTCATGAAATTCCGCTTGGGTGAGGAGGGGTACGCCAACGCCGAGATCGAGCTGGTAACCGAGCTGGATCACGCGAACCAGACGGTCGACATCACGTTCTTTATCGATCCCGGAAACCGTGTGTACGTGCGGCGCATCAACTTCCGCGGCACCGACGAAGTGGATGACGCCGTGCTGCGGCGCGAGCTGCGACAGCAGGAGGGCGCGTACCTCTCTAACCGGCTGGTGGACCGTTCCATAATCCGCCTGCAGCGGCTGCCGTTCGTCGAAAACGTGGAGGTCGAAATCGTGCCGGTGCCGGGCAGCCCCGATCTGGTCGATCTCAATTTCATCATCGACTACCGGATGGCGGGCCACTGGCGCGGCGGCATCGGCTACTCGCAATCGCAGAAGCTCACGCTCCAGGGCAGTTTCGTCGAGCCGAACTTCCTCGGCACCGGGGATCGGCTGGCGCTCACGGCGAGTACCGGCCAGTATTCCGAGAACTACCGCCTCTCTTACACCGATCCGTATGTGACCGCGAACGGCGTTCGGCGCACCATTGACGTCGGCCACCGCGATATCACGCAGCTCGCCGCCGGCCTGTCGGATTTCTTCATCACCAGTACGGGAGCTTCCATCGAATACGCGTACCCGGTCACCGAGCTCCAGGATCTGTCATTCGGCATCGCGTACCGCCACGCAGAGCTGCTGGCGTCCTCGGCCAGCCCGGTGCAGGCGCAAGACTGGGTCATGCACAACGGCAATCCGTTCGCCCTGGACGTCGGCGGCGGCCCGACCCGGTTCGGTAGCCGGTTCGATACCGTCGAGCTGCTCATGGCCTGGAGCTACGACAGCCGCAATCGCGCCATTTTCGCCGATCGCGGGGCCCGCCATCGGCTCGACTTCAGCGTCACCGCGCCCGGCAGCGAAGTGGAGTATTTCACGGCTCGCTACAACTTCACGCATTACCTCCCGATGTACGGCGCCTGGACACTCCGGGTGAACACCGACCTCGGCTACGGTGAGGCGCTGGGCGATACCACGGCGCTCCCGCCGTACGAGCGATTCTTCGCGGGGGGACCGGATTCGGTGCGTGGCTACCGGGAGTCGTTCCTGGGTCCGCGAGACAGCCTCGGTAATCCTTACGGAGGCAACGCGTTGATCGCCGCCCAGCTCGAGCTCATTGTCCCCGTCCCGGAGGAGTTCAGGGAACGGGCACGGGCCAGCCTCTTTTACGACGTCGGCAACGTCTTCACTACGGGCGAAGTCCGGTTCACCGACAAGCTCGGGAACCCTGTCACCTACGACCCGGAATTCGACGAGCTCAGGGCCTCCGTCGGCGTGGCCGTACAATGGCTGGCGCCGATAGGCTTCCTTCAGTTCAGCTATGCGTACCCGCTCAACGACTTTCCGGGCAGCGACCGGCTGTACGGGGACGATACCGAAAGATTCCAGTTCACGATCGGCAATGCGTTCTGATGAAGTCCGCCTTGGATCTGCAGGGCAACGACCGGTCCATCAGACCCGCGCCGCATCCCCGGTGTCGCGCCGTGCCATAAAGCCAAAGTAGGCCGCAACGCCGGCGAGCAGGATGTGCAGCCAGATATCGTGTCCATACAGCGGCACGAGCCCGAAGGTCGTCTGCAGAACCGGAACCAGACCCATGATTACGAACAACCCGTAGATCACGGCAACGGACTTGGCGTAACTGACGGAGGCGGAGACACTACGCCAGGCAAACAATCCCAGGATGCCGAAGACGATGTGCACGATATTGTGCAGCAGGTTGATCGGGAAAAGCCCGAACAGCTTTCCAGCGCCCGTCTCGACAGCAAGTTCCGGATGCTCCGCTTCCAAAGGCACCACGAGTTCCGGTATGAAGCCGGCGATACCCACCACCAGGAAAACGATGCCGTAAATCAGGGCGAAATAGCGAACAGTCATTGCAAGTCTCCTATGTCTTCAAGTGAGGTAAGACCGGGAGACTGGCGTCAGGCACGCGGAGGTGCCCTCCCTGAAGGCCCAGTATGGCCCGTTGCTCAAGTCCGCGCAATGTGCTCATGCCAGCCTCTACGGTCACGAGGTGCGGATCGATGAAAGACAACCAGCTTATCCAGAACCCGGTCGAGAGCCTCGAAAAGGGTGATGCGACGGCCGTACTACAGTTCGTGGAAACTGCTCATCCGGCTGATGTCGCGGCGCTGCTCGACGCGCTCGAGTCTGATGTGGCGCGGGATCATCTCTTGGCGCTGCCATTGCTGCGGCGAACCGAGGTATTCAGCTACCTCCGTCCCGAGAGTCAGGTGTCTTTGGCCGAGCGACTGGACCGGCGGCAACTGGCCGAGATCATGACGCAGATGAATCCCGACGACCGCGCCGACCTGTTCAATCGACTCACGACGGAACAGCAGAACCTGCTGCTACCGGGTCTCGCCCACGCCGAACGCGAAGACACCCGCCGCCTCGCCGCCTATGCCGAGGGTACCGCGGGTGCAATCATGACGTCCGAGTACGCCACACTGCGACCGGGATTGACCGCCCGGGAGGCGCTCGATGCATTGCGCCGCGAGGCCCCGGACAAGGAGACGATCTACCGGACCTACGTGATCGACGGCAGTCGCCGGCTGATCGGCTCTCTCCGGCTTCAGGCGCTGATACTCGCAGAGCCCGGCGCCAAGGTCGAGGAACTGATGGAGCACGAAACGCTCGCCGTCAGCATAGACCAGGACCAGGAAGAGGTGGCGCGAAGAATTGCGCACTACGACGTGCTGGCTGTTCCGGTCGTTGACAGGGAACATCGCCTGGTTGGTGTCGTGACTCACGATGACGCCTTGGACGCGCTTCAGGAAGAGGCCACAGAGGACTTCCACCTGATCGGCACGGTCGGCAAACTGAGCGAAAGCGTGCGGGAAGCCAGCGTAACTCTCCTTTACCGGAAGCGAGTTCTCTGGTTGGCATTGCTGGTGTTCGGTAACCTGTTTTCCGGTGCGGGGATCGCGTACTTTGAGGACACCATCGCCGCGCACGTGGCACTCGTGTTTTTCCTTCCACTGCTCATCGGCAGCAGCGGCAATGCCGGTTCGCAGGCGGCAACGCTCATGGTTCGCGCTCTGGCGACCGGCGACGTAGTCATAAGAGACTGGGGACAGATGCTCGGACGCGAGCTGCTGATCGCACTCGCCCTCGGTGCTACGATGGCCGCGGCAGTCGCTCCTATCGGGCTGGTTCGCGGCGGCACTCAAATTGCTCTCATCGTCGCGCTCACCATGGTGCTGGTGGTTTTCGCCGGCAGCCTTATCGGAATGTCGCTGCCCTTCCTGCTGAATCGCTTCCGGCTGGATCCGGCGACGGCCAGCGCACCGCTGGTTACCACGATTGCAGATGCCGTGGGCGTTGTCATCTACTTTACAATCGCCACCGCCTTTCTGATCCAGGCCTGACACGGCGGCGCGGTCCGCCGCATGCGTTGCTGAGCGGCTTCGTCAACCGATCGCAGAGAGCAGGCCGAGCCCGACGGCAAATACGATCATGACCGCGAGAGAATCGTAGCCCATGCGCAGGATAGTGGGATTGCGCCGCTCCAGCAGTCCAACGAGGATCAAGCATCTCGATCTCCCTGCCCGAGCTCAGCACGATCTCGCGAACCCGACCATGCCCGAGCCGAGCCCGGTCTGCTCGGCGATGGCGTCTCCGGTCTGCGAAAGCGTATAGCCGGCAAAAAAGATCGCTGCTGCAGCCGCCGCGGCTTTGATGATGAGCGGACGGAGCGGCTGGTTCCGCGCCTTTTCGTCGTAATCGCCAGCCTCGCGTTCAGCATCTTTCTCCATCTCCGATGGCTTCCACGGCGCGCGCGCCGAGTAGTACGCGGAAAGCCAAAACGCACCGACGGCGGCGGAAAAGATGACGATGCTCCAGACGCCGATAGTGACGATCAGGATATCCCCCGTGGTGATGGAGGCCGCCACCAGCGCCAAAACCAGCATGCCGAGCGCCGCCTGCATCAGCGTGGCTGGTTGTGTGACAACCTCGGAAAGGGCGTCGCGGCCGATGAAAGCGTCCGCGACGGCGAGCAGCAGTACGTTGATAGAGGCGCTGCCCAGCAGGTTGTTGACCGCCAAAGCAGGATTGCCGATGGCCGAAGACGCGGTGACATTGGCGATCTCGGGAAGCGAAGTGATTCCGCCGAGCAAGAGCATCCCGACGAACGCCTGACCGACTCCGGTCTTGATCGCGATTATGTCGAGATAGTGCACGAGGCGCGTGCCCGCTATCCAGATGACCACGCCGGCGAGTGGCTAACGCAGAAGATCGCGTTCGACTCGCTGCAGGTCCTCCGTCAGCCCGAACAGCACCACCGCGTCGCCGCCCTCGAGGCAGGTATCGAGCGCCGGCGTCAGGAGCCGGCGGCCCTGCCGAACCAGCGCGGTGACGACAATACCGCTAAGGTCGAATTCCGCCAGCGCGCGACCGGCCGCCGCGCTCTCCGGCGCGACCTGCACGACGCGCAGCCGGTCGGCCTCGCGGTCACCGTCGATCTCGGCGATCGCATCGCCACGGAACTGCTCCCGGAGCAGGCGATAGCGATCGCTGCGCTGCTGCTGCATGCGCCGCATTACGCGTCCCTGCGGCACGTTGAGGAGCATCAGCGCCTGCGACGCGATCATCAGGCCGGCTTCGAGTGTCTCGGGCACGACCTCAGTCGCCCCCGCCGCGCGCAGCTCCTCGACATGCGCCTCGTCGCGCGTGCGTACCATAACCGGCAGGTCGGGATGCAGTCCGCGCACGTGGCGCAGCGTCTCGGTGGCCGCGGAGAAGTCTTCATGGCCTATTACCAGGAGGCGTGCAGAACGCACGCCCACCGCCTTGAGGACCTCCCGGTTCGAGGAATCGCCGTAGAAGACGCGCTCGCCGGCAAGATGGGCCTCACGTACACGCGACGCATCGAGGTCAAGCGCAACGAAGGGAATTTTCTCCTCCTCCAGAAAACGCCCGACGCTCTGGCCTATGCGGCCGTATCCGCAAAGGATGACATGGTCGCTCAACGGTTCGACCGGATCCCTGTCGACCCGCGGCACCTGCGGATCCGGCTTGCGCACCGGCCACGAGGTAAACAGGCTCGCGATCACGTGGTTATAGCGGATCAGGAACGGGGCGAGGATGATCGAGAAGAGCACCGACGTCAGCACGACCTGGCCGATCTGCGGGTCGATCGCCTCGGCCGTGAACGCGATGGCGAGCAACGCGAAGCCGAACTCGCCGCCAACCGCGAGCAGGAGGCCCGTCCGCCACGCCGTAAGTGCGTCGATCCCGGACCAGCGCACGAGCAGCGACACGATTCCGATCTTGCTCACCATCAGGATGGCGGCGCCCAGCAGCGCCCAATGCCACAGGTAGGGGAGCGCCGCCGGATTGAAGAGCATGCCGATTCCGACGAAGAACAGGCCGAGGAGCACGTCGCGAAACGGACGGATCGTCGCCTCCACCTGGTGACGGAACTCCGTCTCGCCGAGCACCATTCCGGCCAGAAAGCCGCCGAACGCCATTGAGAGTCCCAGTCTGTTCGTTGTCCATGCCGCCAGGAGTGAGACGAACAGCACGGTCAGAGTGAACAGCTCCGCGGACCGTCGTTCCGCCACGAGGTGAAAGAAGGGGCGCAGGAGCCAGCGGCCCAGGAAAAAGACCAGTGCGAAGGCGAGGAGTGCCTTCCCCACCGCGAGTCCGAGCGCCGTGCCCAAGGCGCTATCGGTGGCGGCAGCCCCGAGCGCGGGAACGATGACGATCAGCGGTACCGCCGTCACGTCCTGGAACACCGACATGGCGACGCCAAGCCGCCCATGCCGACTCCTCTCCTCGCCCTGTTCCGCGAGCTGCTTGCTGATCACGGTCGTCGAGGACTGGGCGAACACGGCGCCGACGACGGCAGCCTCCGCCACGGGAAGACCGGCGAGGACGCCGATCGCACCGACAAGTACCGTCGTCAGCACGACCTGCCCCGTGCCAAGACCGAGCACCTGGTTGCGCAAGGCAAGGATCTGCGGCAGCGAGAAGCTAAGGCCAATGGTGAACAGCAAAAATACGATGCCGAACTCCGCCAGCGCGCGAATCTGCTGCCCGTCCAGCACGGGGCCCACCGTATAGGGGCCGACGATCAGTCCAACGGACAAGTAGCCCAGGCTGGTCGGAATGTGCAAACGCTGGAACACGACGATAATCGTGACGGCGATGCCCAGCAGCAGGAGGATTTGCGTGAAGTATTCCATCTTCTGGAGTCGCTGACTTTCTTTGTAGGGACGCGCGGTCTCCCGACGCAACGCGATGAGATCGCCCGCGGGCAGCCGCCTCGGTGCACGGCCGTGAGTCGCGCCACCTAGTGTAACCTGCCGCCCTCACGGCGGGCGCAGGCTGTGCTTTGTAGTCGTCGCAGCGCCGCGATGCACCCCGGAAGTGGATGCAGGCCATTGAGCGTGCGGACCCGGCGTGGCTCGGCAATCCGAGAGTCCGGGCAGCGGCCTTGGCGACGCGGGTGCACTTTGACGAGTTTGGGACGATGGCCTGAACGTAGGTCGCCCCCGCCGCGCGGGTACTTTCTAACGAAACCCTCCCTTAGTTCACAGAATTGACCGCCATACAACCCGTACCGTTACGGTCTGTCGTGAAATCCAGTTGGGGAGAGGGGGCTGGAAATGGCTCACCCAAAAGGACGAAAGTGGACGCGGGTCTTGGCGGGCACCATCGACGATGTGGACACCGCCGACACGTCAACCACCGCTCACGTGGAGATCGCGGATACTGCCGAATTCAAAGCATTGGTCGAACTTGAGCACGAATTATTTAACGACGATGGACCGGTCGACGTAACCTGCGAGACGGACATTGCAGAAACGTTCGAAGAACTGCTGGCGATCACTGATAGTTTTGGAAAGACGACAGAGCCAGACGATGGAGAGAATCCTGGCTTCGACCCTTACAACAACATCGAGGACATCGAGCGAAGCTAAACCACGTCGCGTCCCCACGGAGTGTTAGTGAGGATCATCCGTTCTGCTTCCCTGCTTCCGAGGCAAGTCAAGCCTGAAGCAGCACCCCTCTCCCGGCTCGTTATCGACGTGTACGGTGCCGCCGTGCGCTTCCGCGGCTTGCTTGACGATCACCAGCCCAAGTCCCGAACCACCTTCTTCGGAGCGTCCCCGCACGAATGGCTGGAACAAGCGCGGCAGAAACGCCTCCGCAATGCCGCCGCACTGGTCTCCCACTTCAAAAAGTGCGCGTCCACCTTGAGATCGGGCCCGGACGACAATGCGGCCGCCTTCTCGCGTGAACTTGACCGCGTTCTTCAACAGGTTGGTCAGCGCGGACAGAAGAATTGTGCGGTCGCCGTCGAGCTTGAACTGGTCTACTTCGGTCGAGAGCGTCAATCGTCGATCCTCGATCTGCGGCGCGAGATCATCGCACACGTGGTCAATGAGATCGCTTGAAAGGAGGCGCTCTATGTTGAGCTGCGGATCGCTATAGAGACGTGCCTCGACGAGAAAATCATCCACCAAGTCGGAAAGCTGCTCAAGCGCACGCTCTAACCGCTCCAGAACTTTCGGCCGCCCGGCTTCCGGAATTTTTGCAAGCGCCTGCGCGGCCAGACGGGCGTTGTGCAGCGGATTGCGAATTTCGTGAGCGATGAAGGAAAAATGCTGCGCTGACAGGTCAGCAAGCTGCTTGTCGCGTAGAATGGCATAGGCGTTGACCGATGCGGCCGCGCCGTGGCCGATGATGATCATCATGCGCACCAGTTCGTCATTGCCGATGTTCTCGCCTGACTCGTCCACCAGCTCGACGATGGTCGCACCGACGAGGGTCATTTCCGTGGAGAGACTGCCGATGTTCACGCCGAGCCGCATTCGTTGCCGACCGTGCTGTTCGGCGCCCTCGAAATGCGGCCAATGCCCGGCAGGATCGCGCAGCGCCTCGACGAGATCGGCAATGAAGTGCGGAAGATCGTTGCGAAGCTGCGCCTCGTCGAGGTCAAGGGACAGGCACTCAACCACGTTTTCTGCCCATCGCGCGACGAGCCGGTCCCTGTTCGATTCGATGAAATCAGCTAATTTCATTTGCCTGCTCTAAATCATCCTCGGCATCGGCATCGAGTACGGGTAGCTGATAGGGCGCTTTTCCTATAAGCAAACTGAACAGGCGTTCCGCGAATGCCGCCGTTTCTCCCGCATGAGCCAAGTCGATCATCGCGTCTCGTTTGTCGTTGCTCTCCCGCATGTTCTCGACTGACCGCCGGGCGGTGTGAATTGATTTCATGGCCTTCCTGAGGAAAGCCACACCTTCTTCAATGTCCGCGCAATCGTCGTCGCTGCTCATCTGCATCCGGTGGATTTTGCTGGGCGTTAAGCCGTCCAAGGGCAAAGTATAGCGAATACCTGCACGCCGACAGCCGCCGCGGCCGGCTGTTCAGGTGGGCGCTGAGGTATGTTATTCGAGCATGATTCAGCTCCGGCTCGCCACCGGCTGTCGTTCTATTGCATCGTCGGTAAAAAGAACGAGCCGTGCCCACTCACCGCGCTTCAGAGAGACCGGCGCCAATCCTCGACTTCGCGCTTGGTCTCCTCCCGCGACTTACCGTAGCGTTCCTGGATCCTGCCTTCGAGCTCATCCCTGTTGCCCTTTATCCAATCCAAGTCGTCATCGGTCAGTTTGCCCCATTTTTGCCGAGCTTGACCCGTCAGCTTCTTCCAGTTGCCTTTAACCTGATCCCAGTTCATGACGTGCTCCGATCCGCTATAGGTGTGAAAATCGCGTGGCAAGCAGTTTTCGTGCCAATCCGGATCCCGCGGGCCACCTCGGTGGCGAGATGCTGATCGGATGTTACGGCTGAGGAGCCGATCCAATGGACCTGGAGGCGTGCGATCGGACCTAAGAAAGGCGGCTTCCACGGAACTGAGTTACCGACCGCGCGAGCTCGGTCAGAATCGATAGCGGATCCCGAGATGCGCGCTTTCTTCGATTTCACGGCTGCTGTTCAGCAACTCGATCTCGAACGTCCGGTAACCGATGAATCCGATCACACGGTCAGTAAGGGGTAATTCGATGCGCGCAGCCAGATCCATCAAATTGTCCGCCGCGCCAAAGCTCATGATATCCGGCGCGTAGGCTGCCTGCGCGACGACGAAGACGTCTTGGCGGCGCAGGAGCTCCAGCCGGACTTCCGCGCCGAGAGCGACTGAAAAGACGTCGGTATTTTCCGTGCTCAGCAGGGCCGCATAGGCTATCGGGCCGGCCTTGACCGTCAGGGACCTCGATTGAAGCTCGTCCGGTTCGAAGTAGTAGTGTCCCGTGGCGACGATATCCCGGCTCTCGTTCAGCAAGAGTCCCAAGCCGAGCTCGTCCGAGTTGCCGGCGCCGTAGCCCGACAGCAGGATACGGAGCTGCACCGACTCGTCGCTAATTGCAGCTTCAACGGCGGACTCTTCCGCGAGTCCCTCGCCCGCCATCACTACAAACATGACCCCTACCCCCAGGAAAACGGTTCGATGCATCATCGCATTTTGTTCCCTCCGGACAAGTCCGCGGTTCGGCGCGTCCACGCGGCGCAATCCCTGAGGCCAGCGCCGGGCTTGTTTAAGCGGGCGCGTTGCAGTCTCTTATGCGAGCATGGTTCAGTTCCGGTTCACCACCGGCTGCCTTTCCGTCGCTTCCTCGGCAAAGGAGCCGTCGCGCTCTGACACCACGATCTCTACACGACGGTTCTGCTGGCGACCCGCCGTGGTTTCGTTGGTGGCCACCGGGTAGTCCTCGCCGAGGCCCACCGGGCGCAGCCGACTGCTCGAGATGCCGCGCTCGACCAGCGCCTCCGTAACTGCGTAGGCGCGCTGCAACGACAGTCGCTGGTTGTATTGGTCGCTGCCGCGCGCGTCGGTGTGGCCTTCGATGCGCAGGCGGCGATCGGGATGGTCGCGCAGGAAATCCGCCAAGCGGTTCATGGCTCTGGACGCGCCCGCCTTCAGTTCCGCCTGGTCCGTTTCAAAGAGCACGTCGTCCAAGGTAAGGACCAGGCCACGTTCGGTCTGCTTCGCCTCTAGCGAAGCGAGTTCCTGCTGCAGCCGCTGCATCTCCGCAGCCGAAGCTTCAGCCGTCTGGCGCGCCTGCTGCGCTTGCTGGCGCAGCTGTTCCGCTTCTTCGGCGCGCGCTTCGGCCCGCATCCGCGCCCGCTCGGCCGCGGCTGTCCGAGCCTCGAGTTGCACACGCATGCGCTCGGCTTCCGCTTGGTCGATACGTTCGAGCGCCTCGGCCTCCGCGATGCGTTCCAGGCCGATCTCGGCCGCGACTCGCGCCGTATACGCCTCGTGCAATATCAGCGGCATCGGCTCGCCCGCTTCATGCGCGGTTTCCGCCCTGGCCAGCGCGGAGCGGGCCTTGTTCAACTGGGGCGCCGCCAACGACTGGGCCAGCGGTTCCCGCTCCAATGTCTGTACGGTGGCGCGCGCCTGTTCCAGTTCGTCGATGCGCTCGGGCGTGCTCGCACAGCCCGCAAGCAGCAGCATGGCCGTGGCTCCCAGCCCGGTGCAGCCCCTGAGAAATGTGGCATTCATCGGGAGCCTCCCTCGTCGGATTGATAGCGTTGATTGCGGGCGATTTCTTCCCGCAGAACGGCAATGCTCTTCTCCAGTTCCTGGACGGCCGCCTGCGCTTTGCCCGTACGCGCCTTTGCCGCGGCCAGCTCCGCGGCCATAGTCGCTTCTTCTGCGCGCCGTTGAGCTACCAGCATCTCATCTTCGGCGACGGCACTTCTGGCTTGGGCCAGCTTGCTCCTGGCATTGTCCAGCTGCACCGGAGCGTAACGGCGGGCATCCGATTGCTCAGCCTGCTCGATAGCGGCTTCCGCTCTAGCCAGGTCTTGGTTCGGTCGCTCGTCGGTGCCGGCGCAGGCGCCAAGGGTGACCACGAGGACTAGCCCGGCAAGAGCTGGCGCCGGAGCTCTGATTGCATGTGGCATGGTCGATCTCCCGTTGTTCCGGCCCTGCGGCACTAGTCGCGGGGCCCCGCTGGCATGTTGTAGCAAGAATGTAGGCAGGATTCATGCCATTAGACGCGCTGCGGGGGCGCTGCCCAAAGTACTTTTTCGGGGTAAGGCCGGTAGGCGCGCCAATCTCGGCCGAAAGCCGACGACAGCGCTGAGTTTCCTATGTGCCGAGCCGCTACCTATGAGACCGCAAGGACGAGTCCGCATCGTCAACATCGATGCGCAGGCCCGAACTCGCGCGACAGCGTTCGGAGAGCCGCGTCGTACTTCCAGCAGGCGGCCTCCGCTCCGAGAAGCATCGGGCGTGGAGCCGCGGGTTGGTTGGGTTGGGATCGGTTCGAACCGGAGCCCCTTCCGGCGCTAGCGGCGACCGGCATCGTCAAGCCGGTCAGCCAGCCAATTCGTCATCGAGTCCCAGTCTGCTCCAGCTCGACACTTAAGCCGACCAGATTCGTGACGCGCTCCTCGAACGCTTCTTCGATCTCCTTCGTCTCCGTGAGATCCTGCAGCAGGATCACGGCGCCGACGATTCTCTTGTCGAGGCCGCGCAGGGGCAAGGTCGACGTGATGATGGTCTTCGTGGTGTCGTCGCAACACCGGATTCGCAAGGGCTTGCTGTGAGACGCCTGCCCATCGCGAACAGCGCGTGCAAGGGGCGCGTCGTGGTCCTTGATTGCCTTTCCGCCCGTATCCCACCAGCCGAGAATCTCGCCATACGCGTCTCTTTCGGCAGGCTCGACGGATTTCAGGATGCGCGAAACTTCTTCCGTGGTCTGGACGATGCGTCCTTCGGCGTCGGCGATGAGAACACCGGCCGGCAGACTCTCGAGAACGGCCGACAGCTTGCGACCGACCTTCAGGAGCTCTTCGGATTCGCGAACCTGACGTTCTCTCTCCTTGAGCATTTGAGCTCTATGCCTGAACGACGCATAGATGCCAATCTTCATCCGCAAGATGTCGGGATCGAAGGGTTTGCCGAAATAGTCGATACCGCCTGCGGCATAACCTCGCTTGATGTGTGGGTGCTCATAGTAGACGGCGGTAATGAAGACGATAGGAATGTCTTCACAGGTTGCAATCGCCTTGATCCGCTCAGCCGTTTCAAAACCGTCCATGCCCGGCATCTGCACGTCCAGGAGGATCACGTCGATGTCGTCCCTTGCTTCCAGGATCGCAATTGCTTCGTCACCGGAGATTGCACGGACTATGTTGTGCTCTGTTTCCAGGACTGCCTCCAGCGCGAGCAGATTCGCGGGCTGATCGTCCACCGCCAATACGTTGGGCTTTCGCAGATAACCATTCGAGCTCATAAATGCATCCAAGACAGCAGGCCGCCCGCGCGGTGACGGAAATCAGTCGTGGGCAAGTCAGCCGCCTCGCCCAGTTCACAGGCCTGCAAGGCTGGGTGAAATGGACGAAGTGAGGCGGTCGATCAGGGTTGCGGGCAGTTCGCCGATCGAACTGTCAGGTAATCACAAGGTTCGGTTCGCGATTTTTACGCTCATCAAGAGCAGTTCCGAGCACTGGCTACTATAGACGCAAGGAACCGCGAAAGCCACGAGAGAGGCAGCGCAGTAGGAGGCACTGCGCCGGCTGGTAAATTTTACAATTTCGAGCCGCTTCGTTACCGATGACCTTCGTCGGCCAATCCCGTGGGGGGAGGTCACGCGGCGCCTCAAGCTCGCTCCGGTTGGCGTTCGTCCCGGTTCTGTTGTAGATTTCGGTCCGGGTCGCCTGCCGGCGATTTCCCACACTCTTACAGCAGATAACTGAAAAAGCGGTCTCGCCCCCGCGCGGCGGCCAATCGACGGCAGTCCGCGGTCGCGTGCGTCTGCATTCCCATTACAGCCGAAACCACGGCGCGGCAAGGCGGAGGATGACACCTTGCACGACACAACAATGAACGTCGCCAGTATGGGCGAGCTCGACATGGAAGTCCCGGATCGCGACGCCTTTCCGATCGTGGCAGTCGGCGCCTCGGCCGGAGGCTTGGCTGCGCTCGAGACGTTGTTCCGGGGACTGGCCGAAAACCTGGGCGCGGCCTACGTGGTGCTCCAGCACCTGTCGCCCGACTTCGAGAGCCACATGACGGAACTCCTTGGGCGGGTCACGCGGATGCCCGTCATGCAGGCGGCCGACTGTACGGAGCTCGAACCGGACAGGGTGTACGTGATCCCGCCGAAGAAGGAAATGATTCTCTCCGCGGGCAGGCTGCTCCTGACCGACAAAGACCCGCGCAATGCACCAAGCCTGCCGATCGACACGTTCCTGCGCTCGATGGCCAGGGAGGCGGGAGGCCACTGCGTTGCGGTGATCCTGTCCGGCACCGGAAGCGACGGGGCGCGTGGCGTGCGCGAGGTGAAGGCGGCGGGCGGCTACGTCCTCGTACAGGACCCGGAGGACGCGGAATTCGACGGAATGCCCCGCAGCGCGGTGGCGACCGGCGGCGCGGACGTCGTCCTCGGGGCCGCGGAGGTGCCGACGGAGCTCGCCCGCGTGCTGCCGCTGATGATGCGCCGCCAGGAACCGGAACACGTGCCGGCGCTGGTTGATGACGGCGTGCGCAAGGTTCTCGACGTGCTCGAACAGCAGCACGAGATCGATTTCTCCTGCTACAAGATGACCACGCTCGCCAGGCGCATTCGCCGGCGCATGGAGTTCTGCGGAGCTTCGGACATCGACCACTACGCGGCATTGCTTACCGCGGATCGCGAGGAATCCAAGCGGCTGTTCTATGACCTCCTGATCGGCGTCACGGAGTTCTTCAGAGATCCGGAAGCATATGAACAGCTCGACGCGGCCGTGCGGGAGACGCTGTTCTCGGTGGGCAGCTCGGAGATTCGCGTGTGGGTAGCCGGCTGCGCGTCGGGCGAGGAAGTATATTCCGTCGCCATGCTGCTCGATGAGGCGCGCCTCCAGCTCGGCTGGCCCGGCCGCATCCGGCTGTTCGCCACCGACATCCAGCAGGATGCGCTGAAACGCGCCTCCGCCGGCATCTACCCGGTAGAGGCGCTGAGGGACCTTTCCGCAGAGCGCCGGGAACGCTACTTCGTGCAGCACGGGTCGGACTTGCGCGTGTCCGAGTCGCTGCGGGAGATGGTGATTTTCGCGACGCACAATCTGGTAACGGATGCGCCTTTTACGCAACTCGACCTGATCTGCTGCCGCAACGTACTCATCTATTTCCAGCCGCCGACCCAAGCCAAGGTGCTCGCCCTGTTCCACTTCGGGCTGCGCACGGGCGGCCTGCTGTTCTTGGGTCCG
This sequence comes from Woeseiaceae bacterium, assembly GCA_035698445.1. Taxonomy (GTDB): domain Bacteria; phylum Pseudomonadota; class Gammaproteobacteria; order Steroidobacterales; family Woeseiaceae; genus IDS-8. The sequence goes on from DASSBS010000048.1 coordinate 32,069, forward strand.
AGCGAAACCCTGGGCAAGCTCGGCGAAGAATTCGACGTCGTCAGCGCCGAGGCGCGGATATTCACCAAGCGCCGCGACCTGCGACTACTCTCGCATCCGGGCCTTACTAAGCTCACCGTCGGTAGCCGCCGCCGCGAGCCGACCGCGCTGATCACGCACGGCGACCGCGGCGCCCTGGACAGCTACGAAGCGCTGCTCGCTCTTTACATGCCGCAGGCGTTCCTACTGGATGACCGCTTTCAGCTGCAGCATTGCTTTGGCGGCGCAGAGCGCTTTCTCCAGGTGAAAGGCGGCAGGACCTCCACAGCCCTGCCGGGACTCCTGACCGGCCGGATAAAGACCGCTGTGGCGGGACTACTCGAGCGCTTCAAACAGGACCCGACGACCTCCCATACAGTGAACCTGCGCCGCGCCGAGACGGGCGACTCAGAGGATTATCGAATCACGGTGCTGCCGGTGTCCTTGCGCCGCTCTTCGCGCACCAACGTGCTCGTCGAGATTCATGCGGTTGCAAGTCCCGCGGCCGGCGAGCAGTCGCTATCCGAGGTGGACTCCGGGGTCGTTGCGGCGGAGTACGTCGAGTCCCTCGAGCGCGATCTCGAGCTCGCGCGGGGGCAGCTGCAATCCACCGTCGAAGAGCTCGAGGCGGCGAACGAGGAGTTGCAGGCGGCCAACGAAGAGCTGATCGCGTCGAACGAGGAGCTGCAGTCCACAAACGAAGAATTGCGCTCCGTGAATGAAGAGCTGAACTCGGTTAACGTCGATCATCAGAAGAAAATCGGTGAGCTGACGGAGGTCACGGAGGATCTCGAGAGTCTGCTGCACACGATTGACGTGGGCGTGCTGTTCCTCGATGAAGAAATGTGCATACGGCGCGCCAACAACCGCATCGCTGAGCTGCTGCACATCCTGCCACAGGATGCCGGAAGGAGCTTCGAACACTTCAAGGCCAACCTTCACTCTTCCGAGGCGTTCGAGGCGGTCCGGTCCGTGCTGGCGGGCGGCGAGCGGATCCAGCAACACGAGCTTCGCAGTCCGGATGGCCGGGTGCTGCTGTTGAACGTACTGCCGCACGCGTCTACCGAAGCAAAGGTCAAAGGCGTCGTGCTCACGTTCGTCGATATCACCTCGCACCGGGCGGCGGAGACGGAAGCGCGGCGTTTGTCGGCCATCGTGCGCAGCGCGCGCGATGCCATCACCAGCAGCTCGCTCGACGGAACTGTTATGTCGTGGAACACCGGGGCGGCGAGGCTGTACGGGTACACCGAAGCTGAGGCCCTGGGGCAGCCTATGCGCATGCTCGTGCCCGAGGATCGCGTGTCCGAAATCGATGACGTCCTTACGGAGGTGAAAAGGGGAAACGACATTCCGCCGTTCGAGACCATCAGGATCGCGAAGGACGGCTCGCTGGTGCACGTGCTGCTCAGCGTGGCTCCGATCCGCTCCGAATCCGGAGCCGTGACGGGCGCGTCGATGATCGGGTTCGACATCACGGACAGGAAGCGTGCGGAGGAGCGCGCCACGAGAGCGACGGAGCAGCGAGACAGTTTTCTCGCCCTGCTCTCCCACGAGCTCCGCAATCCGTTGATGGCGCTCGCAAACGCGAACGAGATCATGCTTCGTAACCAGCACTCGGCCGATGAGACCCGGCGTGCCCAGCAGATCATCTCCCGGCAGATCAATCACATGTCGCGGCTGCTCGAGGATACGCTGGACGCTTCCCGCATGCGCCACGACAAGATCGAGCTGCAGCGAAAGGTGCTCGACCTGCGAACTGTAGTCGAGGCGGCGCTCGATGCCACGAAGCCACGCGCGGATCGGGAATCCATCGCGCTCGAGGTCGACATGCCGGCGGACCCGGTTCAGGTGAAGGCCGACGGCACGCGACTGCAGCAGGTTGTCGTGAATCTGATCCAGAACGCTATCAACCACTCCACGTCTGACCAGACCGTGCAGGTCTCGGTTGGGTTGACGGGGCGAGCGAGAGCCTTGATTCGCGTCCGCGATCAGGGTTCCGGCATCACCGAGGAAGCCCTGCCACAGGTGTTCGAGCCATTCTTCCAGGCGTCGCGCCGCAGCGAGACCGGCATGGGCATTGGCTTGTCGCTGGCTCGCTCGATCGTGCAGGCGCACCGTGGCGAGATCCGCGCCACGAGCGACGGACCGGGAAAGGGAGCGCTGTTCGAGGTCCGGCTGCCGTTGGCCGTCAACGGAACGGATGCGGCGGCGGAGAAGCAAGTCGCCGGCGGCGCCGGCGCGGCGGAAAAGTCGACGATTCTGCTCATCGACGACGACGAGGAATCGCGTGAAAGCATGGGCGTCCTGCTCAGAGGCTCAGGATACGAAGTCCATGAGGCGCGCGACGGGAGCGAGGGGCTCAAGCTGATCGACAAAATCGTTCCGAGCGTGGTCGTCCTCGACGTCGGACTCCCGGACATCAGCGGCCTGGAAGTCGCGCGGACCGTGAGACGCAAATTCGGATGGAAACAGGTCAGGTTGGTCGCGCTGACGGGCTTCGGCCGCCAGACCGATCGCGAAGCCGCGATCGAAGCCGGTTGCGACATGCACCTCGTGAAGCCGATCGATTTCCAGACTCTGGAAAAGGTCATCGCGTACCAGGCTTCCCGTTAACCTCGGCGTGCACGGCCCCGCTCGCAGCCGCTGCCCGCCCCGCGCATGAAGCCCAACCATTGTTGTCGCTCGGCTGCATGGCTGGCGGTATAGCGTGGATCCATATCGATGAGATGTTTATACACTGGGAAGTTCGGTCCCAAGCGCCGCATACGAGTGAAGTTCCAGCAGGTTCGACCGAGCCCTCCGGAAAGCAGATTTCAAAGTTCGGCAGTCTGTTTGGCGCACGCAGACGCCTGATTCCGCTACAGCTCGTCTTGCGACCGTTCTCCAAGAGCCGAACGAAACATGCGCTCCGCCACTGCCGACATTTCCTGCGCATGCTGCAGAGCGATCTCGGCGTCTCGCTTAGCATGGGATTCGCTCATGCTATTGATCGCCTGCTCCGCAGCCAGAATGGATTTGTTGATTTTGCTGAGACAGTCGAGCCCGGCGCGAATGTCGTGCACATCGTCGCTGTTCATGAGCGGCCTTCCCTCCCTGCTGGGCCTTTTGATCGTAGTATAGCGCTCTTGGACTAGTGCGCGGTGAAGGGACTCGCACTTTAGCAGCGGTCCAAAATGTCACATGTTCTTCCGTCGCTTCTGCCACACGTGCGTATGTCTGTTTGACGAAACCCTAACAACCCTCGGTCGAACTGCCTGCACGCTGTGTGAAAATGGACTACAATCCGAGCGCAAGATTCCTTGCGGCCGACCCGGTCCGAGGCGCGCAGTGTATCGGAGATGGTTTTTCTTCTGCTCCGTGTTCCACTCGCACCTTGTAATGTTTTCTGATTCTTTCTTTAATGGGAGGAATTGCCCATGTCCTACTATGTACCCGCTCAGAGCGGGCACTCGCCCGGCGATCTGCGTGATGCGTTCACAGCGGCCCTCAAGAATCATACATTGCCTGCTCCCGATTCGAGAGTCCTCATCGGCGACTACGAAATCCTGCTATTGGAGCTGTGTGGGCTAATGTGGCACTGCACGGAACATCTGCCAGGGCACGCGTGCGACGAACTGGATTTACCTCGCGGCAGCACCTACGCACGGGCGGCACGGATGCTGAAACGCGGCTGGTTCTTGGGTCCACACTAATCAGACGTATCGAATGTCTCCCGGATTGATTTGGGAATCGTATCTGCGCCTCCTGAATCGCTTCGCCCGTCTTGTTGAGAGCAAGCGGTGCGAAGTCTACGTCGGCTGTGGATCGCGCTGACGGTCATTACGATTATGTAGGCATCGTCTCCTGAACCGAGTAGTGGATGCTCTGGAACACGATCCTGCGTCGGCTCGAGTCCGATTCTCGTATCCGCGACGGCTGACGAGGCCGTTCCCAATCGGAAGCGACTCGACCGCGCGATACTTCCTTGTTGGCTCTCGCCGGGTATACGCCCTCGCGAAAATCGAGAACCACTCCTACAGCTATTTCGACTACGAGATACGCTTAGCCAGCAACCGAGCACGAAGTTTGCCTCATCTCGTCGCACGCGCGGAACGGCTTCTTCAGCCTGCGGCAGCACGACCGCCGGCACGAACATTGCAGCATCGTTGCTCCGTTTGGCCCTCACTTTATGCAGGGGGCGCCACGGTCAGCCATCACACTTTGAGGAGGACACAATCGATGAAAAGACACTTGACTTTCGCGATAGGCACATTGCTGGCAGGCACCTTGGCCTTTGCCGACGTAACGTTCGAATCGTTCGAAACCGCCGATACAAACAACGACGGGGAGATCTCCAAGGACGAGTTCTATGGCCTCGTCAGTGATGCCGGGATCTACGCGGATTGGGATTGGGATTCAGACGGATTCATTGATGAAGACGAGTTCGAAGAGATCGGTCTGGGCGACGACTTCGACGACTGGGACCTGGACGACGATTCCTACCTGGATTCCGACGAGTTTTACGACGGCTATTTCACGTACTTCGATGAAGACGAAGACGGCCACTGGGATAATCTCGACTGGGACGATGCCGGCGAGGCGGGCCTGTTCGACGTCTAAGCGATCTGCTTCGCATATAACCGGGGATTCGTCGCTTGCGCATATTGTTCGCAAGCGGCGAATCCCCGGACCTTCAGGGATGCCAGCCGACGGCGATGCCGATCTGCTGCATGTTGTCCTCGAGTACCGACGCTTGCAGTGAAATGCTCCCGAGCTCGCTGAGCTGCCACCGCGCACCCGCGCCCAGCAGCCATCCGTCTTTGGTGAACTCGTCGTCCGGGAAAACGGTATTCGTGTCGATCTCCGCCCGATACAGTCCCGCCTTCGTGAACAGGCGCAGCCGTCCGCGGTCAATTCCGGGCACGAGCGATGCGCTGTACACGTTGACTTCGTTACCGTGGATAGTGCGGAGCAACGGGATGCAGATCTGGCCTTTCCGGCAGGGAGAGCCCAGGCCGCTGAAGTCCCCGTACCTCGTCGCGCCGACCTAGCGCCAGCAGGTCCGTGAACCGGTACCCGAAGTGATGCCGTACATGGCCGCTTCGTCGTTCACCTCACCGTTGTACGGCGCACCCAGCGAAAAGTCGCTGCTCGCCGCGCCGACTTCAGCCGTCACGTAGGGATCGGCGGCAGCGCTGCCCACCATCGTGCAAACCAGGATCGCAGCTGCAAGGGCCCGCTTCCTGAGGGCTGGCCCCCTGCCTCCTCGAGAGGAAACAAGGGCAGCACGATTTTTGCGAGCTCGCCCAGTAATCCAGTGCTCATGGGCAAACTTCCACTATAGCGGCTCGAATGGCTCGAGACCGAAGACATGGTCGTGGCCAATCGGCCAGTCGTAGATGCCCGCGACCGGATCGTAGTAGTAGCCGGCGTACGGCCAGGCGTAGTAAGCATCGTAGTCTTCATACATCACGTCGGGTTCCACGACCACGGCCATGATGTCGCCCGACTTGTCGACGACCACGTCTTCGATGCGGCCGTAGGGTTCGCCGCCGGCGTAGGCGAAGCTGCCGATCAGCTCGGTGACGCGCCACCGGGAACCGAGATCCTTACCCTCGATTTCCTGGTAAAGACTCAGCTCCTCGACCTGCTCTCCGTCGAGGTTGGGTACCTGGACCTTTTCGCTGCTCATGATCTGGGCCTTGTCGAAGGGATACAGCAGATGGCTGTCGCCGATCTCCAGGAAACCGCCCGTCTCGACAACCATGCCGATGAGCCGGTTGTCATCGGGTCCGACGATCAGGTCCTCCACTTCGCCCATGATGTCGCCTTCCGCATCGACGACGTCCGCGTCCAGCAGGTCCTCGGCGCTCATGCCCCGCGAGTAGATCTCGTCATACTGCTCCTCGGTGAGGATGTTCTCACCCGCCTTGGAACCCCGTGCATTGCGGTCGTCATTCCTCGACTTGCGGTTGTCCGCCCGTGCGCTGCGGCTGTCAGACCGCATATCACGGTCGTCCGACGCTCGGTCGTCCGACGACTGGCTGGTCGCCGCCGAGCCACTCATTCGGCTGTGGCTCTCGTCGGCGTCGTTCGCACATTCGCAGGGTTCCTGCGCTTGCGCGACTCCGACCGCCAATGCGGATGCGATGGCCGTGCTTAATACTCTGTTTCTGATGTTCATGGTTCTCCTCCTGCAAGGTGATTGGTCAGATTGCCTATCCAAGTGCGGACATCATCGCCCGGCATCTGCGTGGCGACGCTTCGGCAGGGGACGTTATCGTGCACAGGGTGCAACGCGTTCGATGGCCGATATTGCGGCCAGCGAACAAAATCGGGATCTGAATGCCGTCAGAATGCGATTCACGCAACATCCCAGTCGTCTCACCATCCGCCGTTCAGTTGGGCTACTGCGAGTACGCTCATGAGTGCACGCTCAGCCCGGTGTACGCCCGCCCGGGAAGTAGGCAGGTGTCGCCGTTCAGACGTCGAACAGACCGGCTTCGCCCGCGTCGTCCCATTCCAATCCGTCCCAATGGCCGTCCTCGTCTTCGTCGAAGGCGGCGAAGTAGCCATCGTAGAATTCGTCGTCATCCAGGTAATCATCGTCGTCAACGTCCCAGGCATCGAAATCGTACTCGAGGCCAATAGCGTCGTACTCGTCTTCGTCGATGAACCCGTCGTCGTCGTAGTCGTAGTCGGCATAGATACCGGCGTCGGTGATGAAGCCGTAGAACTCGTCTTTCGTGATCTCGCCGCTGTCATCGATATCGGCGGTGTCGAATGATTCGAAAGTGACATCGCCGAACGCCAGGCTCGTGGCAAGCATGATTCCTGTTGCAAGTGCGGCTCGTTTCATGATGCTCCTCCTCATTACTTTGCTGTGATGCCAATTTTCGGAATCCGGAAAGAATGCAAATCGGATGCCAGTGATTGAGCATTCCGCGATCCGAAGCGCCTGCGGTAGAGAACCGTTTCGCGCAGATTACAATCGGCTGCAATCCTCACGGCTGTAAATCTTGCGCGCTGCGGCAAATCTTGCAGAGGCATGATTCTTGAATCATGCAGCCGGTAGTATGGAACGGAGAGGCGGAGGATGCGAAGTGCGATGCATCCATTCATAGGCGCCTGGATCCCCGTCGTTGTGGCGGTCGCGGTTCTGGCAGGGTGCGCGGTCAACCCGGTCACGGGCGAGCGCCAGCTGGCGCTGATCTCCGAGGCCCAGGAGATCCAGATGGGCCGGGAGGCGGCCCGGCAGGTAAAGCAGACCGTCGGCCTGGTGGAGAACGAGGCGTTGCAAGCCTACGTCAATCGCATCGGCCAGGAGCTGGCCGCCGACTCCGAACGTCCTAGCCTGCCTTGGTCCTTCGCCGTGCTCGACGATCCCACGCCCAACGCTTTCGCGCTGCCCGGCGGCTTCATCTTCATCACCCGCGGGCTGCTGAGCCTCCTGAACTCGGAAGCCGAGCTCGCCACCGTGCTCGGGCACGAGATCGGCCATGTCACGGCGCGCCATTCCGTGACCATGCTGAGCCGCGCACAGCTCGCGCAGCTCGGACTCACGATCGGCAGCATCCTGTATCCCGAGCTCGGCACCGTCCGGCAGCTCGCCGGCGCCGGGCTGCAGCTCCTGTTCCTGAGCTACGGCCGTGACGCCGAGCGCCAGGCCGACCGCCTGGGCTTCAGTTACGCGCTGTCGGAGGGCTACGACGTCAGGCACATGGCGGAGGTCTTCGTCGCCCTTCGGCGTGCCGGAGATCTGAAAGGGCGCAGCGCGCTGCCCGCCTGGCTCACCACCCATCCCGCGCCCGAGGACCGTATCGAGGCCGTGCAGGAACGGCTGCAGAACCTGGAGGGTTCGCTGGCCCAGGCCGAAGTCGGCCAGGAGCAGTATCTGCAAATAATCGAGGGATTGACCTACGGCCAGAGCCCGCAGCAGGGCTTCTTCCGCGATGGCGTCTTCTACCATCCCGCGCTCGGCTTTCGGTTCGCCGTGCCGGCGAACTGGCAGACGCAGAACCTCGCCCGCGCGGTGGTGGCGGCGAGCCCGGAGCGCAACGCGGCCGTCGAGCTGACCCTGGTACCCGACGAGCCCGCCGCCGCCGCTCGCCAGTTCCTCGGGCAACAGGGCTTGCGCGCCAACGCAACGGAGCGCCAGCGGATACACGGTGTTCCGGCGCTGGTCAGCCTGTTCGAGGCGCAGACGCACCAGGGGCCGATTCGCGGCTACGCCGCCTTCCTGGGGTACGGCGGTGAGACCTACCGGTTCATTGCTTATGCATCCGCGCCGGACTTCGACCGCTACGACGCCACCTTCGAGCAGATCATAAGCAGTTTTGCGCCACTGACCGATCCCGGGATCCTCAACCTGCAGCCGCCGCAGATCGAGATCGTGCAGATCGACGAGTCCCTCACGCTCGCGGAATTCGACGAGCGCTATCCCTCGACCATTCCGCTCGACGAGCTGGCGGTGATCAACCAGGTGGCCGGTCCCGACGCGGTGCTGGAACCGGGAACACTGGTCAAGCGCGTCGTATAGCGCGGGAGAGCGGTTCCGCGGGTAACCGCGCGTGATCGGCGCGCCACGGCTGGCACGCAACCTGCATTCTCTCTATGGCGCCAGCGTGTTACTACCCACAGGAGGAACAGGATGCAGGATAAGACTATTTCACTCAGCGCGGCGATCGCCGCCGCTCTCGCCGGAAGCGCTGCCTTGTCCGTCGCGCAAGCAGACCAGGACGACAACGTGCAAAGCATTTCCGAATGGAGTTATGACGAGCTCGATGAGGGCATGAGCGCCGAGGAGTTCCTGGACGCGGAAGTGTACGACCAGGAGGGTGACAACATCGGCGAGCTCGAAGACCTGGTCGTTGCCGGCGGCGGCGAGCGCATTACCGGCATGGTGATCGAGACCGGAGGCTTTCTCGACATCGGTGACACCCATCTCGTCTATCCCTACGACAAGGCCGAAATACAGAGCACCGACTCGGTCCAGGTTTCGATCGACGGCGAGAACGTCGAGGAGTTCAGCTTGTTTGATGCCGAAGGCGAGCCGATTCCGGGCGAGAAATGGCGCATCACCGAGCTCATCGGCGACTACGCCTACACCGCCGACGGCGGCTACGGCTGGATCGAGGACGTCGTCATTGATAAATCCGGGCAGATCAAGGCGGTGGTGGTCGATCCCGACGTGACCTACGGAATCGACGGCTATTACGCCTGGCCCTTCTATGCGGGATACTACAACCCCGTCGCAGGCATCTACGAGGTGCCTTACACCCTGAACGAGGTCAGCACGCTCGATCCGTTCGGCTACGACACACTGTAGCCGGTCCGCTGCAGGCTGCGCGCTGCAATGGTGGATGTCGACAGTCAACATTTTCGGGTTACGGCGCAATGTGGCGTGCTGCTGCTGGGCGCTTCCGTGCTCGGGCTGGCCCTCTTCGGCAACTGGATGGATGCGCTCCTGATGGCGGCGTTCCTGCTGGTTGCCGGCGGGCTGGTTTACGCACCGAGGAGATTGCCAGCGCTCTTCGGAATGCTGCTCGTGCTGGCGCTCCTGGTCAACGGCGCTGCCTGGATCTGGGATCTGTACGACACCATCCCGGGATACGACGAATCGGCGCACTTTTTCACGACATTCGCGGTCACGCTGCCGCTGGGCTTTGTGACGTACCGGTCCGTGCAGGTGCACTTCCGGGATCACCGCCCGCTCTTCTTCATCACGATCGCGAGCTTCGGCATTAGTCTCGGCGTCGTCTGGGAGGTGCTGGAGTTCATATTCCAGAAGGATCTGCTGAACCCGGTGAGCGACATGATCATGGACGGCCTCGGGGCAGCGGCGGCAGGTCTGGCCGCTGCCTGGCTCCCGGGCTTGGCGCCGCCCGATCATGGGCCTGCGCGCCCGAATCGGTCGAGAACTGAGGTCTGGCAATGAGACAGCCCACCTGAAGTGCCGCCTTACGGTCCGATGAGCGTAACGTGCGGCTCAGCGCCCAGTGTTCGGAGATGCGAGAATGATTCATGACAAATCGAGTTGCGCAATCTCGATGCCGGCGATCACCGGTGGGTTGGCGCTGCTTCTGAGCTTCTCTACCGGTGCTGCGGGCCAGCAGCAGGATGGCGCGGCGGAGACCCGGCGGGCAGGTCCCGAGATCCCTGCGATGACCTGCAGACGGGGCGAGACCGTACTCTGAGCGATCGGGAGATCATCGCACTCGTCAGGGCTTCCCTTACCGACACCGAACAGCTCGACGCTGAATCGCTCACGGCCTCTCTCGACGACGGCGTGGTCACCCTATCGGGCGTCGTCAACAATCTTCTCACGCACGATCGGGCGCTTCGGTCTGCCGCAACGGTGCGAGGCGTGCGCGCGATCGACGACGCCATCACCGTGCAGCCGAGCGAGGTGTCGGATACGCAGTTAGCGCGCGACCTGGCACAGGCGCTGGCGCTCGATCCCGCTACCGAGTACTGGGAAATCAAAGCCCTGGTCGATGACGGGTTCGTGACATTGCTGGGCTCGGTCCAGTCACTGGCGGAGAAAACGCTGGCGACGCGGGTTGCGAAGAGTGTGCGCGGCGTGCGCGGCGTGGAGAACGAGATCGTGATCGACCTACCAGTGGATCGCAGCGACGAGCAGATCGCCCATGACGTCCTGCAGCTGATTCGCTGGAGTGTCGTTGTCGACGCCGAAACGATCGAGGCCGAAGTGGACGACGGCATCGTGATCCTGTCCGGGCACGTCGATACGCTTTACGAGAAAGGACAGGCAGCGCGGCTCGCGGCCGTTACCGGAGCCAGGGAGGTCGACGTCTCGGATCTCGACGTGCGCTGGACCGAGGACGACGACGGCCCGACAGGTTTCCCCGAACGCACGGGCGAGGAACTGAAAGCAGCCGTTCGCATGGCGTTCTCGATGAGTCCGCGCCTCAGCTCATCATTCGAACCGGAGATAGCAATCGACGACCGGGTAGTCACCTGATCGGCACCGTCGAGAGCCTGGCGGCGAAGCTCGCTGCCGGCGATCTCGCGCGCAACACTCTGGGTGTTGAGGCGGTACGCAACCTGCTCGAGGTAAAACCGCCGGAAACCGTTGTAGACGAGGAACTGGAAGAACGTGTATCCGCCGCGCTGCAATGGAATCCGTATGTGAGCAACGTCGAGATCTACGTTTTAGCGGTAGGCGGTGAAGTGTACCTGGAAGGCGAGGTAGACTCCTGGTTCGAGCGATATGCGGCCGGCAGCGCCGCCGCGCGTGTCGCGGGCGTGGCAGAGGTCCACAACAATATCGACGTCGAATACGAACGGATCAGCTGAAGCCGTGGTCTCGCTCTCGAGAGTGCGACCGCAACGTTGCCGCAGGTCGCCGCGCTGCAGTGGATGATCGATTACGGCGTCGGGACCTATGCCGCTCCAGCCGGCGCCGGGTGACCGCGTCGGCACGCGCCGGATATCCCGGTCGAGGGTGGCCGTTACTGACCCTCCAGTTCCGTCCGGCAAGTCAACGTGCCGCGCTGGATCAGCGGCTGGGTCCTGTTCCTGGCGTTGCAGGGACTGGTGCCCCGCTATCATCCATTATTCCCTTGTTGCATCAGATGAACAACGAACTGGGCCAGGTCGGAGGCCGTGAGTTGCCGCAGGTCGCAAAGACCAGGCGCGCGCCATTGGCCCGGGAACTGCGCCAGCGTGCCCCTGGCTGGCGACGGTACCATCGAATGCCGCGCGCAGCGGCGCCTTGCTCGGCCATTCCACCTGTTTGCCCTAAGCTTCGATCAACTCCTCCGCTCTCATCCCCGCAATGCATCTGCAGTCACCGCTTGCCCACTCAAATCATGTTGAGTGTTAAACCGGTTATCCCGCCGGTCTCGGCGTGACTGCCGCAAATGGCTGTTGCCATTTGCTTTTTCTGCGACGGACTGCGTGCTGATCCACGGCACCTCTGGACCGCTTCTATAGGAGCGGTGGGGCGATGCTGGCTCAATCCCTCAACCGAGGGACCCATGCCGGCTCAGCGTCCGTTTTTGTTTTTGCACGGATTTGCAGGCGCTTTGGCGCAGCCAACCCGTTGATAGATGAACCAATTGCTGGCCCAATCGCCGCCTGTCTCTATTCCGCTTCGCGGCCATAGAGACAGGCGCGGGACAGAATGCTGGGTCAGGGGATCGCAGATAGAGCGATCGATTGCGCCAGGCATTCAGTTGCGGTCCCGATAGCTGCGGCAGAACGCTTTGCTGATCGGGGTCGGAATGGACTGCGGCATAGCGCCGGCAATCCTCGGGCGCCGCTGGGTCAGAAACCCGTGCTCATTGCAAGCGGCAGAGCACTTGGGTGCCGACGTTTTGTCGGCGGGGTGCTGGCGCATGGCCAGCGGTTAAACCTTGCCGAGACACCGGCTTTACCAGTGGTGGCTGCAATTCAGTCGTTGGCCTGACACGTCTTCTCTTGCCGCGTCAGTCACGGCTGTCTCCAGGCGGAAGAAATCTTCGCCGCAACGTTGGTCACGCACAATTTCGATTAATCCATGCCGCTCGAGACGCCTCAGGTAGCTCCGGCATCGCCCGCGCGAACGGCCAAGACGCTTCGCCAGACCCGCCGCGTTCACATAGCCGCAGCCCGCTTCATCAGCCATTTCATACAGGAACAGAAACAGGAGGCATTCGGTGGCGGCCAGATAGCGATGCCGCAGGTAAAACAGCAGTGTCTCGATCACGAGGCCCGTCCTATTTCCTACGCCGCTTGCCACTATCTGACCCTCCATTTCGCCATGCCGCCAACCTCCTTTTCAGTTCCTCCGGATCAAGCGTCAGCGCCTCCGCCACCGAGATCGCCTGATAGCGCACGCGGCGACCAAAGCGCAGCTTCTTCAGATTCAGGTACAGCACATTGGGCGCTTGCGATCGTCGCAGCGTGTTGTGCAGACTCTTTGGCGAAACGCTAAGGACATCGGCGACCTGGTCGTGCCGCAGAAGCGGTCCGTACTTCACGGTCAGCACCTGCTGAAGCACCTCCACCGAATTTGTCGCTATTCTGCCCACCGCCTGCTCCATTCGGTTCCGACTCGAGCGGGTTTCACAATCCGATTTCTTCCACGGGTTTCACGTTGATGCTTCCCAACGCAGGACGATGCCAATGAATCGCACAGGCGTGACATACATCACGGCTACGGCGTGGCGGTCATTGAGAAAAGGGGAAGTTGATGCTAATCGTCCGTGGCAGCCAATGGCTCATTGGCTACGCAGAGCAATCGCCAGAACATTCAGCTGATTGAGCGGACTGTTAGTCCGAAATGACGACGACGGTTTTCAGCTGCTACCGAGGGTGACGGACCAACAGAGCGTGCCCGAAAGTTCGGCCGCTGCGATCGCAGCGCTTTTAAGATGAGCACTCTCGTGCCCTTTGGCGTGAATGTACTCCGGTGCACACATCAATGTGCCCGGTCCTTCAAAGCGGACGGCAGACTACCCCCTCGGTGCTCGGTTGGCAACCACAAATTCCGCATGTGAGTCGCCAGGTTGACGCGGGTTACCTGAAGTTCCCTTGCGTTGCCATGCAGCCAAGGCACCGGCAATGACCGGACGCGCAAATCTGCGCACTTGCGGCAGCAATTCCCGATGTTCGTCCAGACTTTCCAGCTGCGTCCTGGATGATCGGTCAGCCGGATAGAGCTTTGCACGGGAAACGGGAGTCGAATCGCTGATCCGATTAACGCTCGCTGCAGCGGTCAGACGGAAGTAGGGTCAGGCCATCGCAGCTCGATTGCTGCGAACATTCATCGAAGCAACCGCATTCTGCGGACGTTGTAGAGACGATGCCCTTCGTCCCCCGGGCCGATCACGGGGGCTTTGGATTTGGCAGCGGTTGCGAGCGCATCCAGGCGCTGCGGCACCGCCGATCCACTACACCAAGTTTCTCTGTGTCCGCGGGCTACGCCGCGGCCATCAACGTCCTCAGCCGCGTCAACAAACGTTCTCGCGCCATTGCCACCCTCGCCCAGCTTTCACTGCGTCTCTTCGTGCCGGTGACGGCTGTTCTGCGACTGGATCGCGTTTGGGTTTATGCGAATCCCCAAGCGCCGCCCGTTGCTTCTCTCTTGGTATGCCCCCGACGCTCAGCCGTGCCACGGGTGTCGGCCGTCTTCCCTGACAACTCAGTCGCAAGGAGGTCATGTGATGTCTCATCAACCTGTGGTGTGCGCCTTGGATGTCGCACATGCTTCAGTGTGGCGGTGATCGACTGTCTGGTGGCGGGCATGACGTCCCGTCCTGGACGGGGTGAGCAGAATGCGTAAGACTCCCGCAAATACGACGCGCATCCTGCGGCTGGAGCCCGCCGCCCAGCGGAGTCATAATAGGCGCGGCGCGCATGACGATGGCAAGCCCGATCGACGGATCGTCGCGCTCGTCAGACTCCTCGCCCGGCTCGCCGCCGAAGAGGATTTCCGCCGCGGACACGACGAACGGTAACGATCTTGTGAACGAAAAGAACCAAAAACGCGTGGCGATCTACGCCCGCTATTCGAGCGATCTGCAGAGCGCTTCCTCCATCGAGGACCAAGTGCGTCTCTGTACCAGTCAGGCGAAATCGAAGAGCTGGGAACTCGTCAATTGCTATACCGATGCAGGACTTTCCGGCGCCTCGCTGATGCGCCCCGGCATCCAGGCTTTGATCGCCGATGCGCTGGCCGGGAAGTTCGACATCGTGCTCGCCGAAGCTTTGGACCGCATCTCGCGCGACCAGGCAGATATTGCAGGTATCTACAAGCGGATGGAGTTCGCGGGCGTGAAGGTCGTGACGCTCTCGGAAGGCGAGATTTCTTCCCTGCACATCGGCCTCAAAGGCACGATGAACGCGATGTTCCTGAAGGACCTTGCCGACAAGACCCGAAGGGGATTGCGCGGGCGCGTCGAGCGCGGGAAATCGGGCGGCGGTATTGCCTACGGCTACGATGTCGTCAAACGCTTCGATAACGAAGGACGACCTTTGCGAGGCGACCGCACCATCAACGACGCACAGGCGTCTATCGTGCGTCGCATTTTCGAAGAATACGCATCACGCAACAAATCCCCGAGAACGATCGCGTCGGAACTGAATGCGGAAGGGATCCCCTCGCCTGCCGGCAATACCTGGTCGCAATCCACGATCAACGGCAACCGCCGGCGCGGCACCGGCATCCTTAACAACGAACTCTATATCGGAAGGCTGGTATGGAACCGCCAGCGCTTCATCAAGGACCCGGAGACCGGGAGGCGCGTCACGCGGCTGAACGACGAAAGCGAGTGGACCACGCAGGAATTGCCCGAGCTGCGCATCGTCCCACAGGAGTTGTGGGATGCGGCCAAAGCCCGGCAGAGGGACCTCGACGCCAGAGCGCCCGGCATGTGGCAAAGAAACCGCCCACGTTACCTGCTCTCCGGCCTCGTCAAGTGTGGTGTATGCGGCGGCGGATACGCGAAGGTAAACCCGACCCACTACGGGTGTGCGTCGTCCAAGAACAAGGGCGAGTCTGTTTGCGCCAACCGAAAGACGATCGCCAGGGACAAACTGGAAAATGCGGTGCTCTCGGCCTTGCAGACCCATCTCATGCGGGCGGATCTCCTCGACGTCTTCTGCGCGGAATACACGAAACATCTGAATGCCCTCAGAGCCGCGCAGGATACTGCTCGGAAGACTCGCATAGCCGAGAAGATCCGGCTCGAAAGGGAGCGGGAGAACGTCCTCAGGGCGATCCGGGAGGGAATCGAGGCTCGGCTGGTCAAGGACGATCTGGAGCGCGTCACCGCCCGTCTCGAGGAGTTGGGCGCCGATACGGCGGGCGATGGCCGTAGTGCTGGCCCCAAGCCGCTGTTGCACCCGGCTATGGCACAGCACTACCGGCGCGAGGTCGAGAATCTCAGGAATGCGCTGGACCGTAAGGACGGGCGCAGCGAAGCCGCGGAGCATTTGCGGGCGCTGATCGACAAGATCGTGCTCACGCCCGAAAAGGGGCGAGAAGACCTTCGCATCGACCTCTACGGCGATCTCGCAGGCATCCTGGACATCAGCCAGAAACGAGCTCGGCCCGGAAACGAGGGTTCCGAGCCGAACAAGATAGCGTTGGTAGCGGGGGCAGGATTTGAACCTGCGACCTTCGGGTTATGAGCCCGACGAGCTGCCAGACTGCTCCACCCCGCATCTGGAAGGCCGGGCATCATACAAAAAAGCACCGCCGCCGGCAAGGGCTCACCGCGGGCCGGTTTCGCGGCGCTTTCCGGCCCCCGCGGTGCCTTGCCGGGGCGCGCTGGCCCGGCTCTGCTCTTGACACCGGCCCCCGTCTCCCCCGCTGGCCCGGCGGGCGCTCGCCGGGGCCGACGTCGGCATGGTGACGTCCTATTGTGCGGATGGCGTCGCCGCCGCCGAGCTGGTGCTGGACGCCAATGGACCGGTCCGCGTCTTCTACGACATGGACACGCCCGTCACGCTCGACCACCTGCAGGCCGGCCGCGCCGTCGCCTGGCTCGGCAGCCGCGGCCTGCGCGATTTTGACCTCGTGCTGAGCTATACCGGCGGCCGGGCGCTGGCCGCGCTGCGTGAGCGGCTCGGCGCCCGCCGCGTCGCGCCGCTCTACGGCAGCGTGGACCCCGACGTGCACCGCCCGGCAGAACGGCTCGCCTGCTTCGCCGCCGACCTGTCCTGGCTCGGCACCTATGCCGAGGACCGGCAGGACACGCTGGAGGCGCTGTTCGTCGAGCCGGCACGGCGCCTGCCGCGGCTGCGATTCCTGATCGGCGGCGCGCAATACCCGGAAGCATTCCCGTGGTCCGGCAACATCTTCTTCGTGCGCCACGTGGCGCCCGAGCAGCATCCCGCGTTTTACTCCTCGAGCCGCTTGACGCTGAACGTCACCCGCCGCGCGATGCGGGAGATGGGCTACTGCCCTTCCGGCCGGCTCTTCGAAGCCGCCGCCTGCGGCGTGCCCCTCCTGACGGACGATTGGGAGGGGCTCGACAGCTTCTTTTGAACCCGGCTCGGAGGTGCTGGTCGCGCACACCACCGACGACGCGGTGGAAGCGCTCCAGCTCTCGCCCGAGACGCTCTCGGTCATCGCGCACCGCGCACGCGAACGGGTGCTCGACGAGCATACGGCCGCCCAGCGGGTGCGCGAGCTCATGGCCGCGCTGGAAGACGACGCTTCCGGCCTGCCCGCGCAGCCTTCCCCATCCCTCTCGCCGGCACCGCTGGGGGAGGCCTATCATGTGGGGCATCATTCCAGCCGCGGGAGCCGGCAATCGCATCCAGCCGCTCGCATTCTCGAAGGAGCTGCTACCCGTCGGCAGCCGGCTCGATGGGCCGACGGAATGCCCCCGGGCCGTGAGCGAATACCTCGTGGAGCGGATGATCGCGGCGGGTGCCACCCTCCTCTGCTTCGTGATCTCGCCCGGGAAATCCGACATTCTCGGCTACTACGGCGGCCGCGTCGGTCCTGCCGACGCCGTGCCCGTGCCGAGCCGGAGAAGCCGAAGCGCGCACGCCCGGTGGCGCAGCATGACCACGTTCTATCTGGTCCGGCACGCTGAGAAGGACGGGCCGGCCGACCTGCTCTCCGGCCGCGCCCCGGGTCTCGGGCTATCGGCGGCCGGCCAGCGGCAGGCCGAGCAACTGGCCGACGCTCTCGCGCACGAGCCGATCGGGCGCGTGTCAGCAGCCCGCTGCAGCGTGCCCGCGAGACTGCGCTGCCCCTCGCGCGGCGCCTGGGGGTGGAACCCGAGCAGTCGGAAGCGCTCCGGGATATCGATTACGGTGTGTGGACCGACCGCACCGCCGAGTCGCTGGAAGGCGATCCCGAATGGCGCCGCTTCCACGCGTTTCGCAGCGGCCAGCGCATCCCGGAGGGCGAGTTCCTCGCCGACGTGCAGGGGCGCTTCGTGCGCGAGATGCTGCGGCTGCGCTCCGACGTGCCCGAAGGCGGAGTCGCACTCGTGAGCCACAGCGACCCGATCAAGCTCGCGATCGCACACTTCGCCGGCGTGCCGCTCGACCTGTTCAGCCGCTTCGAAATCGATTCCGCGTCGCTCAGCATTCTGGTGCTGACCGGTGACGCCGTGCGGATCGTGGGCATCAATCGGCTTATCGCCTGACGCGGGTGCTAATTTAACTGCGCAGCCGGTCCGCGAGCTCTGCGTAATTGGCAATGACGTCGGCCAGCGGCCGCCGCTCCTGCTTTTTCTTCTGCTGCACGAGCGGCTCCACGTCGACTTCGAGGAAGCGCTGGATACAAGCCGTGCTGCGTTCCCAGTCGCCCGTGAGCGTCTCGTAATCGAGATCGAGGGCCGGCACGCCGTGGAGCATTTCGCGCCGCCGCCGTAGCTGCGCGTCCCGCTCGCGCACCCACGAACGGAACTCGTCCGGGTCGATCCTGATGACGGGCCGGTGCTCCGGCCGGTAGACGCGGTCGTTGTCATGCGGGTGAAAGACGCCGGTGTGCCGGACCACCTCCGCCGACGCGTACTGCGCCAGGCGATCCCGCCGGGTGAGCCAGATGACGCGCAGTTCAGGCAGCTCGCGTATCCGGCTCCACGCATCCGCCCAATGAGTCGTAGACGGCAGCGGCAGGAAGATCATCGCCTTGAAGCCGCAGGCCTCGACGCCTCGCGCCTGCATAGAGCGCTCCAGGATGGCCTCCGCCGAGGCGCCCAGCCGGTCGAAGCCCTCGATCCGGTTGTCCGGAAGCTCTTTCGAGTGGAACAGCTCGCCGTAGCAGCGGATCTGCGGATGCTCGTCGAGGCTGGTCGCGAGCAGCGTCGAGCCGGTCCTGAGATCGGCGACGATAGCGAACGGTTTGGGCATCGGTCATTGCCAGCATGTGCGACATGAGCCTTGCTGCAAAAACCGTGCCGTGGAGCGCTCTTGTCGTGTTGGAAGGTTTTAAAGCGTGCTGAACAATGAAGAATCAAGGATGCCTTGCGAATACGTCCACGCAGAGCTGCAGCAACCACCCCGGGAGAATACCGAGCGCGAGAACGGCAAGCCCGTTGATGCTGAGCGCAAACCGCGTTTCGAAGTTCGACTGCAGCACCGAGCGATCCTGCGGCTGGTCGAAGTACATGTACCAGACCACGCGCAGGTAATAGAAGGCGCCGATCACCGAGGCGAGCACCATCAGCACGGCGAGCGCGGGGTAGCCCGCGTCCAGCACGGCGTTGATGGAGTACAGCTTGGCAAAGAAGCCGACCCAGGGCGGCACGCCGGCCAGGCCGAACATGAAGAACAGCATCATCACCGCGAACCACGGGCTGCGCGCGTTGAGTCCCTTGAAGTCGCTGATGTTCTCCGCTTCGTAACCCTTGCGGCTCAGCAGGATCACCATCGCGAACGAGCCCGCGGCCATGATCACGTAGGTCAGCGTGTAGTACAGTCCCGCCGCGTAGCCGGTCGGGGTGCCGCACAGCACCGCCGCGAGAATGAAGCCCACGTGCGCGATCGTCGAATAGCCCAGCATGCGCTTGATGTTGCTCTGCGCGATGGCGACCACGTTGCCGACGATCAGCGACAGCACCGAGAGCACCAGCACCATGCCCTCCCACACCTCGTGAATCGCGCCGAGCCCGTCCGCCAGGATGCGGATAATCAGCGCGATGGCCGCGAGCTTCGGCGCCGCCACGAGGTACAGCGTGACCGGCGTGCGCGCGCCCTGGTAGACGTCCGGCAGCCACATGTGGAATGGGACCGCCCCGAACTTGAAGCCGATGCCGACCAGCATGAACGCGATGCCGAACCAGAGTGCGACGCCGTTCATTCCGGGATTCGCCTGGAGCGCGGCCGCGATCTCGTGAAACTGGAGGCTGCCGGTCACGCCGTAGGTCCACGAAATGCCGTAGAGCAGCGAGCCAGAGGCGATCGCCCCGAGCACGAAATACTTCATCGCGGATTCCGCGGCATCCTTGGAGTGACGATCGATGGCGACCAGCGAGTATTGCGAGAGCGCCAGGGTCTCGAGACCGAGATACATGGTCAGGAGGCCGTTGGACGACATCATGATCATCATGCCCAGCAGCCCGAACATGCCGAGCGTGAAGAACTCACCCTTTAGCAGACTGTTCTGCGTCAGGTAGTGGCGCGCGTATACAAAGCTCAGGCCCACCAGGATCACGGACGCGAGTTTCAGGAGCTGGGAAAACGCATCACTGACATAGCCCCCGCCGAACAGCACCGTCCGCGATTCCGGCGCCGTGGCCACCAGCAGCACCGCGATCACCGCCAGCGAGGCGAGGCTCACCCAGTACGTAATGGCGCGCTGGTGCTCCTCGATGAAGAGATCGACGACGAGCACCACGCAGATCAACGTGAGCAACGCGATCTCCGGAAGCGCGGGCACGATGTCGGTCCAGTTCATGCTTTCCTCACCTGCCCTTAAAGCGCCGCGAGCTTGGACTGCCCGAGCTGGTCGACGAGTTGCTCGACAGTTGCCGTCATCATGTCGACCAGCGGCGCCGGCCAGATGCCGATCAGCAGCACCGCGAGAGCCAGCACGCCGAGCACGATGAACTCGCGCTGGTTGAGCGGCTCCATGGCGGCGACCCTGTCATTGCCGGGCTCGCCGTACAGCACGCGTTTGATCATCCACAGCGTGTAGGCGGCGCCCAGCACGAGAATGCTTGCCGCGGCGAACGAAAACCAGAAGCTCGCCCTGAAGCTCGCGACGATGACCATGAATTCACCAACGAAGCCGGAAGTCCCGGGCAGCCCGACGTTGGCCATCGCGAACAGCACCATCAACCCGGCGAACCACGGCATGCTGTTGCCGACCCCGCCGTAGTCCGCGATCTGCCGGCTGTGCAGGCGGTCGTACATCACGCCGATGCACAGGAACATCGCGCCGGAAACGAGGCCGTGCGACACCATCTGCACCATGCCGCCCGTCACGCCGAGCGCCGCGCCGGCGCTGTCCCCGTGCCGCTCCAGGATCGCCCACAGCAGGAAGAACCCGAGCGTGACGAACCCCATGTGCGCGATCGACGAGTAGGCGACCAGTTTCTTCATGTCCTTCTGCATCAGCGCGACGAGGCTGATGTAGACGATGGCGATCAGCGACAGGGCAATCATCAACCCGGCGAAATACTCGCTCGCGTCCGGCAGCATCGGCAGGGACATGCGCACGAAGCCGTAACCGCCCATTTTCAGCATGATGGCCGCCAGGATGACCGAGCCGCCGGTCGGCGCCTCGACGTGCGCATCGGGCAACCAGGTGTGGACGGGCCACATCGGCACCTTCACCGCGAAAGCGATCAGGAACGCCAGGAAGATGAACTGCTGCTCCTTCAGGGTCAGCGGCACCTCGACGAAGGACGCGAAGCCGAAATCGCCGGCCTGCACGTACAGGTAGATGAAGGCGACGAGCAGCAGCACCGAGCCGAAGAACGTGTACAGGAAGAACTTCAGCGTGGCGTACACCCGTCGCTCGCCGCCCCACATGCCGATGATCAGGAACATCGGCACGAGCATGGCTTCCCACATGACGTAGAACAGCACGCCGTCGAGCGCCGAGAACACGCCGATCATCAGGCCCTCGAGAATGAGGAACGCCGCGAAATACTGCGCCGGCCGTGACTTGATCGTGTCCCAGCCCGCGATCACCACGAGCGGCGTGATGAAGGTCGTCAGCAGGATCAGGGGCGCGGAGATGCCGTCGACGCCGAGGTGATAGTCGATGTTGAACGCCTCGATCCACGGCACGCGCTCGACGAACTGCATGGCCGCGGTCGAGGTGTCGAAGCCCGTGTAGAGGAAAATGCTGATGACGAACGTCAGCAGCGACGCAGCCAGCGCCAGCAGGCGCATGTGCCCTGCCCGCGCCGATGCCGCATCGCCGGCGTCACCCAGCGCCAGCAGGCCGACACCGCCGGCGATCGGAACCCAGATCAGCAAGCTCAGAATGTAATGCGAGAGACCCATGGCCGGCGTCAGAACCAGAGCAGCCAGCCGAGGATCGCGGTCAGCCCGATGATCATGGCGAAGGCATAATGATAAAGGTAGCCCGACTGCACGCGCCGCAGCACGCCGGCCGCGCGCCCGATCGAATTGGCCGTGCCGTTGACCAGCACTCCGTCGATCAGCCGCTCGTCACCGGTGTGCCACAGGAAACCTCCGGCGGCGCGGCCGCCGGCGGCAAAGCCCCGGATGTAGAGGTCGTCGAAGTAGTACTTGCGGACGAGCAGCTCGTGAAGTCCGGAGAGTTTCTCGCGGATCTCGACGTGCAGCCCGGGCCGCTTCAGGTAAGCGAACCACGCCACCAGCGCCCCGGCGAGCATGTACCAGAACGTCGTTCCCTGGAAGCTGTGCAGGATGAACTGCCACCCGCCGTGGTAGGTCTCGCCGAGCTCCGCCAGCACGTCGTGGCCTTCCAGCACGAACAGTGAATTACCGAAGTATCCGCCGAACAGCACCGGCTCGATGGCGATCCAGCCGATGATCGCCGAAGGGATGGCGAGCAGGACCAGCGGCACGGTCACGACCAGCGGCGACTCGTGCAAGTGCGCGCGCGCGTGCGGGTCCGTGCGTTCCTCGCCGTGGAACACCAGGAACAGCAGGCGGAAGGAGTACAACGCGGTGACGAAGACACCCAGCGACACGCTGAGATAGGCGATCCAGTAGGGCAGGCCCTCCCAGTGCGACTCCCGCACGGCCTCGATGAGCGCGTCCTTGGAGAAAAACCCGGCGGTGCCCGGGAAGCCGACCAGCGCCAGCGTGCCGATCAGCGCCGTCCAGTACGTCACCGGCATGTACTTCTTGAGGCCACCCATCTTGCGCATGTCCTGCTCGTGGTGCAGCGCAATGATGACGGAACCGGCGGCGAGGAACAGCAGCGCCTTGAAGAAGGCGTGCGTCATCAGGTGGAAGATCGCGGCACCGTAAGCCGAGGCCCCGAGCGCCACCGTCATGTAACCGAGCTGCGACAGCGTCGAATACGCGATCACCCGTTTGATGTCGTTCTGCACGATGCCGAGCAGCCCCATGAAGAACGCCGTCAAGGCGCCGATGACGAGCACCACCGCCAGCGCCGTCTCGGACAGCTCGTAAAGCGGCGACATCCGCGCGACCATGAAGATGCCGGCCGTCACCATGGTCGCGGCATGGATCAGGGCGGAGATCGGCGTCGGGCCTTCCATGGAATCCGGCAGCCACACGTGCAGGGGCGCCTGCGCGGATTTGCCCATCGCGCCGATAAACAGGAGAACGCAGATCACCGTCATCGCGTTCCACGACGAGCCGCCCAGGATGGCGAACTCCTGCCCGGCGATGGCTTCGGCCTGGCCGAACACCGTGGCGTAGTCCAGCGACCCGCTCGCCGTCACGACGGCCGCGATGCCGACCAGGAAGCCGAAATCCCCTACCCGGTTCACCAGGAACGCCTTCAGGCTGGCGAAGATCGCGGATTCGCGCCTGAACCAGAACCCGATCAGCAGGTAGGACACCAGCCCGACCGCCTCCCAGCCGAAGAAGAGCTGCAGGAAGTTGTTCGACATGACGAGCATCAGCATGGCGAACGTGAACAGCGAGATGTGGCTGAAAAAGCGCGTGTAGCCGGGATCGTCGTGCATGTAGCCGATGGTGTAGACATGCACCATCAGCGACACGAAGGTCACGACCACCATCATGAGCGCGCTCAGCCGGTCGATGAGGAAGCCGACCTCCATGCGCAGGCCGTCCACCACGGCCCAGCTATAGACCGTGTAGTTCGCCGCCTGTCCGCCGTCGAAATAAAGGTTCTTCAGCACCAGCAGCGACAGCACGAATGACAGGCCGACCGCGAGGATCGTCACCCAGTGCGCACCGGCGCGGCCGATCTGCCGGCCGAACAGCCCGGCAACAATCGCCGCCGCGAGCGGCGCCAGGACGATGGTCAGGTGAGTCGCTTGCATGCTCAGCCTTTCCTGCAGGAGCCCGTCTCACGGGCGATTCGGTCGTCGGCGAGTCGCCCGCGCGACGGGCTCCTGCAGCAAAGAAAAGGATTTCGCTCCATCGGCCTAACCCTTCATCGAGTCGAGATCTTGCACATTGATCGACTGCCGGGTACGGAACAGCACGACCAGGATAGCCAGCCCGATCGCCGCCTCCGCCGCCGCCACGGTCAGGATGAAAAACACGAAGATCTGGCCCGTCGGATCGCCGAGGTAACGCGAGAAAGCGATGAAATTGAAGTTGACCGCCAGCAGCATGAGCTCGATGCACATGAGCAGCAGGATGAGATTGCGCCGGTTGATGAAGATCCCGGCCACGCTCAGCGCGAACAGGATCGCGCCGATCGTCAGGTAATGCTGCAGGCCAATGGCCATCATCGCCGCTCCTCCGCCTGCATGGAGACGATGCGGATACGGTCTTCGCTCCGGACGGACGTCTGGTAGGCGATGTCCTGCTCCTTCAGCCCCGGCCGCTTGCGCATCGTCAGCGTGATCGCGGAGACGATCGCGAGCAGGAGGATGACGGCCGCGATCTCGAACGCGTACACGTGCTCGGTGTAGAGAATGGAGCCCAGCGCCTCGGTGTTGCTATAACCCGGAGGCAGCGGCACGAACCCGCCGGTGCCGGCCGTCGCGACGTTGCTCCGCAGCCAGATCACCTGCGCCAGCTCGATCACCATCAGCACCGCGATCAGCAACCCGAGCGGTGCATAGCGGACCAGCCCGCCGCGAACTTTCGCCACGGCCACGTCCAGCATCATGACGACGAACAGGAACAGCACCATGACCGCCCCGACGTACACGAGCACCAGCACGATGGCGAGGAACTCGGCCTCGGCCATGAGCCAGAGCACCGCGCTCTGGAAAAACGAGAGGATCAGGAGCAGCACCGCGTGCACCGGGTTGCGTGCGAGGATCACGCCCACGGCGGCGGCAACCAATACCGCGGCAAAAAAATAGAACAGCAGTGAAAAGATCAACGCCGCATCCTTACTTGTACTTCGCGTCCGCCGCCTTGTCGGCGGAGATCATCGCCTCGAAGCGGTCGCCGACGGCGAGCAGCTTGTCCTTGGTCATGATGTTCTCGCCCGGCGTTTCCATATGGTATTCGTGGATGCGCGTCTCCACGATCGCGTCGACCGGGCAGGATTCCTCGCAGAAGCCGCAGTAGATGCATTTGAACAGGTCGATGTCGTAGCGGGTCGTGCGGCGCGTGCCGTCGTCGGCGACGTCCGATTCGATGGTAATTGCGAGCGCCGGGCAAACGGCCTCGCAGAGCTTGCAGGCGATGCAGCGCTCCTCCCCGTTGGGGTAGCGGCGCAGCGCGTGCAAGCCGCGGTAGCGGTAGGACTGCGGCGTCTTTTCTTCCGGGTACTGCACGGTCACTTCGTCGCGGAAGAAATTGCGCAGCGTCGCATCGAGCCCCTTCCAGAGATCGTAGAGCGAGATCGCCCGGAAGAAATTGCCCAACCGGCTGGCCATTACCACTCGCCTCCCGTAGAAGCCCGTCTCACGGGCGACCCGACGCCGACCGTCGCGTCGCCCGTGAGACGGGCTCCTGCAAAAACGCCGCTTCGCGCCGTCACGCCCACGGCCCGATTTCCAGCCAGGCCATCACGCCCTCCAGCGCAATCCAGAGGATCGTGATGGGAATGAATACTTTCCAGCCGAGCCGCATGATCTGGTCGTAGCGATAGCGCGGGAAGGTCGCGCGCAACCAGAAAAAAGCGAACATGAAGAAAGCGATCTTGGCGGCAAGCCAGAAGAAGCTCGGCTCGCGCAGGAAGCTGTCGCCGAGGAAGGTCCAGCCTTCGAACAGGGACGCCCAGCCGCCGAGGAAGAATACCGAGGCCAGGGCCGAGATCAGCACCATGTTCGCGTATTCGGCGAGGAAGAAGATCGCGAAGGCGACACCCGAATACTCGACGTGGAAGCCCGCGACGATCTCCGACTCCCCCTCCGCCACGTCGAACGGCGCCCGGTTGGTTTCGGCGACGCCCGAGACGAAATACACGAGGAACAGCGGCAGGAGCGGCCACAGGAACCAGTCGCTCACCCCGCCCGCCTGCGCGCGCACGATCCCGCCGAGATTCAGGGTACCGCCCGCCATGAGCACGCCGACCAGCGCGAAGCCCATGGCGATTTCATAGGCGACGATCTGCGCCGCCGACCGCATCGCGCCCAGGAAAGCGTACTTGGAGTTGGACGCCCAGCCGGCGAGGATGATGCCGTAGACGCCCATCGAGGTGAGCGAGAGGACGTACAGCAGGCCCGCGTCGATGTCGGAGATGACGAACTCGTCGGACAACGGAATGACGGCCCAGGTCGCGAGCGCGGGGACGATCGACAGCAGCGGCGCAATCAGGAACAGGTAGCGGTTCGACTCCGTCGGCACCACCACTTCCTTGATCAGCAGCTTGATCACGTCGGCGAACGGCTGCCCCAGGCCGAGGGGCCCGACGCGGTTCGGGCCGATACGGCCCTGCATGAAGCCGATCACCTTGCGCTCGAAATAGGTGGCGAACGCCACCGTCAGGATGATGCCCACCGTGACCGCCCCGATCTGCGTCGTCACCACGGTGAGGTACCGCAGCATCTCCGGTAAAGAGTTCCAGAAGTCGACGGCGAACTGGGGGATCAGTGCCGTCACGCGGCGTCTTCCTCACCGGGCTCCCGTGCCGGGTCGCGCATGAGCTGCAGGGGCAGCGAGCGCCGCACCAGGGCATCCACCCGGTACATGGGCACGTCCAGGGGACACGGAAAATGGGGACTGTCCCCATTTTCCGTGTCCCCATGCGGCAGCGGCTTTGTGCCGGTGCAGGCATTGTCGGGCGATACGTCGCCGAGCGCCGCCTTCAGCTCATCGCGCACGTCCTCGCTGGAGACGTAATCGAAGCCTTCCGCATCCAGCAGGTTGCCGAGCACGCGCAGCACTTTCCACGCCGGGCGCGCCTCGCCGATCAGGGTCGCCACGCCGCCGAAGCTCTGCCAGCGGCCCTCGCCATTGACGAAGGTGCCGGAGCTTTCGAACGGGGTGCCGATCGGCAGCAGCAGGTCCGCGCAGCGCTCGAACGCGGGCGTCACGAAGGGCGTCATGGCCGCGACGAGCCTCTGGGCCGCGAGCTTGTCCGTGGCGTCCCCGGCCAGGTCCCGGTCGGGCTCGATCCCGAACAGGAGCACGGCGCCAAGTGGGTCGTCCAGCATGCTGCCCGCGTGCCGGCCGGCACGCTCGCGCGGCGCGCCGCCGGCGGCGCGATGCGGCAGCACGCCGGCCAGGTGCGCGCCCGCCGCGTTCGCACCTTCGGATACGTAACCGAAGCGCGCGCCGGTCAGTGAGGCAATGGCGGCGGCAAGGGCCCGGATCGCGGCAAACGCGGGATCGCGCAGCGCAAGCTGGCCGAGCAGGACGAGGCCGCCATCGGCCTCGGCCAGCGACCGCGCGACCCGCTGCTGCGGCTCGCCGGCCGCAACGCCTTCGCACAATTTCGACACTGCTGGCGGCAGCTTCGTGCCCGAAGCGGCCGCGGCCGCCGCCGCGATCCCTGACAACTGCTCGACCAGGCCCGCGCCTGCCAGGTAATCGGCGACGGTGAACAGGTATTCGTAGCGTTGCCGGTTGACGAAGGAGATCGCCGCGTGCTGGAGCGCGGCCTTGCGCACCCGGTGCGCGAGGATCGGCGCCTCGCGCCGGAGATTGGAGCCGACGATGAGAAGCGCCCGCTCCCGCTCGATCCCGGCGATGTCGCAGCCCAGCCACGGGAAGAGCGGATCGTTGTCCTGGTCGGAGAAGTCCCGCTGCCGCAGCCGGTGATCGATGTTCGCGCTGCCCATCGCCGCCGCCAGCTTCGCCAGCAGGTGCTGTTCCTCGAGGGTCGCATTGGGCGACGCCAGGATACCGATGTCGCCGCCGGCCGCCTTGAGCTGCGTAGCGAGCCGCTCGAGCGCCTCCTGCCAGTCGATCTCCCGCCAGGCGCCGTCTTCCTTCACGCGCGGCGTCATCAGGCGGTCGTCGCTGTACATCCCGTAGAAGCTGTAACGGTCGCGGTCGGCCAGCCAGGTCTCATTGATCAGCTCGTTTTCCCGCGGCACGATGCGCTTGATCTTGCCGCGCAGCAGGTGCACGTACAGGTTCGAGCCCACGCAGTCGTGCGGCGACACGCTCGAACGCTGCACCATTTCCCAGGCGCGCGCGCTGTAGCGGTACGGCTTGTTGTTCAGGGCGCCCACGGGGCAGAGATCGATGATGTTCCCGGACAGCTCGTGATCGATGCTCTGCTCGATATAGGTGCTGATCTTCATGTTCTCGCCGCGGCCCATCGTGCCGAGCTGCTGGTAACCCTGGACCTCCTCGCCGAAGCGCACGCAGCGGGTGCAGTGGATGCAGCGGGTCATGTCGGTAGAGATCAGCGGGCCCAGGTCCTGGTCCTTCACGACACGCTTGCGGTCGGTGAAGCGCGAGACGTCGCGCCCGTAACCCATCGCGAGGTCCTGCAGCTCGCACTCGCCGCCCTGGTCGCAGATCGGGCAGTCGAGCGGATGATTGATGAGCAGGAACTCCATCACCGCGCGCTGGGCCTCGATCGCCCGCGGCGAGCGCGTGAACACCTTCATGCCCTCGGCCACCGGCGTCGCGCAGGCGGGCAAGGGCTTCGGCGCTTTCTCGACTTCGACGAGGCACATGCGGCAGTTCGCCGCCACGGACAGCTTCGGGTGATAGCAGAAGCGCGGGATATAGGCGCCGCCGACGTTGTCGGTGACCTCCATGATCATCTGGCCCTTCTTCGCCTTGAACGGCTTGCCGTCGACTTCGAAGTTGATCGTGTCGTCGCTCATGCCGCCCTGGCCCTGTCCTCGACGATGCTGCGGCCCTGGTTGCGCACCATGTACTCGAACTCGTGGCGGAAATGCTTCACGAAGCTCTGCACCGGCCACGCGGCGGCGTCGCCCAGCGCGCAGATGGTGTGGCCTTCGATGTGGTCCGCCACGTCGACGAGCTTGTCCAGGTCGGATTCCGTGCCCCGGCCCTGGAGGATGGTCGTGAGCATGCGGTACAGCCAGCCGGTGCCCTCGCGGCAGGGCGTGCATTGCCCGCAGGACTCCGCCATGTAGAAGCGCGAAATACGGCGCAGCGTCCGCACCATGCAGGTCGTCTCGTCCATCACGATGACGGCGCCGGTACCGAAGGACGAGCCCGCCGCCTTCAGCGAGTTGTAGTCCATCGTGCAGTCCATGATGGCCTCGGCGGGCAGGACCGGCACGGAGGAGCCGCCGGGGATCACGGCTTTCAGCTTCCGGCCCTTCCAGACGCCGCCGCAGATCTCCAGGAGATCCCTGAACGGGATGCCCATCGGCAGCTCGAGATTCTGCGGTTTTTCGACGTGGCCGGAGACCGAGAATTGTGCCGTGCCGCCCGAGCCTTCCGGCCCGAGGTCCGCAAACCACGCCGCGCCATTGCGCACGATCGACGGCACGCTCGCGATGCTCTGCGTGTTGTTGATGGTCGTGGGCTTGCCGTAGAGGCCGTAGTTGGCCGGGAACGGCGGTTTGAAGCGCGGGAAGCCGACCTTGCCTTCGAGCGATTCGAGCAGTGCGGTTTCCTCGCCGCAGATGTAGGCGCCCGCGCCGACGAACGTCTTGACGTCCACGTCGATGCCGGAGCCCTGGATATCGTTTCCGAGCAGCCCGGCCTCGTAGGCTTCCCTGACCGCGGCTTCGAAGCGCGGCACGGGCTCGTCGATGAACTCGCCGCGAATGTAGTTGTAGCCGACGCTGGCGCCCATCGCATAGCAGGCGATGGCCATGCCCTCGACCAGCGAGTGCGGGTTGTAGCGCAGGATCTCGCGATCGTGGCAGGTGCCGGGCTCGCTCTCGTCGGAGTTGACGACGAGGTATTTCTGCGCGGCCGGATCCTTCGGCATGAAGCTCCATTTGAGCCCGGTCGGGAAACCGGCGCCGCCGCGGCCGCGCAGGCCCGAGGCTTTCACCTCCTCGATCACCTGCTCGCGGGTGAGCTCACCCGCGAGGATGCGGCGCCACGCCTGGTAGCCGCCGTGCTGCTCGTAGGTGGCGAGCGTCCACGGCTCCGGCGAGCCGAAAGTGCTGAAGCACACGAGATTTTGCGGGTACTTGGGTCCAGGTTCCGGCATCAGTCCAGCGCATCCAGTATTTCGTCGACTTTTTCCGGCGTGAGGTTCTCGTGATAGCGATGATTCACCATCATCATGGGCGCGCCGCAACACGCCGCCAGGCACTCTTCTTCCTTCTTGAGGAAAATGCGCCCATCGGGCGTGCTTTCGCCCAGCCGTACGCCGAGCCGTTCCTCCACGTGCTCGACGATCGCGTCGGCGCCGCGCAGCATACAGGAGATATTGGTGCAGATGGCGACGTTGTTGCGGCCGACCGGCACCACCTGGAACATCGAATAGAAATTCGCTGCTTCATAGATCTGCACGGTCGGTAGCTCGAGGTAGTCGGCCACCCGGTCCATCAGCGCCGGCGTGAGGAAGCCGCCGTTCTCGTGCTGCACCGCATGCAGCGCGCCGATGATGGCCGAGCGCCGCCCCTCGTCCGGGAAGCGGGCCTTCCAGCGTTCGATCTCGTCGCGCACGTGTTGCGACAGTTCCGGTTCCGCGCTCACCGATCGACCTCCCCGAACACGATGTCCTGCGTGCCGAGCACCGCGACCACGTCCGCGAGCATGTGACCTTCCACCATCTCGGACATGGACGACAGGTGGGCGAAGCCCGGCGCGCGGAATTTGACCCGGAAGGGTTTGTTCGCGCCGTCGGAAATGATGTACACGCCGAATTCCCCTTTCGGCGCTTCGACGCAGGCGTAGGCCTCGCCTTCCGGCACGGCGTAGCCCTCCGTGAACAGCTTGAAGTGATGGATCAGCGATTCCATGTCGTCCTTCATCACCACGCGGGATGGCGGCGCGACCTTGTTGTCGTCGGCCATCACCGGGCCGGGATTGGCGCGCAGCCAGTCGATGCACTGCTTCACGATGCGGTTCGACTGGCGCATTTCCTCGACGCGCACGAGATACCGGTCGTAACAATCGCCCGTGGCCCCGACCGGAATATCGAAATCCATCCGTTCGTACACTTCATAAGGCTGCTTCTTCCGCAGGTCCCACTCGATGCCCGAACCGCGCAGCATCGGGCCGGTGAAGCCGAGCTGCAGCGCGCGCTCGGCCGGTATGACGCCAATGTTCACCGTGCGCTGCTTCCAGATACGGTTGTCCGTGAGCAACGCTTCGTATTGCCTGATCGCCGCCGGGAAACGCTCGGTGAACGCCTCGAGGAAATCGAGCAGCGAGCCCTCGCGGCTCTTGTTCAGCCGGTCGACTTCCTTCTGGGTGCGCCATTTCGACGGCTGGTACTTCGGCATGGAATCCGGCAGGTCGCGGTAGACGCCGCCAGGGCGGTAATAAGTCGCGTGCATGCGCGTGCCGGAGACCGCTTCGTAGCAGTCCATCAGGTCTTCGCGCTCGCGGAAGCAATACAGGAACACCGTCATGGCGCCGATGTCGAGGCCGTGCGCGCCGAGCCACATCAGATGGTTCAGGATCCGCGTGACCTCGTCGAACATGACGCGGATGTATTGCGCGCGTATCGGCACTTCGACGCCGATCAGCTTTTCGATGGCCCGCACGTAGGCGTGCTCGTTGCACATCATCGAGACGTAGTCGAGCCGGTCCGTATAGCCGATGGTCTGGTTCCAGGGCTTCGACTCCGCGAGCTTCTCGGTCGCGCGGTGCAGGAGGCCGACGTGCGGGTCGGCTTTCTGGATGACCTCGCCCTCCATCTCCAGCACCAGCCGCAGCACGCCGTGCGCGGCCGGGTGCTGCGGGCCGAAGTTCATGGTGAAGCTCTGGATCTCAGCCATCGGAGGATCCCCTGTCCGGCACGCCCGGTTCCCGCTCCTCGAGGCCGGGCCCCCGCTCTGTCAGCAGCGGCCGGTAACGGTTGTCATCGCGGATGACCTTCGGCACCAGCGTGCGCGGCTCGATGGAGACCGGCTGGTATTTCACGCGCCCCGCCTCCACGTCGTAGCGCACCTCCACGGTGCCGATCAGCGGGAAGTCCTTGCGGAACGGGTGGCCGATGAAACCGTAGTCCGTGAGGATGCGCCGCAGGTCCGGATGGCCGTCGAACAGGATGCCGTACAGGTCGAAGGCCTCACGCTCGAACCAGTTGGCCGCATTCCACACCGCCACGACCGAGGGGACGACCGGCGGGTTTTCGAGGCCGGTGAAGACCCGAAGCCTGAGCCGCGCATTGTGTTCGACTGACAGCAGGTGATAGACGGCGGCGAAGCGGCGCGGGTCGAAGGTATCGGACTCGTCGAGGATCACGGCTTCGCGGACCACGCCCCGGCTGAAGCCGCTTTCGGTAGCGCTCTCCGTCGTCCATTCGTCGAGCCCGTAGGTCAGGTAGTCGACGCCGCAAACGTCGATCAGTTGCTCGAACGAGAATTCGGGCTCGTCGCGCAG
The DNA here is from genome assembly GCA_035698445.1 of Woeseiaceae bacterium. GTDB lineage: Bacteria > Pseudomonadota > Gammaproteobacteria > Steroidobacterales > Woeseiaceae > IDS-8. The sequence continues at coordinate 64,496 of DASSBS010000048.1, forward strand.
GGTCATCGCGACGTCGATCAGCGCATCCTTTGGCACTTCGAACGTCAGCTCGCCGCAGCGCGACGGCACGCGCGTGACCTGCTCGCCAAAGCGCGCCTCGATCCGAGCAGCCAGTGCCTCGTAGAAATCAGCCATCAGTGGGTCGGTTACCGGGCGATCGTGTTCGTACGGCGAATCTTCTTCTGCAGTTGCAGCAGGCCATACACGAGAGCTTCCGCGGACGGCGGACAACCCGGCACGTACACGTCCACCGGCACGATGCGGTCGCAGCCGCGGGTCACGGCATAGGAGTAATGATAGTAGCCGCCGCCGTTCGCGCAGGACCCCATCGACACCACCCAGCGGGGCTCCGGCATCTGGTCGTAGACCTTGCGCAGCGCGGGCGCCATCTTGTTGACCAGGGTTCCGGCCACGATCATGACGTCGGACTGGCGGGGGCTCGGGCGAAAGATAATGCCGAAACGGTCGAGATCGTAGCGCGCCGCGCCCGCGTGCATCATCTCGACGGCGCAGCAGGCCAGGCCGAAGGTCATCGGCCACAGCGAGCCGGTGCGCGCCCAGTTGACGACGCTGTCGACGCTGGAGACGACGAAGCCGCGCTTCTGCAGGCTGATGCCGTCACCGGCGACCGGTTCGGGCAGGTCCTGCTGCTTTTCGGCGGCGTTGCTCAATCCCACTCGAGCGCTCCTTTCTTCCACTCGTAAATGAATCCGATCACGAGGATCGTCAGGAAAATCGCCATTGCGACGAGCCCGAAGCCACCGAACGTATCGAGCGACACGGCCCACGGAAACAGGAACGCGATCTCGAGATCGAAAATGATGAAGAGAATCGCGACGAGGTAGTAGCGCACATCGAACTTCATGCGCGAATCGTCGAAAGCGTCGAACCCGCACTCGTACGGCGACAGCTTCTCGGGATCCTTTTCCCCGCGCCCGAACAGGAAGCCGAGCGCCAGCAGCACCACGCCAACGCCGGCGGCAACGCCGAGAAAAATCAGGATCGGCACGTAATTTTCCAGCATCAGGGCTTGTCCGGCGTGAAACAGGGGAGTCAGCCGGTAATTCTATCAGCCCCGATGAGGCGTTTGTAAGACCGTACCGCAATGGGCGCACAACACAGAATTGGGATCGAACGGAGATTTCCGCTGTAGGAGCCCGTCTCACGGGCGATCTGAAATCGACGACTGATCGCCCGTGGGACGGGCTCCTACAAGATTTGGTGCCGACGGCCGGACTCGAACCGGCACAGCTTTCGCCACTGCCCCCTCAAGACAGCGTGTCTACCAATTCCACCACGTCGGCAAAATAAAATGCCAGGGCCTGTTGGCGGGCCTCAGGGCTGCTCGTCGTCGCCGGGCGGCTCCTCCGCCGGTTGCTCCGACTGCTGCGCGGGCTCGAGGGCCGGCAGGTCGGCGGCTTCGCCTTCCCCGGCCTGCGGCGGCTCGTCCGTCTCCGGCAAGGCGGGCATCGACGGCGCCTCGTCGGCTTCCGCCGGTGCTGGCCCGGGCGTTTCTTCGGTCGCCGCGGCCGGCATGCTTTCCAGCAGGCTGTCCGGCCTGTCCGCATCCTGGCTGCTCAGGTAGGCGAGCGCAAGGCTGCTGACAAAGAACGCGGTGGCGAGGACGGCCGTGGCCCGCGAGAAAAAGTTGGCCGAGCCACGGGCGCCGAAAACCGTGCCCGAGGCGCCCGAGCCGAAGGCCGCGCCCGCGTCCGCGCCCTTGCCGCGCTGCAACAGCACCAGCACGATGATCAACAACGCAATCAGCGTGTGGACCATCAGTATCACTGTTTCCATCGTGTCCATCTGAACCTCAACTGCGCGCCATGGCCGCCGCGGCGGCAATGGCGAGAAATTCGTCCGCTTTCAGCGAAGCACCGCCGATCAGGCCGCCGTCAATGTCCGGCATGGCCATCAGTCCCGCGGCGTTGTCGCCTTTTACGCTGCCGCCATACAGGAGCTGCACTTCTTCTCCCACGGCCGCGTCCTCTTCGGCAAGCAGCCGTCGGATGTGGCGATGCACGTCCTGGGCCTGCCCGGGCGTCGCCGTGTGGCCCGTGCCGATCGCCCAGACCGGCTCGTAGGCAATCACCGCGCCGCCCGCGAAGGCTTCGATCCCCAGCCGCTCCAGCACGGCGCCGAGCTGCTCGCCCACCACCGCTTCCGTCCGCCCGGCAGCCCGCTCTTCGAGCGTTTCGCCGACGCACAGCAGCGGCACGAGCCTGGCCGCCAGCGCCGCCTCGAACTTGGCCGCCACGGTGGCGCTCGTCTCGCCGAAGAGCGCCCGCCGCTCGGAATGGCCCACGATTGCGTACTCGCAACCGACGTCTCGCAGCATGCTCGCCGCCACCTCGCCGGTATAGGCCCCTGACGCGTGCTCGGACAGGTTTTGAGCGCCCAGCGCGATTCCCGTTCCCGCGAGTTTTTCCGCGGTCGCCTCGAGGAACGGAAACGGCGGGCAGACCAGGAGCTCGACCGCGCCGGCCGCCGAGACCTCCGGCAGCCCGTTGAGGATCCCCTGAAGCAGCGCCGCATTGGCGGCGGTGCCGCCGTTCATCTTCCAGTTTCCGGCAACGAGATAATCCCGCATCGCCCGCTCACTGCCCGCTCGAAAGGCGCGCAAGGATACCGGGACAACGCCCCCAAGACAATGCGTCACACGGGCCGTTGGCGTGCGTCAGGTGGTGGCGGCGGCGACGACGGCGGCCAGGCGCTCGGCCAGGGTCAGCACCTGGCGCTCGTCCTCGCCTTCGACCATCACCCGGATGACGGATTCAGTGCCGGAGGGCCGCAGCACGACACGGCCCCTGGCCGCCAGCTCGGTTTCGACCTGGTCGACGGCGTCTCTGATCGCCTCGGACGCGCCGAGGTCCACCCGCTTCTCGGTGCGCACGTTCAACATCTTCTGTGGGTATTTCGGCATGCCCGCCGCCAGCTCGGCGAGCGGCTTGCCGGTTTTTTTCATCACCGCCAGCACCTGCAGCGCGCACACGAGGCCGTCGCCGGTGGTGGTCTTGTCCAGGCAGATCAGGTGGCCCGAAGTTTCGCCGCCCAGCGTGCCGCCCTTCTCCCGCAAGGTTTCCAGCACGTAGCGGTCGCCGACCCGGGCGCGGCAGAACTCGATGCCCTGCTGCTCGAGCGCGTGTTCCAGCCCCAGGTTGCTCATGATCGTCCCGACCACGGGGCCGTGCAGCCGGCCGGATGCCTGCATGTCGGTGGCGAGAATGTAGAGAAGCTGGTCGCCGTCGACGATGCTGCCGTGCTCGTCGACCATCAACACGCGATCGCCGTCGCCGTCCAGCGCGATGCCGACGTGCGCCTTGAGGGCGGGCACTGTCTGCCGCAGCAGGCCGGGCTCCGTCGAGCCGCAGCCGGCGTTGATGTTGCGCCCGCTCGGCGAGCAGCCGATCGGGATGACCTCGGCGCCGAGCACGCTCAGCGTCCGCGGCCCCACCTTGTAAGCGGCGCCGTTGGCGCCGTCGAACACGATCTTGACGTTCTCCAGGCTGTAACCCTGCGGAAACGTGGAGGCGCAGAATTCCTGGTAGCGCACGCGCGCCGAATCGATCCGTTTGGCGCGTCCGAGCTTGTGCGATTCGAGCGTAATCGCCGGCTGGCCGAGGTAATCCTCGATCTCCGCCTCCTGGCTGTCGCTGAGCTTGGCGCCGGCGCTGTTGAAGAACTTTATGCCGTTGTCCTCGTACAGGTTGTGCGAGGCGCTGATCACGACGCCGATGTTGGCGCCGAATTCCTGGGTCAGATAGGCGATACCGGGGGTCGGCAGCGGCCCGAGCAGCAGCACGTCCGTGCCGGCCGCCACGAAGCCCGCTTCGAGCGCGGACTCGAACATGTAACCCGACAGGCGCGTGTCCTTGCCGATCAGCACGGTGCCGCCGTCAGGCGCCAGCACCCGCGCGGCCGCGCTCGCGAGGCGCAGCGCGAAATCCGCGGTCATGGGGTCGTTGCCGACCCGCCCCCGCACCCCGTCGGTGCCGAAATAGCGCTTGGGTTTTGCGGGCCGCCGGCTTTCGCCAGGTTCGTTTTTATGGATCATGCGAAGTCCTGTTCTGCAAGACGGCCCCGGCGATGACCAAGGCGTCGATCGTGGGCCCGACGTCATGCGTGCGCACTATATGGGCACCGCGCTCCACTGCCAATACCGCGGCGGCAATTCCGGCCGGCATCCGGTCATCGACCGGGCGCCCCGTCAGCGCGCCCAGCGTGCTCTTGCGTGACAGCCCGACGGTCAGCGGCAATTCTAACCGAAGCAGCCGTCCCAGGCCCGCCAGCAGCGTGAGATTGTGGGCCGCCGTCTTGCCGAAGCCGAAGCCCGGATCCACGGTGATCCGCTCGCGCGCCACGCCGGCCGCGGCGCACGCCGCGACGCGATCCGCCAGGAAGCCGGCCACCTCCTCCGTCACGTCGCCGTACTCGGGGTTCTCCTGCATGGTGCGCGGCTCGCCCTGCATGTGCATGAGGCACACCGCCAGATCGTGGCGCGCCGCTTCGGCCAGGGCGCCCTCGGCTCGTAACGCGAAGATATCGTTGATCATGGCGGCGCCGGCCGCCGCGGCCGCCCGCATGACCTCCGGCTTGGAGGTGTCGATCGAAACCGCGACATCGATGCGGGCGCGAATCGCCTCGATGACCGGGATCACCCGGTCCAGCTCCGCCTGCACCGGCACCGGCGCCGCGCCCGGGCGCGAGGACTCCCCGCCGACGTCGACGATCGCCGCGCCCTCGCCGGCCATGCGTTCCGCTTGCGCCAGCGCTGCGTCCACGCCGGGGAACCGCCCGCCGTCGGAAAACGAATCGGGCGTCACGTTGAGGACGCCCATGACCTTGGGAGTGGAGAGGTCGAGGATGCGGGAGCCGAGGCGGAGCTGCATGGCCGCCGATTCTACCTGTAGGAGCCCGTCTCACGGGCGATCGGCGTCGACGATCGGATCGCCCGTGAGACGGGCTCCTACAGGCGCCGTGCCTTCGATGAGCCCTGTACCGGAGTCTAGTGCTCGCTGGCGGGGCCACCGATCACGCCGGGCTTCGGCTTGCGCTTCCTGCGGCCGCCGCCGGTCTTGCCGGTCTCGTCCGGATCGATCCAGTCTTCGGGCGGCGTGGGCTCGCCGCCGTTCATGATCTCGCGCACCATGGACTCGCTGATCGTCTCGTAGCGCACCAGCGCCTTCGCCATCACGTGCAGCTTGCTCTCATGTTCTTCGAGAATCGCTTTCGCGCGCGCGTAGTTGCGGTCGATGATCTTGCGCACTTCCTCGTCGATCGTGTGCACCGTCACGTCGGAGACCTGCTTGTGCTGGGTTACGGAGCGGCCGAGGAACACCTCGCCGTCGTCCTCGCTGTAGGTCAGCGGTCCGAGGCGTTCCGAGAGGCCCCACTTCGTGACCATGTTGCGCGCGATTTCGGTCGCGCGCTCGATGTCGTTCGAGGCGCCGGTCGTCACGCGTTCCGGCCCAAGCGTCATTTCCTCGGCGAGCCGCCCGCCGAAGAGCGTCGAGATCGTGCTCTCGAGCCGCTGCTTGGAGATGCTGTAACGGTCCTCTTCCGGCAGGTACATGGTCACGCCGAGCGCGCGGCCGCGGGGGATGATCGTCACTTTGTATACGGGATCGTGTTCCGGCACGGAGAAACCGACGATCGCGTGGCCCGCCTCGTGGTACGCGGTGTTGAGCTTCTCCTGCTCGCTCATGACCATCGAGCGGCGCTCCGCGCCCATCATGATCTTGTCCTTCGCCTTCTCGAATTCCTCCATGCTGACGACGCGCTTGTTGGCGCGCGCGGCAAACAGCGCCGCTTCGTTCACGAGATTGGCGAGATCGGCGCCCGAGAAACCGGGCGTGCCGCGCGCAATCACCACGGGACGCACGTCGTCGTCGAGCGGCACCTTGCGCATGTGCACCTTGAGGATCAGCTCGCGGCCGCGGATGTCCGGCAGCGGCACGACGACCTGGCGGTCGAAGCGGCCGGGCCGCAGCAGCGCGGGATCGAGCACGTCCGGACGGTTCGTCGCGGCGATGACGATGATGCCTTCGCTGCCTTCGAAGCCGTCCATTTCGACCAGCATCTGGTTCAGCGTCTGCTCACGTTCGTCATGCCCGCCGCCGAGACCCGCGCCGCGATGGCGGCCGACCGCGTCGAGCTCGTCGATGAAGATGATGCAGGGCGCCTGCTTCTTCGCCTGGTCGAACATGTCGCGCACGCGCGAGGCGCCGACGCCGACGAACATCTCGACGAAGTCCGAGCCGGAAATCGAGAAGAACGGCACCTTGGCTTCGCCCGCAATGGCTTTCGCGAGCAGCGTCTTGCCCGTGCCGGGCGGGCCCACCATCAGCACGCCTTTCGGAATCTTGCCGCCGAGGCGCTGGAACTTGCTGGGATCCTTGAGAAAATCGACGATCTCGGCCACCTCGGCCTTGGCTTCGTCGACGCCCGCAACGTCGGCAAAGGTGATGCCGACCTGGTCCTCGCCGAGCAGCCGCGCCTTGCTCTTGCCGAACGACATCGCGCCGCGGCCGCCGCCCCCGCCCTGCATCTGGCGCATGAAATAAATCCACACGCCGATCAGCAACAGGATCGGGAACGAGCTGATGAGCAGTTGGCCGATCAGGCTCTGCGACTCCGGCTCCTGCGCCGTGAAGTCGACGTCGTGGTCCTCGAGAATGCCGATCAACGGGCTGTTGTCGGTCTCGGGGCTGATCGTGTAATACCCGAGCGGCGTGCGATTGCCGTAGTTGATGCGCTTGCCGTCGAACTCCACGCGCTCGACGTTGCCCGACTTCACCTGCTCGAGGAATTGGGAGTAATCCTGTTTCTCCGGCGGCGGACCGCTGACGCCCGAGAGCCCCTGCACCACCGAAAGCAATACGACGATGATGACGATGAAAACGAGGATGTTTTTGGTTAAATCGTTCACGATGTGGTCAACGCTCTCTGCGTCCTTAGACTGCGTCTAACGATTAGACACTACTATAGTGCATAGTTGCCGGACTGTCGCGGAAATCCGCGGCAGTTCACGACTGTTCTCACTGCCTGCCGAGCGCTACGAGATAGACCTCGCGGCTCCCGGGCCGCGAAGCCTTCGGCTTCACGCTCCGCACCTTGTCGAAGGCCGACCTGGCGTCGGCCACCAGGGCCTCGGCGCCTTCACCCTGGAAAAATTTACAAACCAGGCTGCCGCCGGGACGCAGTACCCGGCGCGCCGTATCGAGCGCCAGCTCCGCGAGGTACATCGATTTCGGCTGGTCGACCGCCCTATTCCCGCTGATATTGGGCGCCATGTCGCTCAATACAAGGTCGGCCCGCGCGCCGCCGAGCGCATCCTCGAGCGCCTGCAACACCGCCTCGTCGGTGAAGTCGCCCTGGATGAATTCGACCGACGGCAGCGTATCCATCGGCAGCACATCCACCGCCACGATGCGGACGTCGCCGTCGAGGCGCGCGGAAACGTACTGGCTCCAGCCGCCCGGCGCGGCGCCAAGGTCGACGCACAGCATGCCGCGGCGCAGGAGCGCCTCTTTTTCGAGGATTTGCTCGAGCTTGTAGACCGCGCGCGAGCGCCAGCCCTCGCGCCGCGCCTGTTTGACGTACGGGTCGCGCTCCTGGCGGTCGCGCCAGGTGCCGCCGCTGCGCCGCGGCCGGCTCAAGGCCGCCTGCTGCTAAAATAAGAAGCCATGCAGCTCTCTGAATCCCGGAAGAAGTTCCTGCGCGGCCTCGGACACCAACTGAAGCCGATAGTTTCCGTCGGCGGGGCCGGTGTCACCGATGCGCTGCTGCGGGAATTCTGCGCGACCATCGCCCATCACGAGCTCGTCAAGGTGCGAGTGCGCGCCGGCGACCGGGAGCGCCGCGACGCGGCGATCGGGGAGCTGTGCCGCCGCGGCGAGGCGGCGCTGGTCACGCGGATCGGCAACGTCGCCCTGTTCTACCGCCGCAACCCGGACGACCCGAAGATCCAGCTCCCACCGTAGGCTTCGCTGGAGCCCGCCATTGCGGGCGACTGGTACGAAGGCGAGCGAAGCGCTTTCGGCACCGCTCTCGACGGCCGCTGTCATCGTGCCTCCGACAAGCCCAATACCGGTCGCCCGCAATGGCGGGCTCCAACGGTGCGCCGCGGTTATTCGTAGCGAACGCTGATGACCTCGTAGTGCATGTCGCCGGCGGGGGCAGAGAAGGTGACCTCGTCGCCCTCGTTGCGCCCGATCAGCGCGCGCGCAATGGGCGAGGTGAACGAGATCATGCCCGCTTTCGCATCCGCCTCGTCCTCGCCGACGATCCGGTACACCATCTCCTTGTCGTTCTGCACGTCCAGCAGTTCCACGGTCGAGCCGAACACGATCTTGCCCTTCGCGTTCACGGTGGTGACGTCGATCACCTGGGTGTTGGACAGCTTCGCCTCGATCTCCTTGATGCGGGCTTCGATGAATCCCTGCTGTTCCTTCGCCGCGTGGTACTCCGCGTTCTCCTTCAGGTCACCGTGCGCCCGCGCCTCGGCGATCGCGCGGATGACGTTCGGCCGGTCCTCCGATTTCAGTTTCTTCAGCTCCTCGCGCAGCAGCTCCGCGCCGCGCACCGTCATCGGCACCTTGTTCATGCCGCCACCTCTTTATGCAGGTCCTGCAGGCGATTCACCGCGTTAGTCATGCCGCCACCTCCTTATGCAGGTCCTGTAGTCGATTGACCTCGCTGTCGTCCAGGTGCTCCAGCGCCTCGCACGTGGCGATGGCGGCGTCGAGCGTGGTGTAGTACGTCACGTTGTGCCGCACCGCCTCCGCCCGGATCGAGCGCGATTCGGCGATCGCCTGCTTTCCCTCGGTCGTATTCACTATCAACGAAAACTCGTCATTCTTGATCATGTCGACGATGTGCGGCCGCCCCTCCCTGACCTTGTTGGCGCGCCGGCAGACTACGCCGGCCTCCGCCAGCTCGTTGGCCGTCCCGTGCGTCGCGACAATATCGAAGCCCAGCGTGATCAGGATCTGCGCGAGCTCCACCGCCCCTTTTTTATCCCGGTCCCTGACGGAAAGCAGCGCCGTTCCCTTTCTCGGCAGCAGCACTCCCGAGGCGAGCTGCGCCTTGGCATAAGCCTCGCCGAAGGAGCGGCCCGTTCCCATTACCTCCCCGGTCGATTTCATTTCGGGCCCGAGGATCGGATCCGCGCCGGCGAACTTGATGAACGGGAACACCGATTCCTTGACCGAGAAATACGGCGGAATCCGCTGCTCCACGAAGCCCTGGCTTTCCAGCGTCTGCCCAACCATAACACGAGCGGCGATCATCGCCAGCGGGATTCCCGTGGCTTTCGAGACGAAGGGCACGGTGCGGGAGGCGCGCGGGTTCACCTCGAGCAGGTACACGATCTCGTTCTGGATGGCGAACTGCGTGTTCATGAGCCCCACGACGTTCAGGCCGCGCGCCAGGCGCTTCACCTGCTCGATGACGGTCGCCTGCAGCCCGGGTTTCAGACTGAAGGGCGGCAGCGAGGAGCCGGAGTCGCCCGAATGCACGCCGGCCTGCTCGATGTGCTCCATGACGCCGCCGATCAGGACGCGCTCGCCGTCGCAGATGGCGTCGACGTCCACCTCTATCGCCAGGTCGAGGAAGCGGTCGAGCAGCACGGGGCTGTCGTGCGACACCTTGATCGCGGCCTCCATGTAGGCCGCGAGATCCTCTTCGCCGTGCACGAGCTCCATCGCGCGGCCGCCCAGCACGTAGGAGGGCCGCACGATGAGCGGGTAACCTACGTCTGCCGCCATCGCGAGCGCCTCGTCGTAGCTCCGGGCGGTGCAGTTCGGCGGCTGCTTCAGCCCGAGCTTGTCGACCAGCTTCTGGAAACGTTCGCGGTCCTCCGCGAGATCGATCGAATCCGGCGACGTGCCGATGATCGGCGCGCCGGCCGCTTCCAGGTCCCGCGCGAGCTTCAGCGGCGTCTGGCCGCCGTACTGCACGATGACGCCCTGCGGCTGCTCCTTGTCGATGATCGTCATGACGTCCTCGAACGTCAGCGGCTCGAAGTACAGCCGGTCGGACGTGTCGTAATCCGTCGATACCGTCTCCGGGTTGCAGTTGACCATGATGGTCTCGTAGCCCGCCTCCTTCAGCGCGAAGGAAGCGTGCACGCAGCAGTAATCGAACTCGATGCCCTGCCCGATCCGGTTCGGGCCGCCGCCGAGGATGAGAATTTTCGGCCGGTCGGTGGGATCCGCCTCGCACTCTTCTTCGTAAGTGGAATAGAGATAAGCGGTCGAGGTCGCGAACTCCGCCGCGCAGGTGTCGACGCGCTTGAACACCGGCTTCAGGCCCAGCTTCAGGCGGCGCTGCCGGATTGCGTTCTCCTTGACCCGCACCAGATGCGCCAGGCGCGCGTCGGAGAAGCCCTTGCGCTTCAGGCGGCGGAGCCGCGCGTGATCCAGGGCCGCAATGCCCTCGTCCTGCAGCGCCTTTTCCTCGTCTACCAGGTCGGCGACCTGCGCGAGGAACCACGGATCGATACCGGTCAGTTCCGCAATTTCAGCGATCGCGAAACCCTGCCGGAACGCGTCCGCCACGTACCACAGCCGTTCGGCGCCCGGGTGTCGCAGCTCGAGCCGGAGCTGGTCCATGTCGAGCGGCGCCTGCTCGTCGAGCCCGGTCGCGCCGGTCTCGAGGCCGCGTATTGCCTTCTGCAGCGATTCCTGGAAAGTGCGGCCGATCGCCATGACCTCGCCCACCGATTTCATCTGCGTGGTAAGCCGGTCGTTCGCGCCCGGGAATTTCTCGAACGTGAAGCGCGGGATTTTCGTCACCACGTAGTCGATCGTCGGCTCGAACGACGCCGGGGTCGCGCCGCCGGTGATGTCGTTCTCCAGCTCGTCCAGCGTGTAGCCGACGGCCAGCTTCGCCGCGATTTTCGCAATCGGGAAACCGGTCGCTTTCGAGGCGAGCGCCGATGAGCGCGAGACCCGCGGGTTCATTTCGATGACGAGCATGCGGCCGTCTTCCGGATTGACCGCGAACTGCACGTTGGAACCGCCGGTCTCGACGCCGATCTTGCGCAGCACGTCGATCGAGGCGTCGCGCATGCGCTGGTATTCCTTGTCGGTCAGCGTCTGCGCGGGCGCGACGGTGATCGAATCGCCCGTATGCACGCCCATCGCGTCGACGTTCTCGATCGAGCAAACGATGATGCAGTTGTCTTTCCGGTCCCGCACCACCTCCATCTCGAATTCCTTCCAGCCGATCACCGATTCTTCGAGCAGGACCTCGTTCGTCGGGGACATCTCGAGTCCGTGCGCGACGATCTGCTCAAATTCCTCGCGGTTGTAGGCAATGCCGCCGCCGGTGCCGCCGAGCGTGAACGACGGCCGGATGATCACGGGAAACCCGATCTCCTTCTGCCTCTCGATCGCCTCCTCCAGCGTATGCGCGATTTCGGCGCGGGCCACTTCGAGGCCGATCTCCACCATGGCGTCCTTGAACTTCTCGCGGTCTTCCGCCATGTCGATCGCCTCGCGCGAGGCGGCGATCACCTCGACGCCGTAGCGCTCGAAGACGCCTTCGCGGGCCAGGTCCAGCGCGCAGTTCAGCGCCGTCTGGCCGCCCATCGTCGGCAGGAGCGCGTCGGGCCGCTCCTTGGCGATGACACGCTCCAGCGCCGTCCAGTGCACGGGCTCGATGTAAACGGCGTCGGCGATCTCCGGGTCCGTCATGATCGTCGCCGGGTTGGAATTGACGAGGATGACGCGATAGCCCTCCTCGCGGAGCGCCTTGCAGGCCTGCACGCCCGAATAGTCGAACTCGCAGGCCTGCCCGATCACGATCGGGCCGGCGCCGATGATCAGGACGCTTTCGATGTCGGTGCGTTTTGGCAAAGTATTGTCGTCAGGTGGGGCCGGCAACCGGCCCGTGATAAGAAATGAGATTAATTAAACAATGTAAGCTACTGAATTGACGACTACCGGTTGCCACCGGAAGCGGCGGCCGAGGGCTCGCGCTTCGCCTGCTCCATGTCGGCGACGAAGCGCTCGAAGAGCGGCAGGAGATCGTGCGGTCCCGGGCTCGCTTCCGGGTGCCCCTGGAAGGACATCGCCGGCCGGTCCCTGAGCGCGATGCCCTGCAGGCTGCCGTCGAACAGCGACCGGTGCGTCGTCTGCACATTGTCGGGCAGCGACGCTTCGTCGACCGCGAAGCCGTGGTTCTGGGTGGTGATCATGACCTGCCCGGTCTGCAGATCGAGGACGGGATGATTCGCGCCGTGGTGCCCGAATTTCATCTTCACGGTCCTGCCGCCGACGGCGAGCGCGAGTAGCTGGTGGCCGAGGCAGATGCCGAACAGCGGAATCGACGTCTTCAGGAATTCCCGCGTCGCGTCGATCGCGTAGCTGCAGGGTTCCGGGTCGCCCGGCCCGTTCGACAGCATGATGCCGTCCGGCGCCATCTTCATCACCTCGGAAGCCGGCGTCGTCGCCGGGACAACCGTCATGCGGCAGTCGAGGTCCGACAGGATCCGGAGAATGTTGCGCTTGATGCCGAAGTCGTAGGCCACGACGTGGTGCGGCGCAATCCGGCGATTCATGATGCGCCCCCGCCGGGCGAACTCGGTGCCGTGACACCACTGGTACGGCCGGTCGGTCGTGACGAATTTCGCGAGGTCCATGCCCGAGATGCCCGGGAACTTGCGCGCGTGCTGGATCGCGACCTGCGGATCGGCATCGCCGGTCATGATGCAGCCGGACTGGGCGCCCTTCTCGCGCAGGATGCGCGTCAGCTTGCGCGTGTCGATGTCGGCGATCGCGACCGTGTTGCTGCCAATGAGGAAGTCGGTGAAGCTGCGCTCGGCCCGCCAGCTACTGGTCACCATCGAGCTGTCGCGCACGATCAGGCCCGAGGCGAAGATCCGGGACGATTCCATGTCCTCGCTGTTGGCGCCGGTATTGCCGATGTGCGGGTACGTCAGCGTGACGATCTGCCGGCAATAGGACGGGTCCGTCAGGATCTCCTGGTAACCGGTCATCGCCGTGTTGAACACGACTTCGCCGATGGTCTTCCCGTCCGTCCCGACGGACGTACCGTGAAAGACCGTTCCGTCTTCGAGCGCCAGGACAGCAGGTGTCGTCAAGGAAAATCCTCTGGAAATCAAACGGGCCGAGGGGTAGATGCACAAAAGCGGAAGGACTTGGGGCCTCCCGCTTTGCCTCGCCAGGACTCGGCGAATGGATATTTTACTGAACCCGGCTCCTGCGTGCTACCGCCGCCTCTCCTGGACCACCCACCGCACCTGCGTTGGAGGCTGAGCTGCAGGAGCCCGTCTCACGGGCGATCCGGGTTTGCCTCGCCCCCGCGCTCCAGAAGATCCGACATCCCGTAAAACCCCGGCCCCTGGCGCAGCAGCCAGCGCGCCGCCTCCAGCGCGCCCAGCGCAAACACCCGCCGATTGACCACCTTGTGCGTGAGCTCCAGCGTCTCCGCCTCCGAGCGGAACGTTACGGTATGTTCTCCCGGGTTCTCGCCCTTGCGCACCGCCGAAAACAGGATCTGGTCGGACGACGTGCGCCGGGCGGAACCGCCTTCCGCAAACCGATAGACGCTGGAGAAGTCCTTGCCGCGAACCTCGGCCAGCGCCTCACCCAGCTTCAGCGCCGTGCCGGAGGGTGCGTCGACCTTGTGCACGTGATGCGTCTCGTGAATCCCGGCCACGAACTCCGGACCCAGCGCGGCGCCCGCCCGGCGCACCAGTTCGGTGAGCACCGCAATCCCGAAGCTCATGTTGCGATCGTGGAAGATCGGCACCGACGACGAGGCGGCGCGCATGCGCGCCATGATGTCGTCACCGAGCCCGCTGACGCCGCAGACCAGCGGCTTGTGCAATCGAACGACGGCATCGATGATCTGCGGCGTGGCCGCCGGCAGCGTGAAGTCGACGGCAACGTCCCCCGATTCGAGGACTGATTCCAGATTGTTGCTTCGCATCCAGACACCGGCCACTTCGAGCCGCGCGTCCGCGGCTATCGCCCGCAGGATTTCACCGCCCATGCGGCCGGCGCCGAGTACGGCGATGCGAAGGTTGTCATTGGTCAACATGAACGGCCCAGAACACATTCAACGGCATCAACCGTATCTTCCACGGCGAGTATCGCCCCGACGAGCAGTGCGACGCCGCCGACCAGCAATAGGGTCTTGCCGGTCGAGGTGCTCCTGACCTGCAAGACCGAGACGTCCTGGCGGGCGATCGTACGCTCGACGCCGTTGCGGTCCGTTCCGATTATGTGCTCGGGCGTCTGTTCCACGAACGTCATGTCGAGCACGGTGCCGTCCGTGAGCGTCACTTTCACGGTGTTGCCGGATTGCAGCTCGCCCATCGTGGACGGCTGGCTCTGCGGATCGATGGTCCGGGTCGTCGAGCAGCCAGGCGCTGAAATCAGCGCCACGGCGCAAAGCAACGGGATCCCCAGGCGGGCGGTTACGCTTCTCATTGGTGCCTCCTGTTCCGCATCGCCGGGCGATTGGGACGCGGCGGGGAGAGCATACACGCCGGTTCCCGCGCGCAACAGAAGTGCGGGGACAGGACGCTAGGGACTGATGCGATCGAAGAAGCGCTTGACCGTATCGACCCAGCCCTTGGACCGGGGGTTGTGCTTGTCGCCGCCGGCGCTCACCGAGGCGTCGAGCTTGCGCAGCAGCTCTTTCTGTTCGTCCGTCAGGCTGACCGGCGTTTCCACGACGACGCGCGCAAAGAGGTCGCCCTGGCGCGGGTCGCGGACCGTCGTGACCCCCTTGTTCCGCAGCCGGAACACCTTGCCGGACTGGGTGCCGGCCGGCACCTTGAGGGACACGTGGCCGTCCAGCGTCGGCAGCTCTACCTCACCGCCGAGGGTCACGGTCGCGAAGCTCACCGGAACCTCGCAGGTCAGGTCCGCGCCGTCACGCGCGAACAGCTTGTGCGGATTGACGCGGATCTCGACGTAGAGATCGCCGGGCGGTCCGCCGTTGCGGCCGGCTTCGCCCTCGCCCGTCAGGCGAATGCGATCGCCATCGTCGACGCCGGCCGGCACTTTGACCGAGAGCTTCTTGACCCTGGCCGTGCGGCCGCGACCGTGGCAGGTGCCGCAGGGGTCGGTAATGACGGTGCCGGCGCCTTTGCAGGACGGGCAGGTCTGCTGGATGGAGAAGAAGCCCTGCTGCATCCGCACCTGGCCGATGCCGGCGCAGGTGGCGCATTTCACGGGCTCCGAACCTTGCGCCGCACCGCTGCCGTCGCATACCTCGCAGGTCACCTGCGTCGGCACTTCGATGGTTACGTCGTCGCCGGCGACCGCGCGCTCGAGATCGAGCCTCAGCTCGTAGGCGAGGTCGGCGCCGCGGAACACCTGGGCGCGGCCGCGCCGCCCGCCGCCGAAGATGTCGCCGAAGACGTCGCCGAAGATGTCGCTGAAGCCTTCCGCGCCGAAACCGCCGGCCCCGGCACGGCCGCGGCCGAGCCCCGCGTGCCCGAACTGGTCGTAGGCGGCGCGCTTCTCGGCGTTGTTCAGTACCTCGTAGGCCTCCCGGACCTCACGGAACTTGCGGGAGGCGTCCGCGTCGTCCTTGTTCCGGTCCGGGTGGTGCTTCATGGCAAGGCGGCGATACGCCTTCTTGATCTCCTGGTTGGATGCCGTCCTGGTCACCCCCAGGGTCTCGTAGTAGTCGCGTTTTGCCATAAGCCTTCAGATGTTGTCCCGTTGGAGCCCGCCATTGCAGGCGACCGGTAAGGAACAGCCGAACGCTCGTTGGCACCCAATCCCGGAAAGCGGTGCCGGACGGAGCTTCGATCAGCTCTTTACCGGTCGCCCGCAATGGCGGGCTCCAACGGGAGCCGTTCCCTGCTCCCCTTAAGGTCAGACGATCAACCGGACTTCGATTTCCGGTCGTCGTCCACCTCCTCGAACTCTGCATCCACGACGTCCTCGGCCGAGCCGCCGCCGCCGTCGCC
>DASSBS010000049.1:0-15404 GCA_035698445.1 Woeseiaceae bacterium
ACACCCTGCACGTCCTCCTCTGCCTGCGGGATGCGGACCGTTTTGCCCCGGAGCCAGTCGCAGTCCTGCCACGCGGCATGGAAAGCCGCGAAGCCGTCGCGCTCGAAGCGCGTGACCGCGGCCATCACGCATTGCAGGATACCGGCCGCCAGCGCGGGCCGCGACGGCAGCGAATCGACGCATTCCTTCAGGTCCACGATCCGCGAGGCCCACCGCTCTGCCGGCGCTTGTCGCATCGCCTCCGGCAGGTCGACGTTCAAGCCCAGCCCGATGACCATCGTCCGGCCGTGCCCGATTTCCGGGCGCACTTCCGTCAGGATGCCGCCGAGCTTCCCGTCACGAGCGACGAGGTCGTTCGGCCATTTGAGCGCGATGTCGTCGACGCCGATGGTCCGCAGCGCAATCGCCACCCCGGCGCCGACCGCCAGAGTCAGGCTCGGGAGCTGCCGCGGCGTTTCCGCAAAGGTGTAAGACACGGACATGCACAGCCCGGAGAGCGGCGGTGCAATCCAGCGCCGCCCCAGGCGCCCGCGCCCCTCCGTCTGGTTTTCCGCGAGCACGACGCGAAAGCGGCCCGCCGCGGGCGCGGCCTCTTTCAGCAGCCAGGAATTCGTCGAGCCGAGCTCCGCGAACACCTCGAGCGTATCCAGGCGGTCCCGGTCATCATCGGCCAGCAGCCGCAAGATGTCCGCTGCGTTCATCGCCACTCAGTCGTCGTCGATCGCCTGCCGCTCGCCGCGGCTGAACAACATCAGCGAGCGGTTGCGCGGCTCGGTGCCGACCAGCATTCGCTGAATGTTCGAGCGATGGGTGAACAGGAGAAACAGCGCCAGCGTCGCGCAATAGATGAACAAGGGCTGCTCGTCGGGCAGCCGGATGAAGCCGACGAACAGCGGCGCGCTCACGCCGGCCGTCATCGTCGCCAGGCCGACGTACCCCGAGAGCACCAGTATCCAGCCCCACACGAGCAGTACCGGCAATACCAGCCACGGCCCAAGCACGACCAGGGTGCCGATGAGCGTTGCCGCGCCCTTGCCGCCGCGGAACCGGTGCCAGATCGGCCACACGTGTCCCACCACTGCCGCCGCCGCGCAGGTGAACGCGAGCCATTCGCGTGAAATGGCGGGATCGTTGCCGACCAGGGGCAGCTCGATGGCCGGGATAACGCCGGCGCCGATCGCTCCCTTACCGACGTCGATCAGCATGACGCCGAGCGCGAACAGCCAGCCCTGCGTGCGCAAAGCATTCGTGCCACCGGCGTTGCCGCTGCCCATCGTGCGGATGTCGACCCCCCGCAGGCGCCCGAGGATCAACGAACCGAGGAACGAACCGACGAAGTAGCTTAGAAGGAATTTGACGCCGAGCTCGAGCATTGCGGCGGCCTGCTTTGTACATCCACGGCGCGCATTGTAGCATCCGTCGCGGGACCTCCCGAGGCGTTGACAAGGCGGCGTCGCAATGCCCATTCCGCTGTTCGTGAATCCGTCCGCCGGCCAGTGGCGCGCGCGGCGAGTGCTCCCCTCGCTGGTCCAATTGCTGGCGGCGAACGGGATCGAGCATCGCGTCGTCGAAAGCGAAGCGGCGGGTGATCTCGAGAAGAAGGTAAGGACCGCGGTTGCCGGCGGCGCGACCCAGTTGCTCGTCGCGGGCGGCGACGGGAGCATTCACGAAGCCGTCAACGGCATATTGCAGAGCGGCTCGGGTGCCGAGCTCGGCGTCATTCCGGTCGGCCGCGGCAATGATTTCGCGAAGGCCTGCTCGATTCCGCCGCACTGGGAAGATGCGGCGCTGCTCCTGGCCGATCGGTTGAAGAACGCCATGCCGGCGCGGCCGGTCGACATCGGGCGGATGAACGGCCGGTTCTTCGCGAACGGTGCGGGCATCGGTTTCGATGCGCGGGTCACCGCCATCGCGCGCACCGTGCAGTTGCCGATCGGCGACCTCGTTTACCTCGTTGCGCTGATGCGCGGGCTCTGGAGCGGCGTTGGGAGCTGGCGCGTCGGCGTGACGTATGGCGAGCAGCGGTACGATGGACCGGTCACGCTGATCAGTATCAGCAACGGTCCCTGGGTAGGAGGGCTCTTCAACATCGTTCCCTCGGCACTCAACGACGATGGCGAGCTCGACCTGCTCGTGGTGAAGCCGGTGAGCCGGTTTCGGGTATTGATGTTGCTGCCGAAGCTGCTCGGGGGGAATCACATGCGGGAGCCGGAAGTGGTGCATGCGCGGATGCAGGCTTGCGAAATCGAGACGGCGGAGCCGATGCCGTCGCACCTCGACGGGGAGATGCAGGCGCCGCAGACGCGATTCAGGGTGGAGCTGCAGGCAGGTGCGCTGCCGTTGCTTTGAAACCGGGTCCAAGAGGTCCGGGATTCTGTGTAGGAGCCCGTCTCACGGGCGACCGGTCCCGACCGCGGTGTCGCCCGTGGGACGGGCTCCTACAAGGGGATCGGCTCCGCGAGCCAGGCGCGCTGGTTTTTTTCCGCCTGCTCGGAGCGGTCGGGGTCGGGCTCGAGCCAGCAGGTGTCTTCCGGGGGGTCGGCGAGCGTCACCTTGCAGCGGAGCAGCTCGTCGTTGCGGAAGACGCTCAGGGACAATTTGTCGCCGGCGTGGTATTCGCGCAGGCGGCTGTCGAAGTTCGCGCACGTGACGCGCACGTCGTTCAGCGCCACCACCTCGTCGCCCGGTGCGATGCCGGCGGTCTCGGCGGGGCTGCCGGAATGCACCGTGCCGATGAGGCTGCGCCCGTCGCGCGCGGTGAGAGTGAACCCCAGCCAGGGCGGCGGCGGCGTATCCGGCGAGGCCGGTTTGCCCCCGGCATCGTCGATGCTTTCCGCGGGCCGCAGGTGCATGCGAATCCCGAAATCCTTCAGCAGCTTGTGCAGCGGCAGCTCGCCCGTGCCGCGCACGTAGCGTTCGAAGAACTCCTCCAGGTCGAGTCCGGTGAACGCTTGCGCGATCGATTCCAGCCCACGCTCCGGCATACCCTCGCCGGTCTCGCCGAAGTGCTTCCAGCACGCGCGCATCACCGAATCGAGTGAATACTTCGAATCCGTGTCGCGGCGGATCGTGAGATCCAGCGCGAGCGCCACGAGCGCACCCTTGGTGTAATAGCTGATCGTCGCGTTGCTCGCGTTCGCGTCCGGCTTGTAGAACTTGGTCCAGGCATCGAAGCTCGATTCCTCGAGGCTCTGGCGAAAACGGCCGCGCGAACGGATGACGCGCGTGATTACACGCGCCAGCATCTCCAGGTAGTGCTCGCGCGTAATCAGTCCGGCGCGCGCCAGCGTGAACGTGTCGTAGTAGGACGTGATGCCTTCGAACACCCACAGGAGCCCGGTATGCGATTCCGCGCGCAGGTCGTACGGCGTGAACCGCTCCGGCTTCATGCGCTTCACGTTCCACAGGTGGAAGTACTCGTGGCTGCAAAGCCTCAGGAACTTCCGGTAGGACGGCTTCGTGCCCGGCTCGTCCCGCACCGGCAGGTCGCCGCGGCTGCACGCGAGGCTCGATGACCAGCGATGCTCGAGGCCGCCATAAGCCTCGGGCAGGACGAACAGCAGGAACAGATAACGATCGAGATCCTTCGGCACGCCGAGCAGCTTCTGGTGCTGCTCGCACAGGACGGTGAGGTCCCGGCAGATGCGCGCCATGTCCGCGCGTGCGTGGCCGCGGATCGCGATCGCGTGTGGAATCCCGCCCGCCTCGAATTCCCCGATCTGCAGCTCGCCGATCTCGACGGGGTGGTCGATGAGCTCGGCGTAATCCGCGACGGCGTAAGTGCCGAAGCCGTAATGCTCCGCATCCTTGCGGCGCATGGAGGTGGCGACCCGCCAGCCCCGGCCCATGCCCTTCGGCGGCGGCTCGACAGTGACCTCGCAGCCGGTGTCCTCCTGTCCCACCACCTCGAGAAACACGCAGGCGCCGTTGAACGAAGCATGGGTCGTGTCGAGGTGGGCGCCCCTTACGGTCAGGTCGTAGGCATAAATTTCCACCGTTACCGTGATCGGCCCGTGCGTCGCCGCGGCCTGCCAGCTACTCTTGTCGACCTTCGTCAGCTCGACGTCGTGACCGTCGCCCGCGGCGCTGATGGACACGATGTGCCGCGCGTAGTCGCGGATGACGTAGCTGCCGGGAATCCAGGCCGGCAGCGTGAACACCTGGCCGTGCGGATCGGGGTTCGCGACCCGCAGCGTGACCTCGAACAAGTGCGCGCCCGGGTCCTTCGGGACGATGCGATAGCGGTGCGGCTCGGCCATGGTTTCAGCGGTCTGCCGGAGCGCCTACTTCGAGCCCGGTGGCTGGCCGTACAGCGGCTCGTTCAGTTTAAGCGTGAGGCACTTCGCCGAGCCGCCGGCTTTCAGGAACTCGGAGAGATCGACCTCCTGCACCGTGAAGCCGGCGAGCATGAGGCGCGCCCGGAGCGGTTCCGAGGCTTTGTGCAGGAACACCCTGTCGCCGACGTTCACCGCGTTGCAGGCGAAGATGCCCGCGTCCGCCGTGTCGACGACGATGCGCTTGTGCGGCGGGATGCGGCTTTCGATGGCCATCCGCGATTCGAAATCGAACGCCGGCGGGTGGTACATGAGGAAGCCGCCCGTCAATGGGCAGAAGCAGGTATCGATGTGATAGAAGCGCGAATCCGTGAGCCGGATCGAGATGAGCTCGATATCGAAGAACTTCCGGATCTCGGCATGCGCCTCGATTTCCGTGCGGAAGCCGTAGCCGGTCCAGAGCCACGGGCCGCCACGGTCGCGCAGGCAGTCGCCCGCGCCTTCGAACCCGATCTTCTCGTCGAGGTCCAGCAGCTCGAAACCGTTATCGCGGAACCAGCGTTTGAAATGCGGCTCTTCCGGCCGCCGCTCGTGCGGCATGAAATGGCTGGCGATCGCCTTGTTGCCGTACACGACGCCGGCGTTGGCGGTGAACACCATGTCGGGCAGGTCGGGTTGCGGATCGATCGTGACGATCTCGGCGTGTTCCGCCAGCGTATCGCGCAGGTTCTGCCACTGCCGCTTCGCCAGCTCGATGTCCATGGAGCCCTCGTGGCCCGCCATCCACGGGTTGATGACGTACTCGACCGTGAAGTAGTCCGGCGGGCACATCAGTATCCTGTCTCGAAACGCGTTCATGCTCTCCCTTTGGCAGTCGGCAGGTGAATTTCCGCCAGCATGCAGCGGACGCTGCCGCCGGCTGACCGTTCGATGGCATCAATCGGCGCGCTCAGGATCTCGCCGTTCGCTTGCAGCAGGTCGAGCTGCGCGTCCGTCAGTGCATCGCGGGCCCGCTGCGACATCGTCACCACCCGCCCGCCGGACGACGACCGCAGCTCCAGCATGTTGCCGGCGAACGCCTGCAATTGCGCGAAGGACAACAGCAGGATGCGATGGCCGCTCTTCTCCAGGCGTTCGAGCACCGCCTTGCGCTGATCCTCCCGCGCTATGGCGTCGGCGCAGATCACGGCGAGCGCTTCGCCGACGTTCATGAGCACGTTCGTGTGGTAGATCGGCGCGCCGCCCGCATCGACGGCATCGAACGACACGATGTCGTAGTCGAGCCGCTGCGCGAAATCGCCCAAAGGATCCAGGTGCGTGCGCGACGAGAGGCAGGCATACGCGATGTGGTTGACGCGATCGAGCACCAGGCTGCCGGTCCCTTCGAGGTAGTGCCCGTCCGATTCGTGATGCGTCAGGTCGACGATGTCGCGGACGAGAAAACCGTGCTGTTCCGCCAGCGCTTCGACGATGTCGTGCCGCCGCTCCGTCCGCCGGTTCTCGGCTTCCATCGGGTACAGCACGACAGTGCCGTCCGCGTGCAAGCTGACCCAGTTGTTCGGGAAGATGGCATCCGGCGTGTGCGGCTCCGGGGTGTCGTCGAACACGAGCGCGCGCACGCCGCTCGCCTCCAACGCGCTTTGCAGGTCTTCGAATTCACGCAGCGCGGCCGCCTGCTGTTCCGCCGGTGATGCGTCGAGGTTGCCCTGGAAACGGTTCGAGGCGGCTGTCTGCGGATTGCTCTCGAATCGCGCGGGGCGGACCATCAGGACGGCCGTTGCCAGTTGTGATTCCCTTTCCAAGCTCATATTGTCCGTTTGGCACGGAACCGACGGCCGTGCAGAAGCCCTTGACCCGGACCGCTCACATCGCGGCGATTCATGAACGCCCCCGGGTTAGCGAACGAGGAATTATGCCTTTGAACCGCCTGCGCCTGAAAGGACTGAAGCACAAACTGGCCAATCCGTCCTGGCTCGCCTTCGTCTGGTTCGGCGTAACCGCGGGCATTTCGCTCCTCGAGACGCCGGTGAAATTTACCGCGCCGACGATCACGCGGGCGGCCGCGCTGGACGTCGGGCGGGTGGTCTTCGGGGCGCTGAACAAGGTGGAGCTGGCCCTGCTGATCCTGCTGCTGGTGCTGGTGCGCGTTTCCGGCCGCAGCCGGGAGCTCTTCGCACCGTGCGCGGGCCTGGTGCTGATCCTCGTCGCGCAGTCGGTGTGGCTGCTGCCGGAGCTGTCGGCGCGGGCGGAGTCGATCGTTCACGGCGTGGAACCGGGGGCTTCGATTGTGCATGGGGCCTATTCGGTGCTGGAGCTGGCGAAGTTGCTGTTGCTGTTGTACGTGGGCTTCAAGTCGGCCGAGTCCGTGTAGGAGCCGTCGCACGGGCGACGGCGGCGTCCGAATTCCGAATCGCCCGTGAGACGGGCTCCTGCATGCTTCGTTCTACGCCTTGGCGGACGGGCGGGCGGAGACCCGGTCGTGCCAGGCTCGCAGGTGCGGCCGTTCCGGGCCGATCTCGATTTTCGACCAGGCCGCGAAATCGACGCCCACGAGCGCGGTGATATCCGCCAGGCTGAATTCGCCGCCGACCACGTAATCGCTGCCCGCGAAGTGCTGGTCCAGGCGATTGAAAAACGCGTCGCCGCGTTTCCGGCCGCGCTCCACCAGCGCCGGGATCTGCTCGCAGTCGACCGCGCCCGGGACCGCGCGGCCGCGGAATCCCTTGTGGAAATTGCGGAACAGCTCGGCGAACGCCGCGAGGCCGTGCTGCTCGATCCTCGCGTTCCACATTGTCACGAGCGCCGCCTCGGCCGGGTCGCGTCCCATCAGCGGCGGCTCCGGGTGCACTGCCTCGAGGTACTGGCAGATCGCGAACGCCTCCGTGATCCGGGTGCCGTCGTCGAGCTCCAGCACGGGCACCGTACAGTCCGGGTTGATCGCGCGGAATTCCTCGCTCAATTGCTCGCCGGCGCGAAGGTCGACCTGCACGACCGGCAACTCGATGCACTTTTCCGCGAGAAAGATCCGCACGCGGCGCGGGCTGGGCGCGACGGCGCAATCGTAGAACTTCACGACCGATCCCCGATTGGCGCGCGCCGCGTCACCGAATGCGCCGCCAGTCAACGCTGCCGGCGCGCCCGCAGCGATGCGGCATCCTGCCCGAACAGCACCTTGCGCTCCTCCTCGCCGGTCAATTCCGAGCGCCGCCAGTCGCTGCCGAGCTCGAGCCCTCGCCGGACGGCGGAACGCGTTTTCAACCCGTCGAACCATTTCCGCAGGTTCGGGAACTGGTCGAGGTCGAAGCCGAATTTCTTGTACGAGACCACCCACGGAAAGGAGGCGATATCGGCGATGGAGTACTCGCCCGCGAGGAACGGCCGGTCTTCGAGCCGCGTGTCCATGACGCACAGCAGCCGATCGTATTCTTTGGCGTAGCGGTCTTTCGCATACGGCACCGGTTCCGGCGCGTAACTGACGAAATGGCTGAGTTGTCCGGCCATCGGGCCGAGCCCGCCGACCTGCCAGAACAGCCACTGCAGCACGTCATAGCGCTCGTGCAGGGTGGCCGGCATGAATTTGCCGCTTTTCTCGGCGAGGTACGTGAGGATCGCGCCGGATTCGAAAATCGAGAGATTCTCCTCGCGATCGACGATCGCCGGCATGCGGTTGTTGGGGCTGATCTTCAGGAACTCGGGGGCAAACTGGTCGCCACGGCCGATATCCACGGGGACGACCTCGTACTCGAGACCGCATTCCTCGAGCATGATCGAGATTTTCTTGCCGTTCGGGGTGGGCCAGTAATAGAGGTCGATCATCGAATGACTCATGGGGGAAAAATGGGGGGATCAACGGCTATTATAGGCCATCGAACCGGTACCGGACGTCCACGCCGGCGTAGGCGTTGCGCTCCGGCGCGGGCTCGTAGTAACGGCCACCGAACGCGTTGGTCCGGATGTGGCTGTTGTAGCGTTCGTCGAACAGGTTGTTGACGCCGGCATACGGCTGGACGCTCCAGTGCCCGTGCTCGATTTCGTAGCTGGCGCGCAGGTTGGCGACCGTGTAGCGGCCCACCTCGACGGTATTGGCGTTGTCCGCGTACAGCTCACCCGAATAGCGCGCTTCGAAACGCGCATAAAAGCCGCCCTCCGTCGAGTAAGTGAGCCCGGCGTAGCCGAAGTGCTCGGGCAGGCCCGGCAATTGCTTTCCGCCGAAGGGGGTGCCGCTTTCGTCGGTGAACGTATCGAACTCGAAATCGGACCAGGTCCACGATGCTTCTGCGCCGAAGCCGCTGTCGTGCCGCCACGAGACGGCGGTTTCGAGACCGTTGCGCGTGGACTCGCCGGCGTTGGAAAAAAACGTGCGGCCGGGGAATCCCGCGATTTCAAAGGGCACCAGCTCGCCGGTCAGCTCGATGTGGAATAGCGCCAGCTCGTAGTAGAAACCCGCCGGTTCCCCCTTGATCCCGATCTCGTAATTGTCGGCGCGCTGCGGTTCCAGTGCGGCATTGAAGCCGCCGCTGCCGTCCGGGTTCGCAAGCTCGGTGGTGGTCGGCGTCTCGAACGAGCTGCTGAACGATCCGAAGACAACGTGTTCGCCGAAGTGGAAGCTCGCGCCGAGGGACGGGCTCACCTGGTCGAACTCGATCTCCCCCGAATCGTCGCCGTCGGCAAGGAAACGATCGCCGACGTCGAACGTAACCTGGTCGTAGCGGAGACTGGCGGAGAGGTTCCAGCGCGCACCCAGGTCGTATTCGCCGAGGACGTACGCGCCGAGGCTGTCAACCCGTTCGCGCTGGTCGAAGACGAGATCACCGGGCTTGCCCTGGTTGTTGTCGTATCGGCGCCGGTCGTCGATTTGCCGATCGAAGTCGATGCCGGCCGTGATTCCGGCGGCCTCGGGAAGCGGTTCGCCGAAGGTGTACTGGATCCCGGCGCCGTAGAAAAAGCGATCGAAGTCCACCGCGCCGCCATCGACGAAGGGCAGGCGATTCTCAAAATCGCGCCAGACGTAGTAGTTCCGGAGCAGGAGACTGCCGGTCGGACGTTGTCTTTCGTAGACGACGCCAAGTCGCTGTTGTGAAAGGGATTCCCCGGAGTCGAACAGCAGGTTGAGATCGCGCGCCGCGCGCGGGTTCACGGCGGCCAGTGCGGCATCGATCGCGCCGGGGTCCTGGGCTTCCGGCTGATCGGTGTGGTTGATGGCGATCGTGAGGTGATCGTCATCATTGAGCCGGACACCGACCTTGCCGTTCAGCAGACTGCCCTCGGCGAAGGAATGTTCGCGATAGCCGTCGATTTCCTGGTGCGAGACGTTGAACAGGTAGTCCAGCTTCCGCCAGGACCCGCCGGTTTTCAGCCCGTACTGCTCGAAGCCCAGCTCGCCGGCGGCGAGGCCTGCCTCGAGGTAGGGCTCGTCGGCGCCGAGCTCCGTCTCGATTGCGATCACGCCGCCGGAAGCGTTCCCGTAAAGCGACGACGCGGGGCCGCGCAGCACTTCGATGCTTTCGGCGGACCCGAGATCGATGCTGTCGACCTGGGCCTGGCCGTCCGGCAGCGTTTCCGGAATGCCGTCGACGTACACGCGGATGCCGCGAATGCCGAAGCTCGCACGGGCGCCGAAACCGCGGAGCGAGATGCTCAGGTCCTGCGAGAAGTTGTAGCGGTTCTGGATGTAAAGACCGGGAACCCCGGCGAGCGCTTCGCCGAGGCCGAGCTGTTGCGTGGCGTTCTGGATCCGTTCCTTGTCGATTATCGAGATCGAGCGGGCGACATCGCCGATGCTGGACTGCATGCGGGTCGCCGTAACGACGATTTCGTCGAGCGTGCCGGAGTCCTCCTGGGCGTCCGGCGCATTGGTCACAACGAAGAACGCGACACACGCGGCGAGTTGCAGGACTTGTACCCTAGACCTCGACATACGGCATGCCCTTCATGATCTCCAGTTGCTCGGCTTCCGGGAACCCGCGTCCCAGCCAGTTCGCATGCGGGCGATAAGCCTCCCCGGAAGTCAGCGTGGCAATGCGGGGCGCCGCGACGTCATCGCGCAGGAAGAACGCGTTCGTGCCGGTCGAGTCGCAGCCGACCAGCCGGTAGCCCTTGCGCCTGCCGAGCTTTTCGAGCGCCTTGAGCGACGCGCCGTGAAAAAAGCCGCTAGCGTGTTGCGCAAAGCGCTCGAACTGCGGGTCGTAGGGCACCGTCCAGGAGAGGGTCGGACCGATGCCGGCGTTGTACTCGATGGAGACGACGCGCGGCGAAATGCGTTCCAGGGCTTCCCAGAACCAGTAGTCGTTGCCGTCGACGTCCAGGGACAGCAGGTCGATCTCGTGCGGGGTGCCGTGCTCGAGGATGAGCGGTTCGAGGTTGTCGCGATCGAGGAAGGTGCAGACGGTGTCGACGCCCGAAATGCCGCGTTTCGCGGCCGCGATGTCGAAGAAATCACAGTTCTCGCGGGAGCCGTCCATGAGCAAGCCCCTGAAGTGCTCGTGCAGGATCAGCCGCAGGCTGTTGCACTGGTGCGCGCCGAACCCGAATTCGACGAAATGGCGGGAATCGAAACCGATCTCGGAGAACAGGAAGCGGAGGATGCCGTCCTCGCCGTTTTGCGAGAGCAGGCTGTATTCGTATTGCTGCAGGCCGCCGGCAGGCTCGGCGCCGGCGGGCGGCCAGCTTTGCCGGTCCTTGCGCCGCCAGCGGCGCTGTGTCTTCCGGGCCCGCATTGCCAGCGGGAGGAGGCGGCGCTTCAGCCATTTCACCGTTCGCTTCGTGCGGTACTTCTTGACGAATTGCTTTGCCACCCGATGCTGTCTGCCTGGACGTGCGTGCCGGCTGCCTACCTTATCAGCAGACCACGTGCACTGTCCGCTGACTCGCCACGGCGGCGATCGGGTACAATCCGCTGCACAAGCCGGCTGACCGGCGTTTCAGGGGATTCTGCTATGGCTGTCGATCTGGTATCCCTGTGGCTTCCGATCCTGCTGTCCGCGATCGCCGTCTTCATCGCCAGCAGCCTGGTCTGGACAGTCGTTCAATGGCACAACAGCGATTGGCACAAGCTGCCGGACGAGGAGGCGGCGCGGCGGGCACTGAATGGCGTTTCTCCGGGGGAGTACAACATCCCGCACGCGGAGAACGGCAAGGCGCGCCGGAGCGCCGAGTGGCAGCAGAAGTACCGGCAAGGCCCCGCCGTCATGATGACCGTGCTGCCGCACGGCTCGATGGCAATGGGCAAGCAGTTCGTGCAGTGGATCCTGTACTGCCTGGTGATCTCGCTGCTGGTGGGGTACGTGGCGGCGGCGATGCTGCCGGCCGGCACCTCCTACCTGAACGTGTTCCAGGTGACGGCCACGACGGCGTGGCTCGCTTACGCCGGCAGCGCGGCCATGGGCGCCATCTGGTTCGGTCACGGCTGGGGGCGAACGGTGAAGGAGATTATCGACGGGCTGGTGTACGGGCTGCTGACAGCGGGATTTTTCGGCTGGCTGTGGCCGTAAGGGCCGAGGCCTTCAACCGCGGAGGGCGCGTCCTGCGAACGAGGCTGCTCATGAGCGTGAGCGCGATCTTCATGGCCGTGCTCGGCCTGGCCGCTTCGTTTCTGCCGCAGGAAATCCTTCTTTACCTGGGTATCGCGCCGACGGCGCTGGCCACTCTGCTGGTGCAGATATCGGGCGCGCTGTACCTGGGATTCGCCATTCTCGACTGGATGGCTCGCGGGGTGCTGATCGGGGGCATCTACAGCCGGCCACTGGCGCTCGGCAATTTCCTGCACTTCGCCGTGGTGGCGATCACGCTGGTCAAGCTGCTGTTCGAGCTGCGGATACCGCTGGTCATCGCCGGAGCGGCGGCCTACTGCGTGCTGGCGGTGTGGTTCGGGCTGGTGCTGTTCACGCATCCCGGTACCCGATCGGCCCAGGTCCCGACGTTGCAGTGAATCGTGCGCTGGCTCAGCGCTGCGTCGTCTGCAGGTACTTGAAGAAGTCGGAATCGGCATCGATCATGATCGTGGCGTTCTCGTCGAGCGACTTGTAGCTCTCCAGCGTCCTGAACAACGCGTAGAACTCCGGGTCCTGGCCGAATGCCTCGCCGTAGATCCGGGTCGCTTTCGCATCGGCGGCGCCCCGGATCTCCTCGGCGGTCCGCTCGGCCTCCGAGCGAATGCGGCGCAGGTCCCGCTCCATGCCGCCGAGAATTTCCTGGCTGCGGCCCTGGCCTTCCGAGCGGAATCGGGCGGCGATGCTCTCGCGCTCCGAGATCATGCGCGTTTCGACCTGCTTACGCACGGATTCGATGTAGTTGATGCGCTTGATACGTACGTCGATGAGCTCGATGCCGAGTCCCGGCATCTGCTGGGACGCGGATGCCAGCATGTCCTGTTCGAGCTGCGCGCGGCCCCTTTCAGGGCTATCGAGATTCATTTGCTGAAGCGCCTTGATCTCCTCCTCGGTAAGGCCTGCGAGATCGACCTCCCAGTCGGCCGAGCGAACGATCTCCTCCAGTTCGGTGCCGGAGACGATGTCCCGGACGACCGAGTCGAGGATGTCGTCGAGCCGGCCGCGGGCGCCGCGCTCGTCGCGCACGGAGCGCAGGAATTGCAGCGGGTCCGCTATCCGCCAGCGCGCCGTCGTATCGACGATGATGAACTCGCGTCCGAGTGTCGGGATCTGGCTGACGTCACCGTCCCAGCCGAGCAGGCGCTTGTCGAAGCGCCGGACTTCCTGGATGAAGGGCGTCCGCCAGTGCAGCCCCGGCTCGTCGATGACGTCGCCGATGGGCTCACCGAACTGGACGATGATGGCCTGCTCCGCCTCGTCGATGATGAATGCCGAGCTCCAGGCGGTGAACAGTACGGCCGCGATGACTATGGCGGCAATGGTGAGATTCCTGTTCATTGATCTTCCTCCGCCAGCGCATTCTCGGCAGGCTGATCCCGCGTGGGCTCATCTCCGACGGCGCTCAATTGCCGCAATCCCGTCTGGTCGATATTCAGGAGCGGCAGGACCTGGCCTTCCTGCATCACCACGACGGAACCCACACGGGGCAGCACGTCCCGGAGGGTCTCGATGTACAGGCGCGAGCGCGTTACAGCGGGTGCATTGCGGTATTCGGCAAGGACCGCGTTGAACCGTGCCGTCTCGCCGAGGGCCCGATTGACCCGTTCAGCGGCATAGCCTTGCGCCTCCGCGATGATGCGTTCCGCGGTGCCTTCCGCGCGCGGAACCGCCTCGTTGCGCTGCCTGTTGGCATCGTTGATCATGCCCTCGGCTTCCTGACGGGCCTTGTTGACCTCGTTGTATGCCGGCTGGACCCGCGCCGGGGGCACCACGTCCTGCAGCTCCACGGTGATGATGTGCAGGCCATTGTCGAAACGATCCATCGCTTCCTGGATTTCGTTGCGCGCCTCGCTCGCGATTTCGACGCGGCCGGTCGTCAAAACTTCGCTGCCGATGCGATTGCCGACGACGCGCCGCATCACCGACTCTGAAAGGTCGCGCAGCGTCTTGGTCGGCTCACGCATCGCGTACAGGTATTTGATGGGGTCGGAGATGCGGTACTGCACGACCCATTCGACCCGGATGATGTTCAGGTCGCCGCTGAGCATCAGCGACTCGTCGAGGAAATTCTCGTAGTTGAAGCGAGAGCGCTCGCCCGAGGCGTCGACGGTGCGGAACCCGAACTCCTGTTTCAGGACGCGCGCCGTCGGTACCTTCTGCACGGAGTCGATGCCGAACGGCAGCTTGAAATGCAGACCGGGACCGGTGATGCCGTAGACGGCGCCGAAGCGCTTCACTACCGCTTCTTCTTCGGGTTGAACGGTGTAGAAGGACGTGAAGCCGGCCACCAGGAGCAGCAAGATCACGATTCCGAGTGTTATCTGCCGGCCCGTCGGCCCCTGCGGCGGCCGGCGGTGCGGCTGCTTGCCCAGGATCTCGTGCAGCACGTTGCGTTGCTGTGGCATGTAATCGGGTCCCCGTTGTCGTTGTGTTTATTGTGTCCGGAAGTCGCGGAGGCGACTCAGTGCCGCAAACGTGGGCGGCGATGTGCCGCGGGCATCCGGAGCGGACGAACGACACTGTAACGGTTCTTTACCGCACAGACAAAAGAAGATTCGACATGATGTCGTCGAACGAGATCCGGCGGTATCTGCCGGATCGATTCATCGAGAAAGCCAACTTCAGCAGCTCGATCAGACCTTGCCTGGTCTTATGGTCCCCTTCCTGCATCCTTAGCACGATCTCCGAGAAGATCTCGAAGTCCTTTTGTTTGCAGGTGCGAAGCTCGAACTCTCGGAAGAAGGGTATCACTTTATCTGTGAGATCCGCCCTGGACCTGACGACATAGACATACGTGTCATCATTCGGGTTGTGGCGATGGTTGGCCTTCACATAGCCGCAGTCGAGAGTATCACGCACCAACTCGAGCACGTTCTTGCTGGATACGTGTTGAGAGACGTGAAACTCCGGCACAAGTTGCCAAGTTGCTTTCGTGCTCGGATTTCGTTGAATCGCGACATGAAAGCTCCCCTCGCCGTCGACAAACCCTGCGATGTAGTTTGCGAGATTCGCATCTGGCCTTCGCTGCCGGGTGGGTGCATCCACCGCATTCTCGCTTTTGTGCTCCTTTCTTTTCAGGAAGCATACACATCATTAGCAGGAGGTGCTAACCAGAATTTTTGCAGCCTATGACGAGAATAAAACGATCAATCAGCAATATCAGGCTGGTTGTCAGGCCAAATTTGCCCCACGATCTTGCCTTGGGCATTTAGCACGTCAATGCTGACGTCGTTGTCCTTGCTCACGGCTAGCTGGATTCGGGGCTTACCGTCGGTTCCGGATGCGACCATGATCCCTCAGCGATCCGTCCACCCGGCAGTCGCCGAGCGCCTTACTTGTAACCGTGTAACCGGAGGCGTAGAGGCGTACGGCACTACGGCACGAGATGAGCGCGCCAACAAAAAAGCCGCATCCTGATGATGGATGCGGCTTTGCAACTGAAAGCCTGGCGGTGACCTACTCTCACATGGGGAGACCCCACACTACCATCGGCGCTGAGCATTTTCACTTCCGAGTTCGGAATGGGATCGGGTGGTTCCTACTCGCTATAGCCGCCAGGCAAACCGGTTGAAATCCGGGATTA
>DASSBS010000050.1:0-4081 GCA_035698445.1 Woeseiaceae bacterium
ACCCAGACCTGCCCGAAAGGTCTCAACCCGGCGTACGCCATCGCCGAAACCAAGAAGATGCTGGTCGAGCGGAAGTATTGAGCGATCCCGGCGGCGCCCGGCTGCGGTGGCAATGCCGGCGCGGCATGCGCGAGATGGACGAGCTGCTGGTCGGCTGGTTCGACCGCTGTTACGCGAATGCTGCCGATGCGGACAAGTCGGCGTTCCGCCGACTTTTGGAGCTGCCGGATCCCCTGCTGATCGCGTACTTGTTGGACGGTCTGGAAGCCGACGACCGGGAGCTTGCCGGTGTCATCCACCGTATACGAAGCGGAGCTTGCACCGGATGATCGCATCCGTGCCGGCCTGCTGGCGTTCGCCTGCGCTGCCACGCTGACGGGCCTGCTGCTCATCTGCCTGCTGCCGGCGATCGCGGCGCTCAAGCTCGCGCTCGTATCGTTATGGTTGCTCGCCGGTGTCGCCGAGATCGCCGCGTTCCGCCGCGGCATGGCGCGAATATACCGAATTCGCATACGCAGTGACGGGAGGCTGCTCGCCGTCGATCGCGCGGGGGCGCTCAGTCCGCTCACGCTCCTGCCGGGGAGCGTCGTTCTCGAGCGGCTCGCCTGGTTGCGCGTCAAGTTCGAGGACGGCCTCCGCTGCGGCGAGCTGCTGGCCGGCAGTGCGGCTGAAAACGAGCAATGGCGCCGGCTGCTGGTGATCTGGCGGCAGCGGCGGCTCTTTGGCGGCACTTCGGGAAGCTGCTAACATTCGCGGCACCGTGGATAACCGCCCCCGCCATCGCCTCGCCCCGGCCGCATGCCGGAACCGGTTCACATTCCTTGCAAAAGTGCCGAGCATCGACGCGGACACGCGAGAACTAATCCAAAATCGGCCTGTCTATTGCGGTGTCGGTCGGGATGCCGGCTGGTTGTGCCAACGCTTGAGTGCGGCGTGCCGGTATGGCTGCTGATTCGACCGATGCCAATCTGGTCCGGAGTGTCCAGAAGGGCGACAAGGGTGCTTTCGACCTGCTGGTTCTGAAGTATCAGCACAAGATCGTCAATCTGGTAATGCGTTATGTGCGGGACCCGGACCAGGCTCTGGATATCACTCAGGAAGCTTTCCTCAAGGCGTACCGCGCGTTGCCGCGTTTTCGCGGCGAGAGCGCCTTCTACACCTGGCTCTACAGGATTGCAGTGAATACGGCGAAGAATCACCTGGCCGCGCAGCGCCGACGTCCGATGGACGTCGAGCTCGACATGCAGGACCCGGAGCAGTTCGACCTGCACGCGAAGCTCAAGGACACGGATACGCCGGAAGGCGTGACCCTGAGCCGTGAGCTGCATGAAACCGTCGAACGCGCCATCGAAGCGCTGCCCGACGACCTGCGCACGGCCATCGTGCTGCGTGAGCTGGACGGCATGAGTTACGAAGAAATCGCCCAGACAATGGACTGTCCCGTTGGCACCGTTCGCTCGCGCATCTTCCGTGCGCGGGATGCGATCGGCAAGAAAATCGGCAACCTCGTAGACCACAAAAGAATATGAACACGACGCAGCCTGGTGACTTATGAATGACGCCTTGAGAATGCAGGTTTCCGCCTTCGTCGACGGCGAGCTCGCGGAAAACGAAACCGAATTGCTGTTGCGGCGCCTGAGCCAGGACGCGGCGCTGCGGCAACTCGTTGCGCAATACTTGCGTATCGGGCGTGCGGTGCGCGGCGAACGCGAAATCTCGGGGATGAGCGACCTGCGGGGCCGCATTGCGAATGCGCTCGGCGAAGAACAGCCGACAGAGACAGTTGCGGCAGCGGGGAGATCGCCGTCCCGCTGGTTACGCCCCGTGGCCGGAGTGGCCGTTGCCGCGACGGTTGCCGGACTGGCGCTGGTGAGCCTGCAAAGGCTCGAGGTGGACAACTCCGCCCGCCCGGAGGCGGCCGTCGCCGGCGGCGCCACCGCCGAGGTCGGCTATACCGAACCGAGCCCGTCCGACGCGCTGTCCCAACGGCCGGCCAGCGAAACGCTCAGGCAGTACTACGTGCGGCACGGCGAGACCTCCTCGGACCTGGGGCCGAATGGTATCCTCACGCGATTCGTGACGTTGGAGCTCAGGCGCGGTGAGCTGGTTGAAATAGAGCCCGAAGCGGCCATGACGACCCCGATCGATGCACCGGCCGGCGATCCGGAGGCGAGCGACGGCAGCGACGATGACGAACAACCAGAACAGACACCCTGACCTATGCCGATGAGGGACTGCGGGGAAGCCAGGACAGCACGCGGCACCATGCAGGCGCTGTGCGCCGTTTTGCTGGTGGCCGGCACGACCGCCGCGGCGGCGGAGCCGGAAGGGCCTGTCGCATGGCTCGACCGGATGTCGCAGGCGATTTCGACGCTGGAATACGAAGGCACGGTAATCCGCCGGCAGAACGGCGAATCGCAGGCGCTCAAGGTCGTGCACAAGATCGTGGACGGCGTGGTCAACGAAAAGCTCATCACGCAGGAAGGCAAGGGCCTTGAAATCATCCGCGTCGGCAACGAAGTCCGCTGCATCCTGCCGGAATCGAAGTCGGTCCTGATCGAGGAATGGAAGGACGAGAGCGCACTGTTTTCGGCCCTGCCGACCAGCGGCGCGCAGTTCGGCAGCGCCTACGACCTGTCGATCGTGCGCGAGGAGCGGGTCGCCGGGCGCTCGTCGGTGCTCATCGCGATCCGCCCGCATGATGCCTACCGGTTCGGCCATCGCCTCTGGCTCGACCGCGAAACCGGTTTTCCGCTGCGCACGGAGCTCGTGGGCACCGACGGGAATCCCATCGAGCAGCTCAAGTTCGCCGACATCCGCTTCGTCACCGGCGGCAACGGCGCCCGGATCGAGCCGTCGATAAGCCTCGAGAATTTCACCTGGTACACCGATCCCCAGCGCGTCGAAACGACGGAGATCGAAACCGACTGGGTCTGCAACGACCTGCCGGCCGGCTTCCGCGTCATGTCCACACGGCACGAGCGGCTGCCGGGCGCCGAAGAGCCGGTGACCCATATCGTCTACGGCGACGGTCTCGCCATGGTCTCCGTATTCATCGCCGAAGGGCAGGACCAGAGCATTGCGCGGCGTTCGAACGTCGGCGCCTCCAATTCCTTCAGTATCCAGGTCGGCAGCCACCAGGTCACGGCCATCGGTGAAGTGCCGGCGGAGACGGTGCAACGAATCGCCACCTCCATGCAGCTTCGCTGACCCGGGCGGCGGACGCGCCGGAAGCGCGCGTCATCGCCGCCGGCCGGGAGCGCGCCACCGTGTCCGTCGAATCCTCCGCGGTCTGCGCGCGCTGTGCTGCCGGACGCGGCTGCGGTGCCGGCCTGTTCGGCCAGCGCCGCAAGCCCGCCGTCATCGAAGCGAAGCTGGCCGAGGGCATGGCGCTCGAAGCCGGGGACCGCGTGCGGCTCGAATTCGTTCCCGCCGAGCTCGTCCGTGCCGCGTGGCTCGCCTACGGGCTGCCGCTCGCCGGCCTCATCGCCGCGGCGCTGTTTGCGGCCCTCCTCGCACCGGGCAATGACCTCGCGGCCGTCGCCGGCGCCGTGCTCGGGCTCCTTGCCGGCGCGTGGCACGGGCGCCGCTCGCTCAGGCAAAGCGGCCGCCTGGGCCGCTGCGTGCCGATCATCTCCGAAAGGATCTCGCCGCCACGGGGGGCCGCTCCGGAACGGTCGTGAGCCATCCCGCGGTGATCGTCTACAGCCGACCCGGCTGCCACCTCTGCGAGCAGCTAATCGAGCAGCTTGCCCCGCTGGTGCGCGGCCGTGCCGAGCTCGAGGTGCGCAATATCGACGGTCACGGACCGTGGCAGCGCCAGTTCGGCACCCGCATCCCGGTCGTCGAAATCGCCGGCCGCATCATCTGCGAATACCACCTGAACCGCGACGCTGTAGAAGCCGCACTGTCGCCGCGTGCCTGAACGGCGGGGCGGGGTAATCGTGGCTGCGTTTTCGCGGTCGGCCGCACCGGCCGGATGGATTTGCCGCGTTCGGCCGCACCGGTCATCGGCGGGATGATGGCTGCGTTGTCGCGGTCGGCAGGGCCGGCGGGGGGTGTTTGGGACAATGGCTCCCTC
>DASSBS010000051.1:0-2747 GCA_035698445.1 Woeseiaceae bacterium
TGGTTCGGAGTTGCAGGCCGCGGCTGATCCGCCGCATCGGGCGGCTCATTATATCAGGATGAGCGCTATCCGAGTTTCCGTATGCCCACGGCATGCCGGATCTCCTTCAGGAACGGCGTTGCAACCGAGCGGGCCTTCTCGGCGCCTTTCGACAGTTCCTTCTCCACCGCTGCCGGATTCTCCACCAGGCGCCGGTACTCCTCGCGGGAGTCCTTCAGGTGCTCGTCCAGGTACTCGAAGAGGACCTGCTTCATCTCGCCCCAGGCGATGCCCTGGGCGTAGCGCTGCTCGATCGCGTCGATTTCCGCATCCGCCGCGAAGGCTTTGTAGATATCGAACAGCGTCGAGTCGCGCGTGTCCTTCGGCTGCCCCGGCTCGAGGCTGTTGGTCTTGATTTTCATGATGAGCTTGCGCAGCTTTTTCTCGTCGGCAAACAGGGGAATCGTGTTGTTGTAGCTCTTGCTCATCTTGCGGCCGTCGAGGCCCGCCAGCACGGCCGTCTTCTCGCCGATCGCGGGATCCGGCAGCACGAACAGCTCGCCGTAGTGGTGGTTGAAGCGCTGCGCGATATCGCGCGCCATCTCGACGTGCTGCTTCTGGTCGCGCCCCACCGGCACCTTCGTCGCCTTGAACATCAGGATATCGGCCGCCATCAGGATCGGATAGCTGTAAAGGGCCATCGAGATGCCCTTGTCGGGGTCGCTGTTGCCGCTCTCCTCGTTCGCCTGCACGATCGCCTTGTACGAGTGCGCGCGGTTCATGAGGCCCTTCGCCGTCATGCTCGTGAGGATCCAGGTCAGCTCCGTGATTTCCGGGATGTCGGACTGGCGGTAGAAGACGGCGTTTTCCGTATCGAGCCCCAGCGCCAGCCAGGCCGCGGCAATCTCGAGCGTCGAGCGCTGGATCCTCAAAGGGTCCTCCGCTTTCGCCAGCGCATGGAAATCGGCGAGGAAGTAATAGTTCCGTTTCGAACGATCCTTGCTCGCGGCAATGCCGGGGCGGATCGCCCCGACGTAGTTGCCGATGTGCGGCGTGCCCGTCGTGGTGATACCCGTCAGGTAGATGTCGTTACGCATAGTCAATATCCGGCGGCCTGGCCGTCCTTGCGCGATTCGGAAGCACCGTAATACACGCCTTGCCCGTGGTCGCGGCGGATGGCCTGGTAGCCGCCGTAAGCCGTCGGCCCGGTCGCGATGGCGTGCCCGCGCTGGCGCAATTCGTCGCGGACCTCCTCGGAAAATCCGTTCTCCAGGTAAACGGCGCCGCCGTCCGCCATCACCTCGCCCGTCGGCTGCGAAGAACCCCTGTGCCGGATGCGCGGCGCATCGCCCGCTTCCTGCAGGTTCATGCCGAAGTCGATCAGGTTGACGAGGATCTGTGCGTGGCCCTGCGGCTGCATCGAGCCGCCCATGACCCCGAACGACAGGTACGGCTTCCCGTCTTTCATCACGAACGCCGGGATGATCGTGTGGAACGGCCGCTTGCCGGGCTCGAAAACATTGGCGTGTCCCTCCTCCAGGCTGAACAGCGCGCCGCGGTTCTGCAGGCAGAAGCCCAGGTCGCCGGGGGCCATGCCCGACCCCATGCCGCCGTAGTTGCTCTGGATCAGCGACACCATGTTGCCCTGCTCGTCGGCAACGGTAAGGTAGATCGTGTCGCCCTTCTCGAGCGCCGAATCGCCCGCCGGGTAAGTGTCCGCCGCGCGCGCGGGATCGATCAGCTCCCGCCGCCGGTCGGCGTAGGACTTCGCCAGCAGCGTTTCGAGCGGCGCATCGTAGAAATCCGGATCGGCGTAGTATTTCGCGCGATCCTCGTATACGAGCTTCTTCGTCTCGACGAAAGTGTGCACGTAATCGGCGCTGCCGAAGCCCATCGCGCGCAGGTCGAAGCCCTCGAGGACGTTCAGCATCTGCAGCGCGGCAACCCCCTGGCTGTTCGGCGGCAGCTCGTAAACATCGTAGCCGCGGTAATTGGTCGACAGCGGCTCGACCCATTCCGAGTCGTGCCGCGCCAGGTCGTCATAGCCCAGGAAGCCGCCGTGCCCGGCCATGCAGGCGTCGATCTTGCGGGCGATGTCGCCCTGGTAGAAAGCGTCGCGGCCGCCGGCGGCGATCGTCTCGTAAGTCGCCGCGAGCCGCGGGTTGCGGAAGACGTCGCCTTTGTCTGGAGCCTCGCCGCCCGGCAGGAACGTTTCGCTGAAGCCGGGGAATTCCTTCCGCGTTCTCGCGTCCAGCTCCCAGTAGTGCGCGATGACCTCCGAGACCGGGAATCCGTCCCGGGCGTAGGCGATCGCCGGCGCGAGGAGCTCCTCCATCGGCAGGCGCCCGTAACGCTCGTGCAGCTCGAACCAGCCGTCCACGGCGCCGGGCACGCTGACCGGCAGCGGGCCCACGTACGGAATCTCCGTCAGGCCCTGCTCGCGGAAGTATTGCAACGAGAGCGATCGCGGCGAGCGGCCCGAGGCGTTCAAGCCGGTCAGCTCCTCCTTTTCCGCATCCCACACGATCGCGAACAGGTCGCCGCCGATCCCGGTGC
Source organism: Woeseiaceae bacterium (assembly GCA_035698445.1). Classification (GTDB taxonomy): domain Bacteria; phylum Pseudomonadota; class Gammaproteobacteria; order Steroidobacterales; family Woeseiaceae; genus IDS-8. The sequence goes on from DASSBS010000051.1 coordinate 2,536, forward strand.
CCGTCGGCTCCATCACCCCGAGCGCCGCATTAGCGGCGATGGCCGCATCCACCGCGCTGCCGCCTGCCTTCAGGATCTCCAGCGCCACCTGGGTCGCGAGCGGCTGGCTCGTTGCCGCCATGCCGTGGGTCGCGATGACTTCCGATCGCGACGCGAAACGTTCGCCGGTGCTCCGGTCGTAGCCCGCGGACGTTACGCTAGCCATGGCCGCC